>NZ_JBHUMZ010000053.1:0-114647 GCF_042685285.1 Piscibacillus salipiscarius | reverse complement strand
GCGAAGCATTTTGACGTAGCAAAAAAATGAAGACGAATATTAGGAGTCACTCGCTCTCTAATATTCGTCTTTTTCTAGGTTAACAAATGTTTTGTCCCTGTCTCTTATTATTAGTTCAACTGTTGATACCACTCTTTTGCAGCATCTACTTCATCACGTGTTAATTGATGACCTAGGTTTGTCCAGAACAGTTCAACCTCTATCCCGGACGATTCTAACATGCTTTTTAAATCTTCAGCTTCTGAGGCTGGGCAAATCGGATCATTTTCTCCCGCACCAATAAACACTTTGACTTCATCATGTTTAGGTAAATCAATTCCTCTCCTAGGCACCATAGGGTGAAACAACATGGCGCCTTTTAAGCTGTTCTGAAAATGATATAATAAGCTTCCCGCAATGTTTGCTCCATTTGAATATCCAACAGCATAAATTTGATTTCGATCAAATCCATATTCCTTGCTTTTCTCATCTAGAAAATGATTTAATTCATTAGTTCTTTGAATTAAGTCCTCTTCATCAAATACTCCTTCAGCTAATCTTCTGAAAAAGCGATTCATTCCGTTTTCATTTACATTACCTCGAACACTTAAAACATTGGCTTCAGGATCAATCAAATCAGACAATGGTAATAAGTCTTCCTCGTTTCCTCCTGTTCCGTGTAATAAGAGTAAAGTCTGTTCACTATTGCCCTCTCGAAAAATATATTTCATTAGGTTGGCCTCCTAAAAAAAATCTTGATTTCAAGCTAAATTATAATTTAGTATGTCAAGTTAAGTCAAAGAAAGCAGTTTTCAACCTTAGCTGAAAACTGCTTGTCATTAGACTTCCTTAAAATAATCTTTTAAAAACCCGCCCATTTTACCTGAATCATCTACAATAAAATAAAACTCGTCCGTTTCGTTTTTAACATCATATACTTTTTCTGGTGTTAACACATTTTCTACAGTGAATTTTTTAGCTTTCGTGTTTGTACATTTGATTTGTTTAATCGTTTCATGATCATACCAAGTTTTATGAATCATACTTTCACCTCTTATTGATTTTCCACAAATAACACTTTATATTTACCATAACCCTCTTCTTCTAGACGGTCAACCGGGATAAACTTAAGTGCTGCAGAATTAATACAGTATCTCATTCCGCCTTCACTAGCAGGCCCGTCATCAAAAACATGCCCAAGATGAGAATCCGCATAATTACTTCTCACTTCTATTCGTCTCATACCATGAGAGGTGTCTAAACTTTCTTCTAATTGGGCAATTGGTCTCGTAAAGCTTGGCCAACCACAACCGGCATCATATTTATCTTTTGAGGAAAATAGCGGTTCGCCGCTAACTACATCAACATAAATGCCATCTTCCTCATGGTCCCAGTATTCGTTTTGATAAGGAATTTCAGTAGCATCTTCTTGTGTTACTTTATATTGAATGTCTGATAATTGTTCTTTTAACGTATCTTGATCTTTTTTTGACCAATTTTCCTCGATAAACCCTTTTCTTCCTGACCCCTTTTTATACATTTTATAGTGAAAAGCATTCTTTTTATAATAATCTTGATGATATTCCTCGGCAGGATAGAATGTTTCAGAGGGACGAATTTCAACCACAATTGGTTTATTAAATTTTCCGCTCTCCTCTATTTTTTTCTTTGATTCCTCTGCGAGTTGTTTCTGATGGTCATTATGATAGAAGATGACTGGCTTATAAGATTCTCCACGGTCGTTAAATTGACCTTGATTATCTGTAGGGTCAATTTGTTGCCAGTAAACCTCTAATAACTGCTGGTATGGGTAAATTTCTGGATTAAATATAATTTGAACTGCTTCCACATGACCGGTTGTTTCAGAACAAACTTCTTCATAAGTCGGATTTTCAGTATGACCACCAGTGTAGCCAGATATGACTTCTTCAATACCTGGCCTACGATCAAATGGTTCTACCATGCACCAGAAACAACCTCCAGCAAATGTAGCCTTTTCTAATTGGGACATCTTAATCACCTCTAGATATATAGTTTAGGTCCTGGTAATTCACCTTTTTTAGCATTTGTCTTTTTCTTGGTGTGTTGATGTTCATTTTCTCCATAGTCATTATTAATTTTTTGATGAGACTTATTTTGATCGTGATGATCGTGTATATCATCTTCCTCATGGTGATCAAAATATTGCTGATCTTCAGCCTCATCATCATTTTCCATCATAATTTTCACCATATCAACAAACATCGGTAAGTTTTTCACAAAAGGCCCATATTGTTTAATATATGGTGATACTTGTTGAATTAATCCCAAACCTTTTTGGATGTGGTTAAGCGTTTCATATAGCTGAGTATATTTAGTTGTCATTCCAGGCCCAGATAAAAATGGCGCTTGTGGTATTCTGCCATAAGGGTTATGACCTTTACCTAACAATTTAT
This sequence comes from Piscibacillus salipiscarius, assembly GCF_042685285.1. NCBI lineage: Bacteria > Bacillati > Bacillota > Bacilli > Caryophanales > Bacillaceae > Piscibacillus > Piscibacillus salipiscarius. The sequence continues at coordinate 112,233 of NZ_JBHUMZ010000053.1, read as the reverse complement.
GAAAAACTTGATTCAACCCTCTTCTTTGTGGCATTGGCTGATAAAATGATTCAAGTCCGTACGGATTCTGATGCCAATGTTGTTGTGATTGAAAGTCAAACGGATCCATCGCCTATTCCTCCTTCTTATTCTTATATATACTACGAAATAGACGAGTAACCCGTTTAGGCAAATAACATTATTTTTATAAACACCAATTAATTGTTGATTGATGGTACTGGCTTAAATAAGCATTTGTATTAGAGAATGGTCTGCTTCCAAAAAATCCTCTATGAGCCGACAAAGGGCTAGGATGTGGGGATGTAAGGACTAAATGTCGACTTTGATCAATCATATTCCCCTTCTTCTGTGCATGTTTCCCCCAAAGTATAAAAACAAGATGTTCCTTTTCATCATTTAAAAGCGAGATAATTCGATCTGTGAATGTTTCCCATCCAAGGGATCTGTGTGAATGAGCCTTACTTTCCCTAACAGTTAATACGGTATTTAATAATAATACACCTTGAGCTGCCCATTTAGTTAAATCACCATGTTCAGGAAAATAGCAACCTATATCACTCACTAATTCTTTATAAATATTCTTTAAAGAAGGAGGAATAGTCACTCCTTTGTTAACTGAAAAGCTAAGGCCATTAGCTTGTCCCCTCCCGTGATATGGATCCTGCCCTAAGATTACAACTTTTGTGTTTTGAAAAGTTGTTAAATTAAATGCTCGAAACATTTGGTTTTTTGGCGGAAAAACAGAAGCGTTTTGATATTCCCTTTCAACATTATTAAGTAAATATTTAAAATAGGGTTGTTTAACTTCTCTTTCTAATAAGTCATGCCAATCTGATGCGATTTCCAATCCTATTCCCCCTGTTCATTTCCTGGGAAAGCGCAGAATAAGGCTTGTTTCGACAATAAACTCGCCATTAATTGACAGAATGTAACGATAATAACTGATAACGACAAATAGTTTGTCGATTTTCAAAGACGAGTTTTAAAACTTTTGCCGCTCCCTGTTGATTAGAACCAGGTTTACGCATAACATTGACCGTCTCATCAACAGGAAATAACTTGTAACCTTCAAATGTGATCTCAAAAATATCGTCATCTTCTTGAACACGTTTCTCTTCCCCATTTGTGATTAATCTCCATTCCATTGTAAAAGGTGTTGCCATTACCATCACCTCATATTTAACTATTTTAATAATATTATACCATGTGAAATGGTAGTAGGTGGAATGCAAAGGCTTCTATCCACTAATGTCTAGTTGTAGTATTAATTGCCCATACAAGTTCTGTTATATACGCATACGTTACAAGTGAAACGAAAAGGGGGAATGAAACATGGGCCAAAATTACGGCGGTGGATTTACTTTAATTGTAGTGTTATTCATTCTATTAATCATCGTTGGTAGCGCATACTGCTAAACCAAACGAAACAATCTCTCATTTAATGAAATAATAACCAGGTGACCGTCACCTGGTTATTTGTTTTGAATATATTCCTCCCACAATTCGTCAAAGGTTGATAATGCTTCAGTAAATGGTGGGTTATATTCTAAGTATTGGCTAATTTCATCATGATTAGTTGAATGTTTAGGAAAATCATGATCTTCAAACATCCAATCTGCTAATAATTTATATGGATTTGACGGATCTCGCATTCCTCTATATCTCATCATATAATGATAAAACGACTTCACTTACACCATCCTATTCGTCATTTAATTTCTCTAACTGCTTTACTCGGCGTTTGTACACGACCGACGACATTAATATTGCAATCTCATAAAGAATGATTAATGGAGCAGCAACAAGTAATTGTAAGATGAAATCTGGTGGTGACAACATAGTACCTAGAATGACTAATACTAAGTATGCATACTTTCTTGTTTTTCTCATGAATGATGGTTCAATAATTCCTAAGCTAGTTAAAAACATGGCAATTAAAGGCACTTCAAAGAACACAGCAAATGGTAACGTAATTTGCAATATAAACTTAAAATAGTTGGCTGCCGTAAACATTTCATTAACTAAACCATCACCAAGATTTAATAAGAATTGTAAAATTAAATCTTTTATCACAAAGTAACCAAATAATAGACCGACTAAAAATAATATAAATAAAGCCGGGATATACATTAAACTAACTTTTCGTTCGTGTGAGGTCAACCCAGGTTTAATAAACAGCCATAGCTGAAAAGCAAAAAATGGTAACGTTACAATAATGCCAGTAATTGTAGCAATTATGATATAAATCCATATGATTTCAAATGGACTTAGCACATTTAATGTAAAATCAACATCTCGCTCCATAAAGCGATAGATTTCCTCTACATATATAAAGCCAGCACCAAAGGAAATGACAAAAATAATTAATGTCCATATTAAACGTTTCCTTAGTTCACCTAGGTGTTCCGTCCAGTCCATAACCTCTTGTTCTTCATGAGAATGTTGTTGTTCTTCCATGAGTTTCATCCTTTATCTTTCATAAAATAAGATGTAAGGATTCCCCCTTACACCTTATTATTTCTTAGAATCATTTGAATCAGAGATGTGATCATTTTTCTGATCATTTTTATTTTGATCATCTGACATTAAATCGCTTGTCGCCTTTTTAAATTCCTTTAAAGAAGATCCAAAAGCACGTCCAATCTCAGGTAATTTTGATGGGCCAAAAACGATTAATAACACAATTACTATTAAAATTAACCCTGGTATTCCTATGTTTGCAGGATTCATTCAATCACCCCGTTCTTGAAAAGGTTACTGATGGTCAATAGTCTTATTCTTTGTTGAATCATCGTCATCTGTTAACCCTTTAGTAGAATGCTTAAATTCTTTTAAAGTTTTACCTAAAGCCTCACCAAGTTCTGGTAATTTTTTCGGTCCAAATATGATTAAAAGAATTAATATAATCAGTATTAATCCTGGTAAACCTATTGACATGATAACACCTTCCGTTAATTATTTAACAACTCTATTGTCGCTGATTTAAGTATGATTTGCAAATCTTTTAGCACACTGTTATAAAACGTTCACTTTTTATTGTGTTTACGCTCATAAACATAGTAAGTATGCTCATGCTGATTTCTTTCATCGCTCTCGCCCTTAGTTACATCTATAACTTCCCATTCTGATAAATCAATTCTCGGAAAAAATGTATCTCCATCGAATGTGGCATGAATACGGGTGATATATAAGCGATCAGCCTTAGGTAATGTAGTTTTAAATAATTCAGCTCCACCAATCAAAAACACTTCATCCTCATGTAGATAAGACTCTAACTCATCAACTGAATGAATGACTGTACATCCTTCAGCTTTGTATTGTTGATCTCTGGTCAGAACAATATTTTTTCGATTGGGTAAAGGTCTTCCAATTGATTCAAATGTTTTTCGACCCATGATTATGGTATGACCCGATGTCATTTTTTTAAAGTATTTTAAGTCATTGGGTAAATACCAAGGTAAGTCATTATCTTTTCCGATGACATTATTTTCATCCATCGCGACTATAAATGATAACATGTTATTCAACTCCTAAACCGCAATTGGCGCTTTAATAGCAGGGTGAGGGTTATAATTTTCAATTTTAATATCTTCAACTTCAAAATCAAACACGGATGTTACTTCACTATTAATTGACAGCGACGGCAAATGCCTTGGGTCTCTTGATAACTGCTCTTTTACTTGGTCAAAGTGGTTATGATAAATATGAGCATCACCAATTGTATGTATGAATTCACCGACTTTCAATCCACATTCATGTGCAATTAAATGTGTAAGTAAAGAATAACTTGCAATATTAAATGGAATACCTAGGAAGATATCACCGCTTCTTTGATAAAGTTGACATGATAATTTTCCATCTTGTACATAGAACTGAAACAAAGTGTGGCATGGCGGCAGTGCCATTGATGGAACATCCTCTGGATTCCATGCTGATACAATAAGTCTTCTAGATTCTGGTGATGTTTTAATTTTATTAATAACGTCTGCTAATTGATCAATGGTATCATTCTGCGATGTTTTCCAATGACGCCATTGCTTACCGTATACATCGCCTAAATGACCAAATTTTTGAGCGAACTCTTCATTTTCTAAAATCATTTGTTTAAATCGTTCCATCTGCTTAAGGTATTGTTCATTAAAATTAGGGTCTTCTTGAGCTTTAAGTCCAAAATCGGTCATATCTGGCCCATCATATTCACTACTTTCAATCCAATTCTTAAACGCCCATTCATTCCAAATGTTATTGTTATACTCGAGTAAATAACGAATATTGGTATCACCTTTAATAAACCAAAGCAACTCGCTAACAATTAATTTAAAAGGTACTCGCTTCGTTGTCAGAAGTGGGAAGCCTTCTTCTAAATTAAACCTCATCTGATGACCAAAAATTGACCGTGTTCCAGTTCCTGTGCGATCTCCTCGATCAGAGCCTTTATTTAAGACATGTTTACATAATTCTAAATATTGATTTTCATTCGTATGTAACATAGTTAGCCTCCCACTTTATTTTACTATATTGTAACAAATAAGACTGTCCTGTCATAGTTGCAAACTAGGCTCATATAATACCAACATCAAAAATTAGAAAAGGTGTTGGTTAGATGGTTATAAAGAAAAAGAAAAAATCACTTGTGATGAGCACTATGGCAGGAAGTATTGCAATTAGCTCCCCTCTCGCCTTCACTTTACCTGTAGATGCTATAACTAAAGAACAATTTGAAGAGATTCAAAAATTATCATATGGTGAGCATCACGAAGCTGTCGTTCATTTACAAAAGAAACTTAAAACGCTGAACTTTTATCAAGGAGACTACACTCCTAAATATGATGCCTTAACCGAACATGCACTTAAGCAATTTCAGAAGCAAAATGATATAAATGCCACAGGTGAAGCGGATGAAACAACTTATTTAAAATTAGAAGAAGAACTAGATACACATTATAAGGAAATAATCGAGACACTAGGAGAACAAATACAATATGGTGAACAATCAAATCGTGTTAGGCAAGTTCAAAAAGCATTAGATCATTATGGTTTTTACAAAGATAAAATTGATTCAATTGCTGGCCCTGCCACTAAAAAAGCGTTGGAGAGAATGAGTAAAGCCTATCAATTGGATTTAGATTTATCGGATTATACACCAATCGTTCAAGTCACACAAACTCGGTCAGAATCACAAACTCAGCAATCGGAGCAAAGCCAATCAAACGTTCAACAAGCAGTTAAAAAGGTTAAAACTAAACCACAAAAAAAAGCAGAACCCAAAGCTTCCTCTGGAACATTAATTCAGACTGCAAGAACATATATAGGCTCACCGTATGTTTGGGGAGGGACCTCTCCATCAGGTTTTGATTGTAGTGGATATTTGCAATATGTTTTTAAACAACACGGAATTTCAATTCCAAGAACAGTTGACGCAATTTATTACTCTGGTCAAACTGTTGAAAAGCCTAGCGTTGGTGATTTAGTCTTCTTTGAAACGTATAAACCTGGCCCATCCCATGCTGGCATATATCTGGGCGATGGCAATTTTATTCATGCTGGCTTAAGTAACGGTGTTACGATTAGCAATTTAAGTAATTCTTATTGGAGTGCTAGATATTTAGGAGCTAAACGTATCGCTAAATAATTTAAAACAAATTCATTTGACTTGGGTTCAAATCTTCATATTGTATATGAAGTAAATGTTGAAGCTGTTTAGCATTGTAATAAGCACCTCCGCCAGAATTATTATTAAAGAGGACAGTAATTTGATCGCTGTTCTCTTTTAATTTTTGAATCCTATTTTTCCACTCTGTTAGCTCTTCTTCATTATAACGATATAAAAACCTTACTTTTCTCCAATTTTCATTTCCGTTTTGATTCCAACCTATTACATTTCTTCCGTGAAAACGTATTAATGTATTACTTTTATTCGTAACAACTGGTACAGTTGGAACAGATCCCTCCCCAGCTTGTGGTTCGTCACAAATAGAATGAATCCAGCCTTCTTCCTGCATAAATTTTAAAGTGGATCCTCGTATAGACTCTTCAAACCAGGTTCGATTTCTGAATTCTAATGCAAGATCATATTGGTCAAATTGCTCTCTTATAAATCTTAAACGGTTTATATTTTCTTTTGACAATTTAAACCAAGGTGGAAATTGAAATAAAATACAATTTAATTATTTTTATTTATTAAAGGAGTTAATCCATTCTTATACTCATCAATCATCGATTTTACATCTTTGCGTGTGTAATGTTGTCTATCGTGTCCAGTAAATCCTTGAAAAGCCTTCACAACGAATGAAAAATTACGAGGTGTTTGCTTCTCCCACCTATCATACTGTTCTTGACTCATAATACTGTAAAAGGCAGCGTCTAATTCAACAACAGGAAAGTGAGAGGCATAGGCGGCTAATTTATTTTTATACATATCGTTTTGTTCATGTATTGCTGGATGGTCTCCCCAACCAGTTAAGCCTATATGTATCAATTTATCTCTCCTACCGTTAATTTCTTATTAGTAGTATATCTAAGTTTGCTTGACGTTGTCTATGTGAATCAGTTATACTTATAAGTGCAATAAAGATGTGAGGTATCATGAATTGGGCAACTTCTATAGAAGTGAAGAATTGATTTATGATCCTTCATTTCTATAGGAGTTGTCTTATTTTTATATCTGCATACTTATTGTGAAATTAAGCACCATTTAGGTGAAAGTTTTAGGAGGATTTTGTATCATGCAAAACGGTGTAGTAAAATGGTTTAACGCAGAAAAAGGTTATGGTTTCATCCAAGTTGAAGGTGGCGACGATGTATTCGTACACTATTCAGCAATCCAACAAGAAGGTTTCAAAACTTTAGAAGAAGGTCAAGAAGTTGAATTCGAAATTGTCGAAGGCGACCGTGGCCCACAAGCATCTAACGTTGTAAAAAAATAAATATTAAATATATTTGAAGTCGGCGGCTTATGCTGCCGGCTTTTTTCGTGTAGGCAACTTGAAAATATTTTCATTCTGTAATATTATATAATCTATTGTGCAAAGCGCAGTTCGAAAAATCCTGCGATATCAAAACTAAGGAGATGATGACGATGACAAATGAAGTATTATGGATTGTTTTTGCACTTATTAATTTTCTTCTTTTGATTTTTATTTATCGGATTTTTGGTAAGAATGGCTTACTAGTGTGGATTGGAATGTCTACGGTAGTTGCCAATTTACAAGTGTTGAAAATGGTTGAACTCTTTGGTGTGACCGCTACATTAGGGAATATTGTATATGGCTCAATCTTTTTAGCAACCGATATTCTAAATGAAAAATACGGAAAAGAGGAAGCAAAAAAAGCAGTCTGGTTGGGTTTTTATACGTTAATAACAATGACGCTTGTCATGCAAATAGCGTTAAGATTCGAACCTTCCGAATCAGATCAAGTAAATGATGCCCTCATGACGTTATTTGATTTAGTTCCCCAAGTTGCAATTGGAAGTTTATTAGCCTATATCGTTAGTCAAAATGCTGACGTTTATATTTTCTCGAAACTCAAGCGTAAGTTTTCTTCCGATCGATTTTTATGGGTTCGAAATAACGTTAGTTCAATGTTAAGTCAGTTGCTTGATACCGCAATCTTTACTGTTATTGCATTCTGGGGAATATTATTGACTGATCCTAATGTTTGGGTAGAGATATTCTTTAGTACTTACTTGATTAAGTTTATCGTTGCAGCTCTTGATACCCCATTCATGTATTTGGCAAAAAAGTTCCATAATTAATAAAAAAGGTTGGCATAAAATATGTCTTAACCTACAAGAAGACGAATATTAGGATTAAGTTCCTCCTAACATTCGTCTTCATTTTTAGCTACGTCAAATAACACCCATTATTCGTTTTTAAATAAGCCATTTTTCTTCAGTGTCATCTTCTATTTCTATTCTTTAGCTATCTCATTCTCATCATAACTAATCCAATCGCTAAAGCTTCCTACATATAGCCTCACATTGTCGAAACCTGCTAGCCATAAAGCAACTACATTCGGCGTTGCTGTGACACCTGAACCGCAATACACGATCATTTCTTCAGCGTCCTGATAAGTTGAGAAATAGTTGATTAACTCATCTTGGGATTTAAATTGGTGTTGATCATTTAATATGTTGGTCCATTCTGAATTAATGGCACCTGGAATATGTCCAGCTTTTCGGTCTATAGGCTCATGTTTTCCAATATAGCGATCGTAACTTCTAGAATCGATTAATGTGACAGAATCCCTATCCTTATTTTCTTTCACATAATACATGTCTGCAATTAGGTCTTCTTTTATTTCACTATTTCCATATTGATTAGCAGTTTTATTTAACTCACTCTGGCTAACAGGGTATCCTGATTGCTTCCATTCCTCAAAGCCACCATTCATTAAATAAACTGTAGGATGTCCAATGAATTTTAATAACCAGTACATTCTAGATGAAAATGCTCTATTTTGACAATAAACAATAACCGTCGTCTCCCGGTGGATTCCTTTAGTGGCTAACTTGGTTTTAAAAGTTTCTATGTTAGGAAGCGGATGTCGGCCACCGTGATTCTTGACCTGGCCACTTAAATCTTTATTAAGATCGAAATACACTCCATTTGGTATATGACCTTGATGAAACATTTCTTTTCCCCAGTTTTCATCCTTCAAATCATATCGACAGTCTGCGAAGACAACATTTTCTTTCAACGTTAATTCGTGAGCTTCTTGTACCGAAATAATCAACTAAACCCTCTCCCCTTATTTATTTATAAAATACTGTTTAAGCGCTCTGTTTTCCAAAGGTATTCGCTTCGTCATTAACCATAAATGTGCACTAACAAATATTATAGCAGTAATATAAGCGTAGAATAATAAAGATATAACTAATAACTCTAATCCGACGATCCAATAATTTGGATGTTTAATCCATTTATAAGGGCCTCTGTCAACAACTTTTGCATCTGGTAACACAATCACTTTCGTGTTCCAATAACGTCCTAATGACCATAAGCTCCAAAATCTAAAGGTCTGTAATAAGATAAATAAAGAGAAAACAATGATGGATGCATCTCTATTCCAACTATGATTTAGAAAGCTTTCTATTATTAAGAAAACAAAAAAAAGAACATGCGTAATGATTATGTGTTTATAATACGGGTCTTCAATTTCAATGGCGCCCTTAGCTTTCTGGTAATTTTCATTTGACTTAGCAATCAGTAATTCAAATACACGAAGTATGATTAAATATATCAGTATAAACAGATACACCATATCATTTCCACTCCATCAGCAATATTTCTGAAGTAAAGCCTGGTCCTAATGCAGTTACTAAATGGTGTTGACGTTTAAAAGGACGACTCTCTAACGCTTGTTTAATCACAAATAAAACAGTCGGTGACGACATATTACCATATTGTTTTAAGACCTCTTTAGAATAATCGAGCATTTGATGGTCAAACATAATCTTCTCCACTTCTTCTAATACTTTCCTTCCACCAGGATGCGCTAATATATATTCGATTTCTTTAAAATCAATCTGCTCTTTAATTAAAAACTCCTCTAAGTGATCTTTCCAAAAAGAACGCACAAGTTTAGGAATAATGGTTGAAAAAATAACATAGAATCCATCATTTTTAATATCCCATCCCATAACATCCATGCTTTCTTTCAATAGTTTAGAACTTGACGATTTTATATAAAGGCTAGGCTCTTTTCTTTGTTTCGCTAGAGGATGTTCATGACCAAGTAGGACCGTACAGCTTGCACCATCACTAAATAAAGCCGCACCAACAATATTTTGTTGGTCTACATGATCATGGTGAAATGCAACTGTGGCTAACTCACAGTTTACAATCATAATAGAGTGTGTTGGATTTGCTTTAAGGTAATCATGAGCTCTTGATAATGCTACTCCCCCACCTGCACAACCCAAACCAAATAAGGGATAGCGTCTAATAGTATCCTTTAATGGTAAACGATTGATCAAATGGACATCTAAAGGTGGCGTTAATATTCCTGTGCTCGTAACTGATATAATAGCATCTAGATCTTTCATATGTAGTTCATGATTTTTAAAACAATCGAATACGGCCTGTTCAGCTAAATCAATTCCGTATTTCATATACAAATGATTTCGTTCTGAAAGTCCGTGTTTACTCTGAAACCATTCAGGTTCCGTTACAAAATATCTCTGATTAATCCCTGCAGTATCAAACACTGCTAAATATTTAGATAGTCTTTTTTCAGTAAGTAATGTCGAAATAACTTCTTTCGCGCGGTCTTGTTTTAATTCATATTTAGGAACGGCAGTCCCGATGCTATATATAACGGACATAAACGAACCTCTTTCATAAGAGAATTATTCCCCTATTTATTAATGTCCCCCTTATGTTGGAAAATCATACTAAATTTTAAAACCCATAAATGGTCATTCCACCATCTACCATTAGAGTTTGGCCCGTCATATAATTACTAGCTTCAGATGCCAAAAACACAGCTGGGCCGGCTATTTCTTCTAATCGTCCAATTCTATTCAAAGGCGTACGATTTACTATATCCTGCACATATTGATCATTTTGTAGTAACTTTTCAGTTAATGTTGTTGGGAAATACCAAGGACCGATAGCATTGACATTAATTCCGTATTTGCCCCATTCTAAAGATAGAGTTTTGGTCATTTGAATTAAGGCGGCTTTTGTCATGGCATAGACAACACCTGTTCTTAAGGCTGTTTGACCAGCAACGGATGAAACGGAAATAATTTTTCCTTTAATATTGTGGTCAATCATGTTCTGTGCAACGAATTGTGACAGGAACAGTACACTTTTCATATTTGTATCAATAATCTGCTGATACTCACTTTCGGTTACTTTAAGGGCTTCACTACGAATATTCATCCCTGCATTATTCACCAAAATGTCGATGCCACGACCTGCGGTTAATTCTAGTAATTTTGATTTAAGAAAATCTAATTCTGTAACTGATGTAGCAACATAATCAACAGATACATTATATTGGTCTTGAATAACGCGGCTCGTCTTATGTAAATCTTCCTCATTACGAGCAATCAAAATAAGGTTCGCCCCCGATTCAGCATATGAAAAGGCAATAGCTCGCCCAATTCCCTTCGTTGCTCCAGTAATAACTGCTAGTTTCCCTTCTAACTTAAAATTCGGTAAATATGTTTCCAAGTATTACCCTCCTAAGCGATAAATTTATGCTAAAGAAGACTATTCTTCTATATTAAGAATAGCCTTCGGTTTAAGCTTACCAATTATAAATTTTTTGGTACTTCTCTGTTAAATATTGAACTAAGTAATTCGGGTTAAGCCCTTCACCTGTCACTTCTTTTAATAAATCTAATGGTTCCTTCATACTTCCTTTTCGATGAATATGTTCGTTTAACCAATTTTTAATTGGTGATAAATCATCATTTTGAATGGATTGGTCAATATCAACGTCCTGCTCAAGAGCCGACTTGATTTGAGCTCCATACATATAACCCAAAGCATACGATGGGAAATATCCAAAGTCTCCACCTGACCAGTGAACATCTTGAAGGACTCCATCAGCATCATTTTCAGGTCTAATACCTAAGTACTCTTCCATTTTATCGTTCCACAATTTAGGTAAATCTTTCACTTCTATTTCTTCATTAATTAAACCTTTTTCAAGCTCATAACGAATCATAATATGAAGCGGGTAAGTCATCTCATCGGCTTCGATTCGAATGAATGTTGGTTTCACTTCGTTTATAGAACGATAGAATTCATGTTTAGGTATATTCTTAAATGAATCTGGTGCATATTCTAAAAATAAGTCATAGTATTGATCCCAGAACGATTCATTTCTTCCAACAAAGTTTTCCCAGAATAATGATTGTGACTCATGGATGCCCATAGAGATTGCATCACACACAGGCGTGTCATATAAGTCTTTATTTAACCCTTGCTCGTATAATGCATGTCCACCTTCGTGAATCGTACCAAAAACAGCCATACGAAAATCTTGTTCATCGTATCGTGTTGTTACTCGAACATCATCATGGTTAATATTAATGGCAAATGGGTGCACAGTTTCATCTAGTCTACCTGCATCAAAATCATACCCCATTTTATGAAGAACTTTTAACGAAAACTGCTCTTGTTTCTCTTTAGGAAAGTTAGCCAAAATTTGACTCGGGTCAGGTTTATTATTAGATTCATTAACATTTTTAATGAGTTTGCCTAAATCATCTCGTAGTTTAGGAAAAACCTGATCTAATGTCTTAACCGTCACTCCTGGTTCGAAACCATCTAAAAGTGCATCATATCGGTTTTCTTTATATCCCCAGTACTCTGCAAACTTAATATTAAAAGCAACAATCTTTTCTAAATAAGGTCTAAACATTTCAAAGTCAGATTTCTCTCTTGCCTCTGTCCAAACAGATTCGGCTTGTGAGGTTAATTCCACAAACTCTTTATACTCTTCAACAGGGATCTTTTTTGTTTTATTATAATCTTTTTCAACTAGTTCGATTGAACGTTTAATGACTTGGTTTTCAGAATTTCTAAGCTCATCAATGTAAGTCTTCACTTGATCTGACGTTTTTAATTCATGGACTTTTTGTGATAAAAAAGAAAGCGTTTCTGAACGTCTGTGAACTCCTTTCTTAGGCGCTTTAGTTCTTAAATCCCATGCCATCAATTTAATTGCTTCAGCATAAGATTCAATCTGTTTATAATATTGCAAAAATTCTTGTTCTACTGAAGAATATGTTGATCCACTCATTTAATTCTCTCCCCATTATTTATTTTTTACCAAAATATTGATAATAGTTTGTCTGAATAAATCCGTTAAATAATTTACGTTTCTTAGTTGCCTTTTGTCCATACTGCTTTTCAAAATCCTGATAAGAAGTCATGATATATACGCTCCATTTAGGATAAGATGACATAATATGCCCTAAATCTTGGTAGATTTGTTCTACCGTCTCTTTCTCTCCCAATCGTTCACCATATGGAGGATTTCCTATTAAGTAACCTTTTTCAGATTTAGGCATAAAGTCCTTTGCTTGCATTTGTTTCCAATTAATTAAATCAGCCAAACCAGCTTCCATTGCGTTATGCTTGGCAATCTCGATAGACTGATGACTAATATCTGATCCAGTAATATCTAATGGCTGATCATAATTCGCTAAGTCTTCCGCCTCTTCAAGAGCCTGTTCCCAAACTGTAGAAGGAATAGAATCCCATTCTTCAGCTTGAAATTCACGGTTAAAACCTGGCGCTATGTTCTGTCCAATTAATGCAGCTTCAATTGGGATAGTACCGGAGCCTGTAAACGGATCTACAAATGGATCATCAGGTGTCCAATTTGTCAATTGAATGAGAGCAGCTGCTAGTGTCTCTTTTAAAGGTGCTTCTCCCTGGCCAATGCGATAGCCACGTTTATGTAAACCTGAACCTGATGTATCTAAAGATAAAGTAACTTTATCTTTTAAAATTGCTACTTCAACTTTGTATCTTGCACCTGTTTCTTCGAGTCTTGATGTTAAACTATACGCTTCTTGAAGTCTTGATACAATTGCCTTTTTGACAATTGATTGGCAATCAGGTACGGAATATAGTTTTGATTTATGTGATTTACCTACTACATGTATAAATCCTTCTTTAGAAATCCACTCTTCCCATGGTAATGCCTTTGTTTGTTCAAATAGCTCTTCAAAAGAATACGCATTGAATTCATCCATTAATAATTTGACGCGATCTGCCGTTCGAAGCCATAAATTACTTCTTGCAATACCTGCTAAATCTGCATCAAACATCACACGCCCATTTTCTGTTTGGATATTTTCATAACCTAGCTGTTTTATTTCGTTTTTAACTATTGATTCTAATCCCATTGCTGCTGTTGCGATTAACTTAATTGGCTGTGACAATGATTACATTCCTTTCAAAGAACTTATAAGCTCCCAATAATATGTAAGGCATAAATAAGATGTGACCAGTAGGTATTTTGTAAGCCATGTTCTGTACCTTCGTACTACTAGCGGCGGTCAACCTCGTACTCCAGTCGTAACCATCTATCTACAAGTCATACTTGCCTCTCAGCTAGGTTGAATTCCCTGCTGAAAGTGCCCCTACCATATTTTGGGTTACTCACTCGTGGGGTTTACCGCGTTCCACTTTGATTGTTTCCAATCAAAATCGTCACTGTGGCACTTTAAAGGTAATCCAATCGTATCCCATATAGGACTTAGATTGTTTCCCCGCCGTTAGCTAACCTTAAGTTAACTACCTTGACTTATGGTTTCGTCAAGCACGATCACTACAAACCTCTCAGCCTGTGTGAGCATGGACTTTCCTCTCTGTAAAACAGAGCGATTACGTCTATACCTACAACATCTTATTTATGCCTGAATTATAAAGTTTAACATAAAACAGGTGTCCCTGCATTAGTAATGTTTAACAGATTATTCACTATATCGTTTACCAAAAACGGCTTTCTCTAGGTTTGATAATCTTTGTAATACATCATAGTTGATCTGACCTCTTTGTTTAGTCTGAGAAGAAGTCGCAGTTGTTGTATTTGGTTTGCTAGTTGTCTTAAGTTTTCGATTTTCTTCTTTTAAGGTTTCTATTTCTTTATTAAGTGTTTCATAATCTTGGATGACTAAATCTAAAAACTCATCCACCTCATCTTGATTATAACCTCTGATTGTCGTTTTAAACTCTTTGTCCAAAATTTCCTGACCCGTTAAATTTGTTTTCATCGAATTCCTCCTACACATCATTCAAGTTATCTTGATTTAATTCTTGCATTTCTCTAGCAAGATCATCTAAATCAAATGAATTGATAATTGTTACATTATATTCATGTTGCTCTTCATATTTTAATATTAAATCATAAAAATATTTCGGAGAGCCCCCAAATTCCTCTTCATAAAGAAGAATGCACCCATCGGTTTTTTCAATAAACCATTTATTCTTAACAAAATACTGTTTGGGGCTTTCATAAGATTTTTGACTTAAAGGTTGATAATAGTCTGCCAGTTGTATCAAAGTTTGATATTTTTTCTGTTTATCTTCTTTCCAAATATGATCTTGGTCTTTGAATGGCGGTATGAGTGCAACTTTAACTTGATAGATTTCTTTTAATTCTTGTAATACATCAAATGCCCAAGTTTCAACGCCTTGTTGACCAGATAAGATAACCCATTCTAATCCATTATCCAAATACTCAACTAGCTTTCTTTTTAAAGCTTTTTTGATAATACCAACTTTTTCGTCTTGGTCACTAAAAATATTTAATTCATGTGGTTTATAACCTGTTATAGTTATTGATTTTACATTCATACTTTCATTATATCAAAAAAAGAGCTAGTTTGTACTAGCTCTAATGTGGATATTTCATTATTTTTCCTGGCCAGATGATAAATCATCTTGATTAAAAGAAAATGGTAATAATTCTTTTACTTTTACCTCTTTAACTTCAAGGTCCTTATTACTAATATAAACGTTCATTTCTGGGTCGAAAAACTCACTCATCACCTGTCTACACGCCCCGCATGGCGGTACAGGTCTAGACGTGTTAGCAATGACAGCCAATGACTCAAAATCACGCTCACCTTCAGAAACTGCTTTAAAAATCGCAACTCTTTCAGCGCAGCAAGTGACTGGATAAGCTGCATTTTCAATATTACAGCCTTTATAAACTTTACCATCTTTAGTAAGTAAAGCTGCCCCTACCGGAAAAGTTGAATACGGTACATAAGCTTGATCTAGCATACTCTTTGCTTCATTAACTAACAGACTTTGTTTCATGTTATATTCTCCCCTATTCTTCCTGTTGTTCATCCAAAATTAAATTCAAATTATATTTTACAGATTGATAAAGTTCAACGAAACGTTTCTTCCTCACATCATTAAAATAACTATGCAAAATCATAATTTCTAAATTATCTTTAGTATTTTTAATTTGATTTGGGAAAATCGGCAGCTTATGTACCAGGTCATTGGCATCGTCTTCCCACTTCTCAATTTTTTCAAAGATTGGTGTTGCTTCTTCTTTCATTAAATTAAAATCATCATAGTTTTTACGGTCAAACTTGCGATCATAAAAATAGCGATCATGGATTTCTTCTACATCTTGATCCTTTAACTCTCTAGTTAGTCGCAAAAATTCTATCACTTGAATCACCTTGCCTTCAAGTCATACTTTATCATGAATCTTTGCGCCACGCTATTATTTCTTACGAAAGTCTGGGTTTACGATTTGCATTCTTTTCTTTAAATGCTCTAATTCCATTTCTAAACGTTGTAGAGATTCTAATAAATACTCCTTATTATTAGGGTACTTCATTGACATCTCCTCCTTTGCTTCTTATTTAGGCAAATATTTTTAGAATCCTACCCGTACGACAAACAAAGAAGGAAACCAACAAAGGTTCTTATACTTTAGCTTTTTTCGACAGACTCGTGTTTAATTACCCCTTTAATTGATCCTATGTTTTTAATTAATTGACGCTTCTTATAGTATGTTTCATTAATTGGTGTCGGATGTTTCATCTTCTCTTCTTTATACCATCGTCTTTTAATCTTTGTGTAAGATGACCAATCTACTCTATATTCACTGATTTGATGTTTCGTATCACGATAAAAACTGGTTAAATTGTGACTGTCAGATGTCGTATGTTCATTAATAAATTGTTCATATTCCTTGCGATCACCTGTGATTTCAACATTATTAGCAAAAGAATAAAATAACGGATATAGACAGGGATAAAATAAAATATTACTAATCTTTTTACCAATTGAAATTCTCTTACTTACACTTAAGAAGTGGGAAACAAAATCGCCGTACAGTTTACCCTGTTCTGTTGGCAATAAGACAGCATTATAATGGGCCATGTTTTGACCTCTAAATGGAATGGTATTAAATACTTTACGTTTATATGGCTGGTGCTGCATAATTGGTTGTTCAATTAAATTTTGTTCATTAATGATTTGAGCATAGAGCAAACGTTCCTTGTCTCTGCGGCGGTAGAATCGGTACCATTCCTCCTCTATATATCTAGAAACTTGAAAATGTTTTAACAAGAAGAATAGTGGTGTATCTTTTTCTTCTGACAATTGATATATTAACAGCTGAGGATATGCATCCTGAAATATATACCAGTTGATACTTTCATAGGTTAAATATAGCGATTTACGTTCACCTTCACTTAATAACTGCACATATGGATCACTTTGTAAATCCGTCATATTCCAACCAGCATTACGCGATACAATGCTTGCTAAGAATGACCATTTAATTTCGGGAAACTTATCGTAAAACTTTAAATAAGCTTTTGTACGAGTAACGTTATTTTGGTTATGTATTTTAGTCTGTTCTTTAATGTAATTTACAATTAACGGAATCATGCTGTCAGCCTTTCTTAACCATTTTGTAATAGTATATCCAAATCCTCATGGTTTAAAATTTGATATAATAGGTTGTTGAGGAGGAATAAAATTGAAGTATCCGAAGGGAAGTCGGCAAAACAAACATAATTCACAAACCAATTATACAAACTATAGTCAACTAGGCGGAACACAATTCGGAAATAGAGGGATGACCCTCGAAAAAGAACTAAATGAAACGAATAAGTTTTATTTAGAAACTGATCAAGCGGTTATTCATAAAAAACCGACTCCAATCCAAGTAGTGCAAGTTGATTATCCAAAACGAAGTGCTGCTGTTATTAAAGAAGCTTATTATCAACAACCTTCTACTACGGACTATAATGGAATTTACAATGGTAGATATATTGATTTCGAAGCTAAACAAACTAAAAACAAAACCTCGTTACCATTTTCAAATATTCATCAGCACCAAGTAGATCACATGAGAAAGATTGACGATCATGGAGGGATTTGTTTTTTTATTATTCGTTTTAAATTATTGAATGAAACTTTTTTACTTCCAATTCGTCCATTTATAAAGGTTTGGGATCAACAGTTTGAGGGTAATAGAAAATCGTTACCTTATCACTACATCAAAGAAAACGGTTATTTAATCCCATTCACATTACAGAAAAAAGTAGACTATTTAACCGTTGTCGATCGTGTTTATTTTAATGGAGGAGATCATAATGAGCGAAGACATTAAAAGTCGAAAAGCTAAAAAGCAAACAAAGAAAAACAAAAAAATAAATTGGAAAAAAGTACTGATATCGTTATTGATTATAGGTTTATTAGGTATGTTCGTGGTTGCAGGTGTGGTATTTTCTTATATTAAAGACGCACCTGAACTGAACGCGGAAGAATTACAAGTACCATTGTCAACGACGATTCTGGACAGAGATGGAAACGTAGTCGCTGAACTAGGTGCTCAAAAACGTGAAGAAATTGAATATAAGGAAATTCCACAAATTCTAGAAGATGCGGTACTTGCTACCGAAGACGTTAGGTTCTTTGAACATAGTGGTATTGATCTAAGGCGTATCGGAGCTGCTGTTATAGCTAATATCAAAGAAGGATTCGGAGCACAAGGTGCTAGTACGATTACTCAACAAGTTGTTAAAAATGCATTTTTGACTTCAGAGAAAAGTATTGAACGAAAAGTCCAAGAACAATATTTAGCATTTAAACTAGAACAAGATTACAGCAAAAAGGAAATTTTAGCTATGTACCTTAATATCATTGCTTATGGTAAAGATATATACGGTGTTCAAAAAGCATCTGAAGCTTTCTTCGGAAAAAGTGATTTAAGTAAATTAACACTTTCAGAGGCGGCACTATTAGCTGGTATTCCGCAAAGACCTAATGCTTACAACCCGTATATTGATCCAAAACTTGCTAAAGAACGTCGTAATATCGTTCTAGATTTAATGGTTCAACATGGAAAGATCTCTGAAGCAGAGGCTAAAGAAGCCAAAGCTATCAAAGTGAAGGATATGATTCAAGACAGCTACGAATCGGATATTCCTTATGAAGGATTTATTGAAAAAGTATTAAATGAAGCTAGTCAAAAACTTGATGACGAAGTTGATGTGTATTCAGCTGGGTTAACAATTCATACAACATTAGATCAAGATGCTCAAAAACAAGTTGAGTTTCTAATGAATGATGAAAAGAGTCCAATACAATTTAGTGACGATAAAGTTCAAACAGGAATTTCAGTGATTGATACTAAGACTGGTGAAATACTAGCAATTGGTGGTGGACGTAATAAGGAAGGCATTTGGGCGAGTGAAAACTATGCCTTTAGTACTGATCGTCAGCCAGGCTCAACAATTAAGCCTATTATAGATTACGGTCCTGCTATTGAGTTTGAGAAATGGTCTACTTACCATCAATTAAAAGATGAAGAAGTTGATAATTATAGTGATGATGTAGATTTGAGTAACTTTGATGATCGCTATCGAGGTTGGATGACGATGCGTGAAGCATTATATGAGTCCATTAATATTCCTGCATTTAAGGCATTTAACGAAGTAAGAAACAGTCAAGGCGATGAAAAAATCTTAAACTTCGTACGTGGATTAGGATTACCTTATGGTGATACATTACTCAATTCCGATTCTATTGGAGGTAATCAAGAATTAAGTCCATTAGAAATTGCTGGTGCTTATGCAGCTTTCGGTAATGGTGGTATTTATAATGAACCACACGCAGTAACGAAGATTGTGTACCCTGATGAAAAGAAAGTAGTTGAGACTAAACCAGAATCTAATATTGCCATGGAAGATTACACTGCTTATATGATTACTGATATGCTAAAAGACGTCATTAATCATGGAACTGGTTCTAGTGTTGATGTTAATAATCTGCCTGTAGCAGCTAAAACAGGTACAACAAATGAAGATGTTGACTCTTGGATGGCAGGTTATTCTACAAACTTCACTATTTCAGTGTGGACTGGTTACAGTGAAGGAAACAAGTCACTATCTGGTCAAGATAAAGCTATTCCTAAAGCAATCTTTGGAAACCTAATGAGACATATGTCAGATGGAGTCGAAACAGCTGATTTCACTAAACCTGATTCAGTTGTTGAGGTTGGAATTGAGGAAGGCTCTAGACCTGCTAAATTACCAAGTGATTATACACCAGAAAGTCAGATCATTACGGAATTGTTCGTTAAGGGTACTACACCAAACGAAGTATCGGAACAATACGATCAGCCAGATCCTGTTGAAGGACTAAAAGCTGAGTTTGATGAAAAACGTGGGGTTATAGAAGTGTCATGGGATCACTCTAATGATGACATGGAATACAACATTAAAGTATCCGTAGATGGAAGTGACATGCAAGATGTTGCTACCATAAGTGATCAAATGATTGTATTCGATGAAATTTCTCCTGAAACTAATTATACGTTTGAAGTTACAGCCATAGACGATGGTGGTAATCAATCTGAACCAGCTCAAACTTCTGCTGAAACGCCGCCTGAAGAAGAAGAGAAAGATTTAATTGATGAAATAATTGGCGATGATGAAGAAGAAAATGGTGAAGGTAACGGAAACGGTGAAGGTAACGGAAACGGCGAAGGTAATGGAAATGGAGATCAGGAAGAGCCGCCTTCAGATGGAGATGGTGGATCTAATGGCGGTGATGACTCATCTGAAGACGGTACTGACCCTGGATCAACAGATGACGGTTCCACGGATGATGGATCTGGTGACGGAGAATCGGGTACTGATGATGGGTCTAATGATCAAGGCGAAGATTCAGTTACTAATAGCACTACAGAAAATGGTGATACTAACACTTCAACTAGTTCAACTGACTCTACTCAATCGACAGATAGTACAACTTAAATTACAAACAAAAACGAGGCTGAAATTCAGCCTCGTTTTTTCATGCGCTTTTGACCTTCCCTACAAATTTCAAGTAATGGACATTCGGGACAATTAGGGTTCTTCGCTTTACAATGATAGCGTCCAAAGAAGATCATTCTGTGATGAGTGTCACTCCATTCTTCTTTTGGAACCTTTCTCATAAGCGTTTTTTCGACTTCTAAAACAGAGTCTTTCCAGCGGCAAATTCCTAACCGTTTGGATACTCTTTCGACATGAGTATCAACTGCTATGGCAGGTTCCCCAAATGCAACTGACATCACAACGTTCGCCGTCTTCCTCCCAACTCCCGCTAAGTTTACTAAATCGGTATAATTTGAAGGAACGTGACCATCATGCTTTTCAATTAAATCAGCGCTTAGTTTGCGTATATTTTTTGCTTTGTTTCGATATAAACCAATTCTTTTAATATCGTGCTGTAGCTCTTCTAAAGATACTGCGAGATAATCTTCAGGGGCTTTGTATTTCGCAAATAAACCCGGTGTTACTTTGTTTACTAAAGCATCTGTTGCTTGAGCTGAAAGGACAACAGCAACTAATAATTCAAACTCATTAGAATGAGTTAACTCACATTCGGCATTAGGGAACATTTCCTCTAAAGTATCTAGTACTTGCCTAATCCCTTTTTTAGTTAACATCTACTCCCCCCTCTTACTCTTCTAGCCAGTTATAATAAACGGATGTATCCCTTTTTGGTTCAGGCGTACTTTTATTTGTCTGATTAAAATTATTTTGGTTATTTTGTTTTGCAGCACCTACACTTTTGATCCCTTTTTTCTTCCACTCATTTAGGATCCGGTCGATATACCGAAAATTTAATTTACCCATTAGTACTGCTTCCCTCAGGGCTGCTTTTATTAGGGCTGGTTTAAACCGGTCATCATCTAACCAGTAACTAATGGTTTCAATTTCTATTGGAGATAGGGCTCGTCCAAACTCTTGTTCAAATAAACTAAATAATTTTCCTTCTTCATTTTTTGATTGGTTAACTTCTTGTTGTACTTCATACAATTTCTCTATAAGTGGGGTGATGGAATACCACTCATGAACAATTTGGTTTTCATCTTCAAATTGATCTATTGCTAATAGACCTTTGTTCTTTAAATTCTTTAAAACATTAGAAACATCATTAGAATTAATAGACATATGATTTGAAATCTGATCGAATGATGGAAGTAATTCGTGTTCTTTCTGAAGTCTTAAAATGTGTAATATAACCATCAAATCCGTCTCAGATAAACCTAACGCACCATAATCTTTTACTAATAATGTTGGAATATTAATTTGGTCAACGAGAATTTTCTGATATGAAAATGGTAAGTTCAAGTGACATACCCACCTTTAAAATAATCTAATAGAAAGGATGACTCTAGACAAGAGTCATCCCTTTAAGTCTTATGGATATAAACGATTTAGTAATCTAGGGAATGGAATTGTTTCACGAATATGTTCTGTTCCTGAAATCCAAGCAACAGTACGTTCTAAACCAAGTCCAAACCCTGAATGAGGTACACTACCGTATTTCCTTAATTGTAAATACCATTCATAAGCAGGTCCATCTAATTGATGTTCTTCATACCTCTGACTCATAAGCTCAAAATCATCAATACGCTCAGAACCACCGACTATTTCTCCATAACCTTCCGGTGCAATTAAGTCAGCGCATAAAGCGACTTTTGGATTGTTAGGGTCTGGTTTCATATAAAATGCTTTTATTTCTACAGGGAAATGGGTAATAAAAACAGGTTTGTCATATGCTTCAGCGATTGCCGTTTCGTGAGGCGCACCGAAGTCATCTCCCCAATCAATATCATCAAAACCTTGATCCTTTAAGAATTGAATAGCATCATCATAAGTAATACGCGGGAACGGAGCCTTGATATTTTCAAGCTTCGTTGTGTCACGTTCTAAGGTATCAAGTTCAATTTTGCAATTTTCTAGTACAGATTGAACGACATGTGACACATATTGTTCTTGTAATTCTAAACTATCGTCATGATCCATAAAGGCCATTTCAGGTTCAATCATCCAGAACTCAATTAAATGGCGTCTAGTCTTGGATTTTTCAGCTCTAAATGTAGGGCCAAATGAAAATACTCTACCGAGGGCCATAGCTGCTGCTTCCATATATAACTGACCACTTTGGGATAAATAAGCATCTTCATCAAAATATTTTGTGTGAAATAATTCGGTTGTACCTTCAGCAGAAGCACCTGTTAAAATCGGTGGATCTACCTTTACAAAACCTTCTTGGTTGAAAAACTCATAAGTAGAACGAATAATTTCGTTTCTAACCTTCATAATGGCATGCTGTTTTTTAGATCTTAACCATAAATGACGATGGTCCATTAAAAACTCCGTACCATGCTCCTTTGGTGTAATTGGATAATCTTCAGCTTCTTGAATGACTTCTAAATCCGTAACTTGCAATTCAAAACCTAATGGGCTTCTCGTATCTTCAACTACTTTGCCAGTTACATAAAGAGATGATTCTTGTGTGATTGACTTAGCTAGTTCAAAGGTTTCTTCTGATACTGCCGATTTAACTACGACACCTTGTATAAACCCTGTACCATCTCTTAATTGTAAAAATGCAATTTTTCCACTTGAACGTTTATTATGTAACCATACACCAATTGTTACTGTTTCTTCAACATGGTCTTTAACTGTAGCTATTGTCGTTTTCAACGTTACTTCCTCCTTCTTCTACTAAGAATACTTTTCAACAAAACGTTTAATTCGTTTTGCGGCTTCTTCTAATTGTTCTAATGATGTTGCATACGATAATCGAACATTGTCATCAGAGCCAAAACCTGAACCTGGTACGATTGCCACCTTTTCTTCTTCTAATAACTGAGCAACCCACTCATCTGTCGTATTAAATGGAGATGCTTTAACCACTTCTTTAACATTTGGAAAAAGATAAAACGCACCGTCAGGTTTTACACAAGTGATGTTTGGAATTTCTACTATCCAATTGTATAACTTATTAAGTCGTTCTTCAAAAGCTTTTTTCATATGATGAATTTCTTCTTCAGAATGATTATATGCTGCAATCGCTGCATACTGAGAAATTGATGTAGGATTAGATGTCGCATGTGAAACTAAGTTTGACATCGCTTTAATAACTTCTTCATTACCGGCAGCATAGCCAATTCGCCATCCTGTCATAGAATGTGATTTACTTACTCCGTTAATAATGATTGTTCGATCTTTTATTTCAGATGATACGGAAGCAACAGATACGTGCTGTTCGTCACCATAAATTAACTTTTCATAAATTTCATCTGAAACAATCCATAGATTGTGTTTAACCGCTACCTCACCTAAAGCTTGTAATTCATTTTTATTATACAAAACACCAGTAGGATTACTCGGTGAGTTTAGTATGACTGCTTTTGTATTAGGAGTAATCGCTTCTTCAAGTTGTTCAGGAGTTAACTTAAAGTTGTATTCCTCTTTTGCTTTTACAAAAATAGGTTCACCTTCAGATAATTTCACTTGTTCAGGATAACTAACCCAATAAGGGATTGGGACAATGACTTCGTCTCCCTTATTTAATAAAACTTGAAAAAGTGTATATAAAGCATGTTTCGCACCTGTCGTTACAATAATTTGATTTTGATTATAATCTAAACCATTATCACGTTTGAATTTGTTAACAATGGCCTCTTTTAATTCTACTAACCCACCAGCCGGCGTATATTTCGTCTTCCCTTCATCCATAGCTTGTATCGCAGCATCTAAAATGTATTTGGGTGTATTAAAGTCCGGTTCACCAGCACCGAGGCCAATGACATCGTGTCCCTCAGCTTTTAAAGCTTTAGCTTTTGAAGTAATTGCTAATGTTGTTGATGGTGTAAGTGCTTGTACTCTGTTTGCTAATTTCATATGTATACATCTCCTCCTATGTCCTAAGCTCCTTTAATAGGTTAACATTTTTTATTGATTAAACGAGATTGAATCATATAATTCTCCTGTATCGAATCGATAGGTTTGAAAAATTAACCGGTTGTCTCTTTCATAAATGATTTCCCAAACGACGCGATTATTAAGCATTCCAATAGTTACTTCATCAAGATCACAATTTTGACAGTTAGAACCCCATTGTTTTATTATTTCATCTTTTGTGAAGCCTTGATCCGCATAAACGTAATGTGTTTCTGGTTGTTTCTGATCACTTTCATTTTGTTTTTGATTCAGCTGAGGAATAAAAGCAAATAAAGGTTTACTCTCCTCATCCTTGCCTTTTATTGACACAAAAGAATTACGACCATTAAATAAAGAGGCAGATTCCACTTTCGTAAGTGGTGTATCTTTAATTGCCTTGCTTTTAGCTTGATCAATTAATGTGTTTTTACTGTCTTGAGCCTGGTTATATGCGACGAAAAACATCATCACGACTGTGACGATAATTAAACCAATAACCGAACCAACACTGATTAGTACTTTACGTAAGTTCAATGCCTTCATCCTTTGTATTTAATCACTGTTACTATTATAACAAGACAACACGTAAATTTGTTGAGGATTAATCAACAAATTTACGATTCTTCTCTTTTTAAGTAGAGTTCATATTCCTCTTGCATGATATTAATGTGAGCTGATACCCCTTTGCGAAGTGCATAGATATCCACCCATTGTTTTTGAAACATTTCAATTAGAGGTTGTATTTCCCCTCTACGGTTAATAATCGCTACTTCAGGATTAAGCATTTCTAAGTCTTCTTCAGTCAAATTCGCAGAAGGATTATCTGGAAGGAACATTACCTGAGTTTGCTTATCCCATTGACTCGTCTTTAGATTCCCCTCATACCAATAACAAACGAAATTCCCGTTTGAAATAGCCACATGACTACTTCCATCATTTTTGTTATATACATGATCTATATAGTACCTAGAGCTAATTGCGATACGTTCGTTTTTACTTAAGTAATAGGTTTGATTTTGAAAATCTTTGGGAACTTTACATAATTCAGTATTATGTTTAGGTAAATATAATTGATCCACGTCGTATTGATTTAATATATACGATAAGTTACCGCAGTTTCTTGCATTAACACTGGTAATAAGAATTCCTTTAATACGCTGATCTTCTAATTCATTTAAATAATTTATTATTTCCTTACGACTATTTGAACTTCCTGTATTAATGATAACTTTTTCTTCTTTACTTAAATGCATCACGGCAAAATTGCCAGATGATAAAGGTTCAAAGACAAGTTCTTCTTGAGCAAATATAATTGATTCAGTACCTACTAACGTTAATATTAAAATAAAAATAATGCGCTTAAACATACCCTCACCCACTTCATACATGACTAAGTATTATCATTTGCCTTTGTAGTCGTTATATAACAACCAGTTTTTTGCATCTTTAAAAAGTTGGTGTTTCTTGTCATGTAATAATGGTACTTCAGGTATTGAGTTTATAAACTGTTTACCATAAGGTTTAGTCATCAACCTTTGGTCTAGAACAATAAATATCCCCCGGTCTGATTCTGAACGAATTAAACGACCAAAGGCTTGACGAAACTTTAAAATAGCCTGTGGTAACATCCAATGATAAAACGCATTTTTATTATGCTCTTCTAAGTGACGTGATTTTGCTTGAAACATTGGATGATTGGGTGTATCAAAAGGCAAGCGAACCATGACAACGATTTTTAAGGACTTGTGGTCTAAATCTACACCTTCCCAAAAGGAACTTGTTCCTAGTAAAACCGCACGATTTGATTTTTCATACATTTTTTTCAATTTTTCACGACTTCCTGATTGTACACCTTGAGCTAAAATTGGTATTTCTTGTTGATGGTCTATAATTTTTATCATTTTATAAACGGATTTTAACATTTCATATGATGTAAATAGAACAACAACTTTTTCATTTAATTCTTCAATTAGTGACACAATAAATGTTGCGACAGATTCGTCATACTCTTCAACTCTTACTTGTTTAATTTCCGGAAAATCTGATGGTACATATGCACGGACTTGATTTTGATAATCATATGGTGAAGGTAAGTACAAACAACTCGTTTCCTCATGCAAACCCAATTCTTCTAAGAATGATGTAAATGAATGATTTGTTCTAATCGTAGCGCTCATAAAAATAGTTGGAACATCCTGCTTTACAATTGAAGATTGTATAAACGATTGCACGTTAACAGGTTCAATATTTAACTGAACAGAATTTTTCGCCCCATCTTGATCAATATCAATCCACTTTGCATGGTCTTCATCATCATTAAAAAATCTTATTAATGAATCATGAACTTGACTAAGTTCCTCTATCACTTTCTGCTTAGTCAATCTTTTCCATCTATTATTGTATTGATTTTGTTTCAAAATAGACTGTAGTTGTTTTAAATCTAAAAGCATATCATTTAGTTGCTGACGTAAGCTTCCAGATAAAATGACATCAAGTTGATATTGATCTAAAGATAACTGTATTTTACCTGTATCAGATAATGCATCTTTCTCAGAATGTAGAAATAATACTGCTTGATGCACAGATCTAAAGAATTGATCTGCAGAATGTTTTAATCGCTCTACAGATGGATGGGTCGTTAATTTCTCAACACTATTTAAAATGTGGGCTATAAATACGTAGTCTAACGTATCCCCCAGTTGTTTTTGTACGACTTCATGTAACCTATGAGCTTCATCAATTATTAAATGATTATAATTTAATAATCGCTGCGTCTGATGTAATTGATCAGCAACCAAGAAAGCATGATTCACAACAATAATTGATGCTTGATTAGCTTTAGTTAATGCAGTTTTGAAATAAGAACCGCTATGTTCATCACTAACTTTATTCTCACCTGAAATAAAAGGCCAAATTTCTTCTCCTTTAGATGGAAGTTGAATTTCATCTTTGTCGCCAGTATTTGTTTCAGTTAACCAAACCAAAATAATGGCTAAACTTAACGCCGTATCATAATTAATATCTTTAAGTTCATCTAAATAATAACGTAATTTCGATAAATTTAAATAATGGCTTGGGCTTTTTAAAATGGCTAATTCATTATGACAATCAAAAGATTCAGAGATCATCATCCAATCTCGGTCTTGTATTTGATGTTGTAATTGGATGGTACTCGTACTAATTAATGTTTTATGACTTTTCTTCATGGCATAAAAAATAGCAACTAATAAATAGCTTAATGTTTTACCAATCCCAGTTTCTGCTTCTACTACGGCATGACGGTTTTGTTCAATTGCGTCAAAAATATACTGTGCACCTTCGGTTTGACTAGTTCTTAAAGTCAAATTTCCATGATGATTCAATTCTGAGAGCATATCTCCAAAACTTCTGACATGAGACATTTCTGGCAGACTTTTATTTTTATCAAATTTAGTACCTTTTATTGCGAAACCATTTTCAAAATTAATATCATTCGGTGATCTTTTATATTTTTTATTATGAACAATCTCAACAATGATTTGTTCGAGATCCCCATAGAAGAACGTCGTTAATGGTGAAATTTGATTTAATGTTTCGTAGGGTAGGTTATTTAACTTATCTAAAAGTTTTATTAATAATAATCCTGTTACGTAGGCATCGGATAAAGCGCGATGAGGCGAGTAGTGTTTAATATCCAGATAATCAGTTATATCCTCAAGCTTAAAGCTATTAGCCCTAGGGAATAGCACTCTTGACATCTCGACTGTATCAATAACAGGCATTTGTAAAGGTTTGTAGCCATGTTTCATTAAAGACGCGTTTAGAAAATGATAATCAAACTGTACTTGATGTGCAACAAAGTATGCGTCTTTCAGGTACGTTAATACTTCTGGAATGACCTCTGTAAATGTTGGTGCATTCGCCACATCTTGATCAGTCATCCCAGTTAATCTAGTAATAAATGGTGGAATCGGTTGTTCTGGTTTGATTTTTGAAGAGAATTCATCGATAATTTGATTATTTTCTATAACAACCAATCCAATTTCTATTATTTCGTCTCCTTTTTTCACTGAATGTCCAGTGGTTTCTAGATCAACTACAACATATCGGTTCAATCTTCCACCTCTTTTCTTCCGACAAAAATAAAACTCCCAAGCTGGGAGCTATAAAATAGTCATTGGGGCCTCTTCAGTCAGCAATTGTTCAATTTCATTTGTTTCTGTTAATATAGCAATTTTAGGACGATGCGACATAGCATCTTCTTTCGTCATCATCGCATAAGACATGATAATGACAAGATCACCTTTTTGAAATTTCCTTGCTGCTGCACCATTTAAACAAATGACTCCACTATTTCTTTCACCAGCTATGACATACGTTTCTATTCTTTCACCATTATTATTATTTACAATCTGCACCTTTTCGTGAGGAAGAATACCAACTTGATCAAGGAGATCTTGATCAATTGTTATACTGCCTACATAATTTAAATTTGCTTCCGTAACAGTAGCTCGATGTATTTTAGCATTCATTAATGTACGAAACATGTTATTCACTCCCGTATTTAATTGCACCACTTGAGTCTAAAATTAGGTTATCAATTAAACGTGCTTTTTCATAATAAACGGCAACCGCAATTATTATATCATGTTTTGACTCTATGTCTTTATTTAAATTAGGGAATGACAAGCAATCAACGTAATCAATCTTACCTGTAGTGTGTTCACTTAGATAACTTTTAGTAATATTAATGACTTCATTACGTTTCCAATCAGCGTTGTCCATTATGTACCTTTGTCCTTTTAATAAAGATTGATAAATATGTGCAGCCTCATCCCTTTCATATGGATTTAAATGGACGTTTCTCGAACTTAATGCTAGACCATCAGCTTCTCTAATAGTTGAGACTGGGATTAGTTTTATATTAAAATTTAAGTCTTTAATCAGTGCATCGACAACCGCTACTTGCTGAGCATCTTTTGAGCCAAAATAAACTTTGTCAGGGTTAACAATATTAAACAGCTTAGTTAGAACCATCACGACTCCTTCAAAATGGCCTGGTCTTGATGTGCCACACAATACATCAGTGCGCTTTGTCACATTCATCTCTATTGAAGGTTGATTAGGATACATCTCATCAGCAGTAGGATGAAAAACGACATCAACACCATCTTTTTTTAAAATCGCTGCATCTCTCTCAAAATCTCTAGGATATTGTTCTAAATCGGAGGATTGATTAAACTGTAAAGGATTCACAAAGATGCTAACAATAGTAATGTCGTTATCCTTCTTAGATTGATCAATTAATGCACGGTGCCCCGAGTGTAAATATCCCATGGTTGGAACGAAGCCAATCGTACGCTGGCTACGTTTCTCTTTATTTATATATTGAATCATATCTTTAATTGTGTTCAACGTTAGCATTATGAACCTCCGTATAACCCCTTAAGAGCTTCTTCATCTACTGTATAAGTGTTTTCTTTTTGAGGAAATTTACCTTCTTTAACTTCAGCAACATATGTACTTAGTGCATCATGAGTATGATCATTCATATTACCATATGCTTTGACGAACTTCGCCAAACGATCAACGCCGTATTGAAGTAAATCATGATACACTAATACTTGGCCATCACAGTATTTCCCTGCACCAATTCCAATTGTTGGAATGTTGATTTCAGAAGTAATAAGACTCGCAAGTTTTTCTGGAACACATTCTAATACCAAAGCTATTGATCCTGCCTCTTCTAATGCTTTTGCTTCTCTAATTAGACGTTTAGCATCCTCACTCGTTTTACCTTGCACACGATAACCACCCATAACATTGACTGATTGAGGTGTTAAACCAATGTGTGCAACGACAGGAATTCCTGCATTTGTTAATGCTTTAACTTGTTCCGTTACTTCTATACCACCTTCGATTTTCAAAGCTTCTGCACCGGTTTCTTGAAATAATCGTTTAGCATTTAACAATGTTGACTCAATCGAAATATTAAATGTCATAAAAGGCATATCAATAACTGTAAAGGTGTTAGGCGCTCCCCTACGGACGGCCTTTCCATGATGAATCATATCTTCTAAAGTGACAGGAATCGTCGAATCATAACCTAATACAACCATACCTAGGCTATCACCTACTAATATCATATCCACTCCAGCTTTTTCGCTCAACTTAGCTGAAGGATAATCGTAAGCTGTCACCATGGCAATTTTGTTAGATTCCTCTTTCATTTTTAAAAAAGAACGATGTGTGTTCATCTAAAACACCTCTCACCATAAAATTTCCGCAGAATATAAGTGATGAACTTGGTGGTTTTGATTCATAACCATTAATGCGCCATCTTCATCTATTCCACAGATTTTTGCATCCCACTCTGTCTGAGTCTTTACTGAAACCCATTCGCCAAGTTTATAAGCATAGCTTTCCCATTGTCCTTTTATGGTTGAAAAACCTTCAGACATAAACAAATCGAATTTAACTTCTAATTCAAATAGTAACTCTGTCAGTACGGTGTTTAAGTTAAAAGGTTGTTTTGCTTCAAGCAATAAAGAAGTCGCTTTATTGCGCTCTGATTCAAAAAGATCTTGCTGATCATGATTCATGTTTATGCCAATACCTAAAACGATGTATTCTACAGCGTCTTGTTCAGCTTGCATTTCGGTTAAAATACCAGCAAGCTTTTTGCCATTTATAAATAAATCATTCGGCCACTTAATCTTTACATCTAAATTATATTTAGATAAATAATCAGCGATTGCAACTGCAGCCACTAACGTTAATTGAGAAGCACGTTTTGGCTCAATACCTGTTGGCCTTAAAATCGAACTGAACCATAGGCCTAAACCATCCTTGGATTCCCAGTAACGTCTCATTCTACCTCTGCCTTTGGTTTGTTCCCGGGCCACAATGACTGTACCGTGTTCAGCTCCATCCCGCGCTAGGTCATGAGCTACAATTTGTGTTGATGTCACTTGTTCTTTATATATTAATCTCTGACCTAACCAGTCCGTTTTCAAATCCCAACTTAAAGCAGTTTCAGATAAGTCATTCGGTGATGAGACAATTCGGTAACCTTTATTGGTTACACCTTCAATTTGATAGCCTTCTTTTTTCAGTGCATTCATGTGTTTCCATACAGCTGAACGAGATATGTTTAACTCATCTGATAATTGCTGTCCTGATATGTATGGCTGTTGATGATTTGATAATAAATCAATTAACCTCTTTCTCGTGCCTTCCATTCCCTCACCCTACTTTCAATCTCGTCTCGATTATTCCTTAACTCTTCAGTAATAATTAATTTTTCAATTTGATCGAGATAATCCCCTATCCATTTACCTTTCTTTTCATTAGGAAACCAATTAATAAAATCTTGACCATTTATGACAAGATCGTCACGCGACTTTATTGGGAGATGCTCATAACTATCTAATAGGACGTTAAATTTTAAATTAACTAAGTCTAATAAACCGATTAACTGGTAAAAATCATATAAATGATCTTTTCCAATACTATAAATAACAGGTTTGGTTAAGCCTTTTTCTTGATAGTCATTATAGTTATTGATTAAATGCAAAGCTTTTCGTCTAATACGATTTGAAACTTTATATGTTTTGATCCATTTTTGAACTGAAATATTAGGGTCTAATAAATGAAAGATGGCAAACATAATACCTGCATGATTAAGAGATTCATGAAACTTAATAGTCTTTAGCTTTTCAAATAAGTGTTCTTGCTCATCAAAAATCGGAAGTGAACGGTCCATATTAGTAACACTTACTATATTTAACGCTGAATTAATATAATGATGGGTGAAAAGCTTTGATATTTCATCTGTAATTCGTTCTACAGAAATCCTTTGAAGCAAACGATGCAGTTGTTTAATCGCCTGCTCGGTATCTGAATCCATTTGAAACCCTAACTGACTAACAAATCGTACCCCCCGCAACATACGTAAAGGGTCTTCTGAAAAGCGCTCATTTGGTGACCCAACAGTTTTTATAATTTGATTTTCTAAATCAATTTTACCGTCAAAAGGATCCAGTACATTCCCGTGTCGATCCATGGCGATGGCGTTAATTGTAAAATCTCTGCGGCTTAAATCAAGCTTTATATCCTTAACGAAAGACACATCACTTGGGTGACGATAATCGTCATACTCACCTTCTGTGCGATATGTTGTGATTTCAAAAGAAAATCCATTATGAAGAACTAAAATAGTACCGTGATCAATACCAACAGGCACAGTTCTAGGGAAAATTCGCTGGACCTCCTCTGGAGTAGCATTAGTAGCAATATCAATATCTCCTATTGGACGATTAGCGAAAAAGTCGCGAACTGCCCCGCCAACTAAGAAGCTTTCATAACCACGTTCTTCTAACGTGATCATAATTGGTTCAGCTTGCAGAAAAGGTTCTGATAACATGGGCTCACCTTATTCAATAAGATTTAATTAGTTATATAAATCTTCATATTTTTGGACAATTAAATTTGAGTTGAAATGATCATAAGCATATCGTTTAGCATGTTCTGAAAATTCATCCCATAATTCATCGTCCGTTAGCAACTGAATAGCTTTATTAGATATCTCTTCAATATTGCCAACTTCACATAAATAGCCGTTTTCACCATCCACAATCACTTCTGGTATACCACCGATATTCGTTCCAATACATGGTACACCGCTAATCATGGCTTCTAATAAAACTAATCCAAAGCTTTCTTTTTCTGATAACAATAATTTTAAATCACTAATGTTTAATAAATCATGAACATTATCTTGTCTGCCTAAAAACAATACATCATCTTCTAACCCTAAATCTCTCACTAAGTTTCTTATTTTTAAATGTTCAGGGCCATCTCCTACCAACAGTAATTTAGATGGTATTTGGTTATGTACATTTGAAAAAACCCTTACAACATCTTCAACTCGTTTAACTGGTCTAAAATTTGATATGTGTATCAAAACTTTTTCATGCTGACTAATACCGAGATTTTCTTTTAAGTCTTTTTCTGTAAGAGAAGTATCATTAACAGGTTCAATAAAATTATAAACGACTTCAATCTGCTTTTGTACTTGAAGTGCATCTTCAGTCTGTTTTTTTAAGCTATTAGAGACAGCAGTAACGTGATCAGAGTGTTCGATCGCATACCTAATCATGTGTTTTAAGTTATCATCTACACCTAATATCGTGATGTCTGTTCCATGTAATGTCGTAACGATTTTAACGTTTCTCTCTGCCATTTGTTTTGCAAAGATCGAACAAATAGCGTGCGGAAGCGCATAATGAGCATGAATAACATCTAATTCCTCCCTGTCGATCACTTCAGCAATCTTACTAGCTAGTGCTAAATCATAAGGAGGATTTTTGAATACTGGATAATTAGAGACTTCAACTTCATGAAAATAAATATTTGGATATAGTCGCTTTAGACGGAATGGCATAGTAGTTGAGATAAAGTGAACCTCATATTGCTTTTCAGCAAGATGAATTCCAAGTTCTGTTGCTACCACTCCAGAACCGCCTACTGTAGGGTAGCAAACAATCCCTATTCTTTTACCCATCGTATCGAACTCTCTTTTCTTTAATTGAGCGCCAGTCCAACCAGCCACTCTCTAGACCCCTAATCAAAATTTCAGCAGAAGCTTCATTAGTAGCTAATGGGATTTTATATACATCACATAAACGTAGTAATGCAGAGACATCAGGTTCATGAGGCTGCGCGGTTAAAGGGTCCCTAAAGAATATAATCATATCCATTTCATCGTTCGCAATTCTTGCTCCAATCTGCTGATCACCGCCTAATGGGCCGCTTTGAAATCGTTCAATCGTTAATCCAGTTTCTTTAGCAATTAATTTTCCTGTTGTACCAGTTGCAAATAATTGATGTTCTGAAAAAATCTCACTATATGCCATAACAAAGTCTATTAAATCTTGTTTCTTTTTATCATGAGCAATTAACGCGATATTCACCTTAACACCTACTCCATTAAATTTTCTAAACCATATACAAATTGATCCGTCTTCATGACTTCTTCTACTGCGAATTTAACACCACTCATAAATGATTGGCGATCAGTTGAATTGTGCTGAATGGTTAAGGTTTGTCCACTTTGGCCAAATATAACTTCTTGCTGAGCTATAAAACCTGGAAGCCTTACACTATGAATATGCATTCCATCTACTGTCGCACCACGAGCTCCATCTAATGTTTCATGCTCATCTGGGTGACCTTGCTTTTTAGATTCCCTTACTTCTTTTATTAATTGTGCTGTTTTAACTGCTGTACCAGATGGTGCGTCTAATTTTTCATCATGATGCTTTTCTATAATTTCGACATTTGGAAAGTGTTTTGCTGCCATTTGAGAGAATCGCATCATTAATACAGCACCAATTGCAAAGTTAGGAGCAATAACGATTCCAGTTTGTTGAGTTTGACTTAATTGTTTTAACTCATCTAATTGCTCTTCCGAAAATCCAGACGTCCCTATCACAGGTCTAATATGATTATGTAAAGCTATTTTTGTATGTTTAAAACCTGTTTCAGGATTGGTTAAATCTATAAACACATCTGCATTAAGTCGTTCAAAAGCTTCTTCTGGATCGGTGTAAATCAGTGCATCTAGCGAAGGAAGGCCCTCAAGGTCTTTAATTGTTTTGCCATTATATTTACGATCAATGCAACCAACTAAATTAAAGTGGTCAGTTGTTTCAATCATTTTTAAAGCTTCGGTACCCATTTTTCCTCTAGGTCCTGCTAGCATTACATTAATAGTCTCTGCCATTATTGATTCTCCTTTTTTGTAAAGCGGTTTTGATCTCGTTGTTCAATTTTTGACATACTCATATCAAATGATTCAGACAGATCAATATTTAAAGAGTTAGCAAATGTAATTAATACAAAAAATAAATCACCTAATTCTTCTTCTATGAGTTTCTCTTTTTCACTACTTTTCTTAGCCTTCTCCCCATAATAATGATTAACTTCTCTAGCTAATTCACCAAGCTCCTCTGTCATTCTTGCCGTCATGGCAAGTGGAGAAAAGTACCCTTCTTCAAATTGGCTGATAAAATTATCTACTCGTTCTTGCATCAATTTTAAATCATTATGTGAATTTGTCATGATAATCACCTTTCTTATTGCCTATCCTAATGGTAGCTAAATCCAACTATTTTGACAAATCTTTTATTTTATATTGAACCATTAATATCCATTGTCTATAATATTTAAAGTGCTTTGTAAAAGGAGGGATTATATGAAATATCATATAAAAGTAAAAAATACCCTATTTATTTTATTGGGTTCAGCAATTTTTTCATTTGGAATAGTTAATTTTAATATGGAAAACAATTTAGCTGAAGGTGGATTTACTGGAATCACCCTATTATTGTATTTCATGTTTAATTTAGACCCTGGAATTATGAACTTAGTTCTTAATATTCCAGTGTTTATAATTGGCTGGAGGCTCCTAGGGATTAATACATTTATTTATACCGTAATTGGTACAGTTGCAGTATCTGTTTTCTTATGGATTTTTCAAATATACACATTAGAATTTTCATTAAGAAATGACATGACATTAGCAGCTTTATTTGCAGGTACTTTTATTGGAGTCGGTCTAGGAATAATATTTAGGTATGGAGGCACAACTGGTGGAGTTGATATCATCGCTAGATTAGTGCATAAATATGTAGGCTGGAGTATGGGACGTACGATGTTTTTGTTTGATGCTTTAGTCATCTTCTCATCCATTATTTTATACCTTAAACCGATCCAAGGGATGTATACA
Organism: Piscibacillus salipiscarius; assembly: GCF_042685285.1. Lineage (NCBI taxonomy): Bacteria > Bacillati > Bacillota > Bacilli > Caryophanales > Bacillaceae > Piscibacillus > Piscibacillus salipiscarius. Next base: position 75,721 of record NZ_JBHUMZ010000053.1, on the reverse strand, counting down.
TTAGTTGCCGTGTTCATAGGAGCCCGTGTCATTGACTTTATTCAAGAAGGCGCTTATTCTGCTCGTGGTGCCATGATTATTTCTGGAAAAAGTGGTCGTATTTCAGAAGTTATTCACGAGCAAATGGACAGAGGCGTTACCGTTTTACATGGAAGTGGAAGTTTTACTGGTGAGGAACGAAATGTTTTATATTGTGTAGTTGGTCGGAATGAAATAGTTAAACTTAAAGGAATTATAGACGAAATAGATCCTCATGCTTTTGTTGCTGTAACATCGGTTCATGACGTACTAGGTGAAGGGTTTACATTAGATGAAAACAAAAAACCGATTACTTAAAAAAATCCCTTAGAGTTCGAAACTCTAAGGGATTTTGTATAACTATTCATCCATGTGCAGAAACATTAATACGAATCGAACAAGTTCCATTAATGCAACAACAGCAGCTGCAACATACGTTAAAGCAGCAGCATTTAGTACCTTCTTTGTTTCTGGGTGCTCTGAACTTGTGATGACTCCTGAAGAAACTAAATGGTCCATTGCCCTATTTGATGCATCAAATTCTACTGGTAAAGTAACCAATTGGAATAAAACAGCAAATGCCATAAAAACGATTCCAATCCCCACTAAACCAGTCATGCCTAATAAGAAACCAGCAATAATTAAGAAAAAGGACATATTTGACCCTAAATTTGCTACTGGTACTAGAGCATGTCTGAAACGTAAGAATGCATAATCCTGTGCATCTTGTATCGCATGTCCTACTTCGTGTGCAGCAATAGCTGCAGCAGCTTTAGACTGTTCATGATAATTATTTGAAGATAATCTAACCACTTTTTTACGAGGATCATAATGATCACTTAAAAATCCTCTTGTCTCTTCCACTCTTACATCATTGATGCCGTTTTCTTGAAGAATTTTTCTGGCAACATCAGCCCCTGTCATTCCAGATGAATTCGGGACTTTCATATATTTTTTATAAGTGTTCTTAACTTTACTTTGTGCCCATAAAGGAAGAATTAATAGAACCGCAAAGTAAATTAGAAAAGCTCCTATCCCCATCTTGGCATTCCTCCATTATTATGTCTATATATTAATTTTATTCATCTGTGTAATTTTTATCAATAAAATTGCTTCTGTGGTGGTTATAATAATATCGTTTCCAAGCCACATAAACTAATGTGAGGATTACACTTCCAAAAACAATTATTATTGTCATAATCTGATTTGAAACTGATAAATGATTCATGACAACCCATGCAATTAGGAAGTTATACATATTAAACACTCCATAAGCTTTTTTATATTATATGGCTTATGGGGTTGTTTTGGTACGATGGACCAGACCGTATTTATAAACTAACCAAATAGATAGAATGCTTAGCCAGAACGTAAAATAACCAATGTGTGACATATATTGATCAAGTGAGCCGTAGATAGGCATCATACCATAGACATAGTCAATAACATCATTATGTAATGTCCAAATCGCAGCTATGACAAGGTGAATCCAATTTATCTTATAAAAAGGAGCATACAATAAGCCCTGAATCGCCATTGCACCATGCGAGACAATTAGCATTAAACCAGCTGGGGAAGCTTCACCTAATTCAATAAAAGTTAATACATTCATAACTACAGCCCAAAGACCGTATTTAAATAGTGTTAACATGGCTAAGGCTTCAAACAATTTATAATTTTTTCCCACTAAAAATCCAATCAATACGATAACAAAAAATAAAGAAGCTGTCGGACTATCAGGAACGAAAGGTATAAAATGCAATGGTGTTAGTACAAGTTGATATTCATACCAAATGTATCCATAAATTGTACCTAGAATATTGACGATTAAAAGTAATTTTAAAAAAGTCCGATCCATTAATATGAACTTTAATTTCAACAGCATTATATCACCTAACTATATTAAAAAGCTGACTTGTTTTAATGACAAGTCAGCTTTTATGATTAATGAGATCCTTCTTCAGAACCTTCACTTTCACCTTCGCCTTCACCTTCACCAGAAGCTTGTTTATTAGTAGATACAATAAACTCAGCTAACTGATTAAGTTCCTCTTCAGTTCCTGAAAACTGGTTGGCTGGCATTTCACCAATACCATTTTTAGCGATATCTTTAATTTGCTCAGCATTATATGGAATTCCTACTAATGTAGGTGCCATCCCTGGATTACCCTGTAAGGAATCACCGTGACAAGATAAACAGTTGTTAGCATAAACTTCATAGCCTGGATGCTCTTCATCAATTTCAACATCTGGTACTGCTTCAACTGAATACTTGGCTCTCTCTTCCCAATCAACGTGTGCTGCTGATTTGTAAGTCAACCAAACAGTTGCGATAATGCCTAAAAGCATTAAACCTGTTGTAATTGGGCGTTTTGATGGTCTACGTTCTGTTCCAGTGTCTAAGAAAGGTGCTAATAATAAGGCACCAAAACCTAGTCCAGGTATAATAACAGTACCAATTACAACATATTCAGCTGCAGCAAATTCGTACTTAAGTAATTCATAAAGAAATAAGAAATACCAGTCCGGTAATGGTATATATGATGAATTATTTGGATCCGCTTGTTGTTCAAGTGGTGAAGGAGCTGCTGCCACTAGGCATAAGAATCCAATTAAGAAAACAGCACCGACTAACCATTCTTTTAATAAGAAGTTAGGCCAAAAAGCCTCTGTTCTACCGGGATATTCTGAGTAATCTTTCGGAATTTTATTACGACTTTCTTTATCAGGTACACGAGAGTCCCCGACAAATTTCATTCCTTTACCTCTTTGCACTGTGTTCCCTCCTTTTCATGACATGGAATTATAACTTATAGTGGTCCAGAAATACCTTGACGTCTAATCATGATGAAGTGTGCTCCCATTAATGCAAACAATGCTGCTGGTAAGAAGAATACGTGAATAGCAAAGAATCTTGCTAATGTTTTAGCACCAACTATTTCTGGATCACCAGCTAGTAATGTTTTTAAATCTCCACCAATGTATGGAACACTTTCAGCAATTTCTAACCCTACTTGTGTTGCGAAGAACGCTTTATTATCCCATGGTAGTAAATAACCTGTAAAACCTAAACCTAGCATTACAAAGAATAATAAGACCCCCACAACCCAGTTAAGTTCGCGTGGCTTCTTATAAGCACCTTGGAAGAACACGCGTAATGTATGTAGAAAGATCATTACGATAACAACACTTGCTCCCCAGTGGTGCATACCTCTAACAATTTGTCCATGAGCGACTTGAGTTTGTAAATACTTAACTGATTCCCAAGCATTAATGATATCTGGAACATAATACATTGTTAAAAACATTCCAGACAAAACCTGAATTACTGTTACGAAGAATGTTAATCCACCAAAACAGTATACAAACGCAGAGAAATGATGCGCTGGGTTTACGTGTTCTGGCACTTCGTGATCTGCAATATCTCGCCAAATAGGCGTAATATCTAATCGCTCATCAATCCAGTCATAAACTTTATTAAGCATCTATTACGCCTCCTTTCTAGCTACCGCTTTACCTAACAATAATTTTCCATCTTCAATTTTTTGTTCATAAACATGAAGTGGTTCTGTTGGTGGTGTTCCTTGAATATTAACACCTTTTTTAGTATAACGACCACCATGACAAGGACAATAGAACTCATTTTCAAATTCTGCTTTAGAATTCCAGTCAACAACACATCCTAGGTGTGTACAAACTGGTGATAATGCAAGAATTTTATCTTCTTCAGTTCTAAAAATCCATGCAGAACGATCAACTTTAGATTCGTACCAACCATCTACTTGATCGACAGGGAAGGTTTTACGTTGTGGTTCATTTGTGATTTCATCCACATCCATAACATAGACGAATTCAGTCTTCTTTTCGCCTTTAAGTAATGGATCAATCGCAAAACCAACCATTGGTGCAACCATAGCTGCTCCCATAAATCCGCCTACACCTGTTAAAGTGTAGTTTAAAAATTGTCTACGCGATACTTGGCTTTTCTTATTAGTCATGTCTTTCCCCCCTCTATTCATCAATTACAACGAACAGGGTATTGATGATACACATATTTATTAGGACAATACAATGATAGCGCAATCCTGAAAAGTGGTCAATAAAAACCACATTTTAGATGAAAAAATGTCATAATTAATCGGACCAGCTATCTTGAATCAGCATTTTAATCTCTTGAACTTGAGATTGAATGAATTTTTGAGTTTCTTCTTGATTCATTTCTGTACTGCTGAAACCTGGGAGCCAAACTAACTCAGCATCTAAATCTCTTGAGGCTTTTCTCCATTTACTATCTGAAGTAATTAGAAAAATATACTCAAAAGGTTGTTGGTTGATATGCGAGATGAAACCTTTCAATCTTTCTTTTTCCTCATCAAGTATTTTGTCTTGTTTTAAGTAGTAATATTCAGGTAAAGAAAAAACACGGCCTTTCAGCTCACTTTCAATTTGCGAGATATAAAGTTGTATTAATTCCTTTTGAGAAGATAGCTGTAACAAATCTTGGTCAGAATTAAATGAATAAGGAATTAAAGGTAAAATGGCAGTGTCAACATATTTTTTAGCTTGAGTGTATTGTTTAATATCAGCATTTAGGTATTTCATTTAAAAACTCCTATTAAGATTTATATTTATTACTTTCCATTAGTTTATTTAGCTCGTCACTCCACTTATTAAATGCGTTTACATTTCCTTGGTCAAGTGCAGCATCTATTTTACTTTTTAATAAATGAATTTTAGACTGATAAGACGATGCTTCAAGAATACGTTCTAATAAGATATAATCTTCATTTTCTAAATAATAGTCTTCAGGTAAATATGGGTTGTCTTCTAAAACTTCAGCATATTCAGTAGATTGTCTATTTCCTTCAAACTTCATTTCAACATAAATCGTATCTTCAGGATTTAGTCTTATATCGTGAAAAGCTTTATCTACATCTGTTGTCACAACATGGTCTTTATAATATCTAAAAGGTCTCTTCTCATCATTATCTGTTGAGATTATTATGCTTCTTGGACACAAATGTGCTTCGAATACAAAATGTAAATGTTTGAGGATATTTTCACGTTTCAAAATGTATTCTAATAACCATACCATTTCTCTACGTTCAGTTCTGTGATGATCCAAGTACCAATTTATGAAGACTCGCTTTTGATTAGTCGTCACACCCATATTTTCACCCTCTTTTTAAATTCCACCCTGCAGGCGATGTAGGAATTCTTTAGTGTCTTGATCTTCAGGGTTTTGTATTAAATAGTCTTTTAGTAACTGGATAGCTTTATTCATTTGTCCCTCTTCAATTAAGAAGTATCCATATTCTTTCAAGAAATCAGCATCATTATGATAAGTTAAATAAGCTTTTTCAAATGAATTTTTAGCCTTCTCAAATTCTTCTAGTTCATTGTATACTTGTCCCGCTAACCAATCTAAAATCTCTGGATAAGCATCAAATTTCATAAGTTCTTCTACTAATTTTTTAGCATCATCCCAATCGTCACGTGACTCGTAGATCGAAAATAATTCAATAATAGCTTTCTCATGACCTGGGTCTAGAGCTATAGCCTCTTTCAAATGACTTTTGGCGGCTTCTAATTGATCTTGTTTTAGTTCAATCCTTGCTATATTAATAAATAGTTCAATATTATATTCGTCTTTTTTCAGACCTTGTTTCAGAATATCAAGTGCAGATTCCATCACGCCTTCTTCCTCATATGCTTTTGCTAAGTATGGATAAACACTTGTATAATCAGGGTCGAGGTCCAGAAGGTCATTCCAAGCTTTAATGGCTATGTCGTAACGCTCCAATTGAAATGCCGTGTAACCATACTTAAATAATTGATCAGGCTCTTTTAACTCTAACTCTTGATAGTATGTTAACGCATTTTCCCATTTCCCTAGGGAAGCGTAGCATTCAGCTAACCGCTCATGGATAGTGACAAAAGGGAACTCTCCTTCGTGTGCTTCTAACTTCTCATAATGATCTAAGGCTTTTTGAAACTCTCCATGATGAAAAGCTAATTCAGCTATACCAAAATCAATTAAATAATTATCTGGTTGTAATTCTTTTGCCTGAAGCAATTTCTGTACAGCTACTTCATTTAGACCTTGTGATTGATAAATATCAGCTAATATCATCAAAGCGTTTATATACTCCGGATCATCTGGCTCAATACTTTCAATAAGTTCTAATGCCTCTGAATCCATCTCGAGGTCTATATAAATATCAGCTAACTGGAATTTGATTTGGTGGTCATTTGGATAAGTTCGGTATAGTTCCTCAAATAACCTTCTAGCCTCATCCAAAAATCCCCACTGTTGTAATAATTCTGCTACTGAAAATTGATCTTGTTCGCTTATTTCTCTGGCATTTTCCATTAAATGATTGACTGCTTCATTGACGTTTCCAGCATCATATAAGTCTAATGCGTCCTTAATCGGGTCCATTTGATCCCCTCCTGTTCATTCCGTTAAATAGTTATTGAAGCTAAATCCTCAAAAAATCTAGGGTAGGAAATTCTGATGCATTCAGTATCTTTTATTGTAACTTTAGAAGTCGTAATAAAAGAAGCGATTGATGCCATCATGGCAATTCTGTGATCTCCATATGAATCAACTTGAGCACCATGTAATTCTTGCTTACCTTCTATAATCATACCATCCTCAGTTTCTATAATCGTAGCTCCGAATTGTTTTAATGTATTTACAGTCGTTTTGATTCGATCTGATTCCTTATAACGAAGCTCTTCGAGGTGTTTCATTTTCATTTGACCGTTAGCTTGAGTAGCAACTAGGGCTAATAATGGTACTTCATCAACTAATGTTGCGATTTCGTGTTTTTGTAAAGGAGTAGGTGTAAGTCTTTCTGTATAGCTCGCGCTTATGTTACCAATCGGCTCATCTCCTTCATACCGTTTTACTTCGGTATTTATTTGAGCGCCCATCCGCTTTAGCACGTTAATAAAACCGAGTCTAGTTGGGTTTAAGCCGACGTTTTTGATTGTTACATGACTTCCAGGCGTAATTGTAGCACCAGCAACCCAAAAAGAAGCCGAAGAAACATCTCCAGGAACATGAATGGTACTGCTAGCTAAGTTTTGTCGTCCTTCTAGTTGTATTCCTTGGTCATTTCGATTTACTTCAACACCAAATATCGGCAGCATTCTCTCAGTGTGGTCACGAGTTGTATTTTGCTCGAGTACAGTTGTTATCCCTTCTGTTAATAGCCCTGCAAGCATAATTGCTGATTTAACTTGAGCACTGTCAACCGGTAACCGATAACGAATTGGAGTTAATGGTCTACCTCTTATTAGCATAGGTAATGTACCACCACTAGATTCAATAGATGCTCCCATTTCTGTTAGTGGTTCTATAATTCGGTCCATAGGCCTATGACTTAAAGATTGATCACCGACCAGCTTCGTATTAAAAGGTAATGCTGCTAAGATTCCACTTATAAGTCTTACAGTCGTCCCTGAATTACCCATGTTGACTGAATCCTTTGGTTGAGAAAGTCCTTGTACGCCTTTACCGTAAATAGTTACTGTGTTGTTATTTTTATCAATGTCAACACCCAATCTCTGAAACGCAAGTATTGTAGACATACTATCTTCTGAGTGTAAGAAGTTATAAACTTTTGTTTCTCCTTGTGCTAGTGCGCCTAACATAATCGCGCGGTGTGAGATCGATTTATCACCAGGTACTTCTAAAGTTCCTTTTAGTTGTTTATGTGAATTGCTTAAAGGTTTCATTTAATTCATTCCCTTAATTCATCATTTCCATAAAATCTAACAAATATTGCTTAATTTCTTCAGGCTTTAATGATGACATATATGGATTTCCTATATTTTCTAATAAAACAAAATTAATTGTTTGATTAATTGTTTTTTTATCATTTGCCATTTTATTAACTAGTAAGTCTAAATCTTCTTTTGTAATCAAATTGAGCGGATATTTCAAACTGAAAACCCAGTTTAATAAGTCTTCATCTAAAAACTTCTGTGGTTGCCCCTTTTTTACCCCGGAAACATATAGGCAGAAAAGCAGACCATACATCACACATTCCCCGTGAGAATAACTTTTAATCGCTTCAATCGCATGACCTAATGTGTGGCCTAGATTTAAGAATTTACGTTCATTTGACTCAAATTCATCTAATTCAACTATTTTCTGTTTTACTTTTATCGATTCTAATAATAATCGATCGAACTCTTTTGCCATTGGATTAATCGATTCATTCATTTCAAGTTTTAATCGATTTAAAAGACCATTTTTTGTTAAATAACCATGTTTGACCATTTCTGCAAAACCAGATCTTAATTCTTTTTCTGATAAAGTTAAGAATGTTTCCGTATCATAAAGGACTAAATCTGGAGAATAAAAATTACCCAAAACATTTTTAGTCGAATTTAAATTAATCGCCACTTTTCCACCAATACTGCTGTCATGAGCAAGTAAAGTAGTAGGAACTTGAATAAACGAGATTCCTCTCATGTAGGTAGAAGCTACGAATCCTGCCAAATCACCTATGACTCCTCCGCCTAATGCTATAACTGCTGAAGAACGATCTATATTTTCAGCTAACAAATACTTTTGAATTTCTTCATAAACCTTCAATGATTTCGCTTGTTCACCGGGCGACACTGTAAATACTTTTATTATAAAATCACGGTTTAAATCGTCAGTTATATCATTAAGATAATGTTTGTAAACATTTTCATCTGTGATAATAACTAATTGGCTGTAATCTTTACCCTTTAGAAATTTAGAAAGTTTATATCTAATTCCTTTCCCAATTAAAATCGGATACGTATGGTTATAGGACCTTACTGACAACTGTTCCATTAAAACTGCCTAATCCTTTCCCTATACTTTTGGAATTCATCTTTTAATTGGTCAATGGTATCTGATGTAAATTGTTCTAGTAAAGCATTTGCTACTTCCCACGCTACAATATGCTCCACAACAACAGATGCAGCAGGGACAGCACAAGCATCAGACCTTTCAATACTTGCCTGAAACGGCTCTTTTGTATCAATATCAATACTGTTTAATGGTTTATATAAAGTTGGAATAGGCTTCATGACTCCTTTTACAATGATTGGCATTCCAGTAGTCATGCCACCTTCAAAACCACCTAATCGATTCGTTTTACGCAAATACCCTTTTTCGGGGTCATAATCTATTTCGTCGTGAGTTTCGCTTCCTCTTCTATTAGCAGCATCAAAACCTACCCCAAACTCTACCCCTTTAAAAGCATTAATACTCATGACACTTCCAGCAATTCGCCCATCTAACTTACGATCATAATGAACGTGAGAACCTAAGCCAGCTGGAACTCCTTCGACATGAACTTCAACGACTCCACCTATTGAATCACCATCTTTTTTAGCTTGGTCAATCTCGCTCATCATTGCTTGTTCACTTTCTTGATCTAAAGTTCTAACAGGGGATTCATTAGATTTCCTTTTTTTCTCTTCCAAAGTCATATTCGGATGATCAAGTGCTCTAACATTATAAATTTGCTTAACATAGCTGACTACATCAATTCCTACTTCATTTAAGATAACTTTAGCGACTGACCCTGCAGCTACACGAGCAGCAGTCTCTCTGGCTGATGATCGTTCAAGAATATTTCTCATATCTCTATGTCCATATTTTAATGCACCATTTAGATCTGCATGGCCAGGTCTAGGTTTAGTTATTTGGCGTTTTATATCAGCGTTATCTTGAACAGGCTCTTCTCCCATGATGTGTGTCCAATGTTTAAAATCATCATTGGATATAACAAGACTAATAGGTGAACCTAGAGTATAACCATGTCTTACCCCGCTTGTAATTTCAACTAAATCCTTTTCAATTTTCATCCTGCGGCCACGTCCATACCCGCCTTGTCTTCTAATGAGAGACTCATTAATTTGTTCCTTTAATAACGTCATTTGTGCAGGAACACCTTCTATAATTGTGGTTAATTGTTTACCGTGAGACTCACCAGCAGTTAAATACCTCATTATGACACCCCTAGCATTAAAATTTCTTATAAAAAAATGTATTGACTGGTTCAAAATGGTGCTCTTGTGGTTTAAATAATTGCTCAGTACTTCCAACAAACAGAATACCGTCTTTAGATAAAGATTGATTAAAGTTTTGATAAACTTTTAACTTAGCTTCTTCAGTAAAATAAATTAAAACGTTACGGCAAATAATTAAATCAAAATGCCCGTCATATGGGTCTTCCAATAAATTATGTTTTTTAAACGTTACGATTTTTTTTAACTCATCTGAAATTAAATATGTAGAATTATGCTCAGAGAAAAACTTTTCTATTTTATCTTTGGGAGTTTCATCTAACGACCTTTTTGAATAAGCTCCTACTTTTGCCTGTTCCAGCGCTTCTTCATCTATATCTGTTGCAAGGATTGATATTTGATTTAATTCGAAAAAATCACTTAATAACATAGCTGCTGTGTAAGGTTCTTCTCCAGTTGAACAAGCCGCGCTCCAAATTTTGATTTTTGACTTTTGTTTAATTAAATCTGGTAGTATTTCCTTTTTTAAAACTTCCCACCTTTTGTAATTGCGATAGAAATGAGACACATTGATCGTAATTCGATTAAGAAATTCTTTTTTTAAGTCTTGGTCTAATTTAAATCCTTCATAATAATCAGTAAAAGATTTAAAGCCTCTTCGTTCTCTAAGTGAAGTCAGCCTTCTTTTCATTTGTTTTTCTTTATAAAGGCTTAAATCGACTCCTATATCCTTGTAAACCTTTTTAATAAACGAATAATAATCATCCATACTTAAGCTCTCCCATTAATTAAATCTAACTCTATTATAAAAAATGTCGAAACATCGTGCTATTATTTTATCATTTAAAAGCTAGAAAAAGTTTTATCTAAAATAAAAAAGGCCTTGTTAATTCAAGGCCTTCTCAATCTTATTAGTAAATCCACTGATCATGATCTTTGTTATAAGTAACTAAATCTTCTTTATTAAAGAATAAACCAATTTCGCGTTCTGCAGATTCAGGAGAATCAGAACCGTGAATAACATTTTTGCCAACGGTTAGGCCGAAATCGCCACGTACTGTACCGATATCAGATTCTGCAGGGTTAGTAGCACCCATCATTTTACGTGCCGTTGCGATTACATTTTCACCTTCCCAAACCATTGCAAAGACAGGTCCGGAAGTAATGAAACCAGTTAATTCTCCAAAGAAAGGCTTGTCTTTGTGTTCACCATAATGTTCTTCTGCTAGTTCAGGTGAGATTTGCATTAATTTTGCCGCTACTAATTTGAATCCTTTTTTCTCAAAACGTTGTAGGATATCTCCAACTAAGTTACGTTGTACACCGTCTGGTTTGACCATAATAAATGTTTGTTCCATGATTTTCACCTCTATAAATATTTTGTAAGCCGTCAAAGATTTTATCAAAGTTTGGCATAAAAAACAATTGTTTTTAAGCTAAAACCGCCTTTTACCTAAATATTGTGCCACTTCTGAAAGATATTGTTTTGCTTCAATATCTGGAAGTTGCTCTAGTGCCTCTTTTGCCTTTGTTAAATATCGCTGACTAATTTCATAAGACTGTTCAATCGCATTAGATTCTTTTATGCGCGCAATCACGTTTTCGATATCACTTTGCTTGTTCGTTTCATTGAAGTAAGCTTGTACTCCGTTATATATATCATGATCTTCTTGCATTGCATATAAAGTTGGTAATGTGATATGTCCATTTAACAAGTCACTACCGACAGGTTTTCCTAATTCTTTCTCTGTAGAAGTAAAATCTAAAATGTCATCCATAATTTGATAAGACATCCCTATGTAATAACCATACTCTTTTAAGAGAGTTTCTGTTTTTAAATCAACTCCCGCGCCAATAGCTCCCATTTGAGTACTCGATTCAATTAATAATGCGGTTTTTCGTTTAATTCTTTTAAAATATGTAAAATGGTTTTGGCTAAGTTGGAATTTATCTCTAATCTGCTCAATCTCACCAATACATAGTTCGTGAATCGTTTTAGACAAAACGGCATGTAAACGATTATTCTTAAATGGTTTTAACAATTCTAAAGTTTTAGCAAAAATATAATCTCCAGTATATACAGCAGTTCCATTATCCCATTGTTTATTGACTGTAGGCTTGCCCCGCCTAACTGTTGCGTGATCAATGACATCATCATGAACCAATGAGGCCATATGAATGAGTTCCAATGCTACAGCCACATCGATAATCTGATCTTGATGTTTTGTTCCAAATCTTGATGAAAGCAAAACAAATATTGGACGAATTCGTTTACCTCCAGCTGACAATAAATGATTGGAAGCAGATTGTATCATCGAACTTTCAGCTTTAGTAACACTTTTTATTTTCTTCTCAACTCGTTGAATATCTTTATTAACATATTTTATTGCAGTAGCGATTTTCATGTTTTTCACCTTTATGTGAGATTATTTTGGCTTAACACCTAAGTGCATAGCAGCTGCACCTAATGCATAACTTTTAACGTTAACAGATTGAAAACCTACTTGTTTAAACATATGGGCAAGCTTTTGTTTTCCAGGGAAGTTTTTAGTTGATTCATAAAGCCATGAATACTCGTCATAGCTTTTGGCAAAAACCTTACCGAATAAAGGCATGATATGTTCAAAATAGAAAAAATAAAGCTGTTTATATATTGGTAATGTCGGCTGTGAAGTATCTAAACAAACAACAATACCCCCTGGTTTTGTTACCCTGAACATCTCACTTAAAACTTGATTATAATCTGGAGTATTTCGAAGACCGAATCCAATCGTAACGTAATCAAAATGGTTATCGTCATAAGGCAAATTCATGGCATCTCCATGTTGTAATGTAATATTACGGATCCCTTGTTCGTCTACTTTATCTTGACCGACTGATAACATATTTTCACTAAAATCTAATCCATAAACGTATCCATTTTGTCCAACTGCTTCTGATAGTGCAATGGTCCAATCACCTGTACCACAACATACATCTAGACAAGTTGAACCTTTTTCAACCTTCATATGTTTCATGACGTCTTTACGCCACGCTTTATGTCTTTGAAACGAAATAATTGAGTTCATTCGATCATATCGTTTATATATTTTTTCAAATACGGAATGTACTTTTTCTGATTTTGTTTGCTGATCCATATTATGCTCTCCTGTATAGCTCATTTTTTCGCTTATCAATTACATTTTTCGCTGCAGAATCACGTTTCGCCAAAAGATCTAACCAGATGCTTTCACGTTCATACACCAACTGATTTACCAATTTAGAATAGTTTTTCTCTTTATAATCGTCTAACTTATAATAATCCATTAATGAATTATATAAACCACAATGCACAGCTTCAATTTGTTGTAACTGCTCATTTAAATCGTCCGTTGTATTATGTAATAATGACATCTTCACTTCATTTATAGATTTAATAGACTGGATAAGATGGTATAGTTCATCTAACAAATTATGTTCTGAAAGAATTCTGTAGAAGTAAGAACTATGATAATCCCCAACAAGCACTTGAAGCTGATTTGTTTGATTGCGATTATGAGCTGAGTTTAAATTAAACTCCAAATCCACTAAATCATGAATATCTAAAGATAATTGCATATGTAAAAGTGCATAGAAAAACTCTGGATCATGATTTTGTCCGCTCTCTATTAATAATTCTTTAAAAAAAGATATTTGTTGCTTTAATAACACTTGATTATAAAAAGCATCACCTAAGTATGGGTGTTTATACGCTGTTAAAAAATCTTCTCGAATAGTTATATTATTTATATTAATCACTATATATCACCTATTATTTAAATAGACATCTATTTCTATGAAGTACAGTAATATTGTAGCATGTAATATGCTTATAATCTAATAACTGTGCCTAAATAAAGTTATTTTTTTGGATTGGCTTTATTTTGTAGGGTAGAGTTGAAAAAATTATTAATTACAATAAAAAAGAGGAGGGTTGTCCCTCCTCTTTTGCCCTATGTATTGCATTATTTAACAGCATCTTTAAGGGCTTTACCTGGTTTAAATGCAGGTACTTTACTAGCTGGAATGTTGATCTCTTTTCCAGTTTGTGGGTTACGACCTTTACGAGCAGAACGCTCACGTACTTCGAAGTTACCGAACCCGATAAGCTGTACCTTTTCAGATTTCTTTAAAGAGCCTGTAATAGATTCTAAAACAGCATCAACAGCTTTTGCTGCATCTTTTTTAGATAAGTCCGCTTGATCAGCTACAGAGTTTACTAAGTCTGTCTTGTTCATATCTTTCACCTCCTCTCAAATTTTCAATTATCAGACAATACCATTCTAACCACATTTAAACAAAAATACACAGTAAATGCAACAACTTCCTGCATATTGCCTGCGTTTAACCGACTTTTTATGCTATTTAGCATTATTTTCTAGCCGGTTTAACTGCATATTACCACATTAATAGTTAAGATAGCAAGGAAAAATAGCGTCAAATAAGGATTTTTAGATGTTTTTTCTCTATTTTTTTGTATAAATCATACCATTCTACCATCTCTCAACCAAAAATTAGAGTAAATGACGTGGCTACTTGTATACCAAGGGCTTTGCTTTATAGTTTAAGATTATTTAATAGATAGATTATATAAGAACAAAATAAAAAAGCGACTTATTCGTCGCTTTTATAAAATGATGGCTATTAGACCACCGTTTCCTTCATTTATAATTCTTTCTAGGGTATCTTTAAGCTTATATCTTGCATGCTCTGGCATTAACGTTAATTTAGCGTGGATACCTTCTCTTACAATAGAACTTAGCGAACGACCGAAGATATCTGACTTCCAAATGGATAATGGATCCTCTTCGAAATCTTGCATTAAATACCTTACTAGTTCTTCGCTTTGCTTCTCTGTACCGATTATTGGAGCAAATTCAGATTCAACATCAACTTGAATCATATGAATTGACGGAGCCACTGCTTTAAGTCTAACACCAAATCTTGAACCTTGACGAATAATTTCTGGTTCCTCAAGCCTCATATCTTCTAAAGCTGGCGTTGCGATTCCATATCCTGTCTGCTTCACCATTTGAAGAGCATCAGAAACTTGATCGTATTCTCGTTTTGCATCAGCATAATCCTGTAATAACTCTAACAAGTGATCTTTACCTCTGATCTCTACACCTACAATTTCTTTTAACACTTGATCATAAAGTTCATCTGATGCATGTAGGTCAATTTCTGCAACTCCCTCACCCATTTCCATTCCTGAAAGGTGGGCATCTGTTATAAAATCATAGTCGTAGAAATTTCCGACCACGTTATCTACATCACGTAATCTTTTGATATTTTGAACTGTTTCTTGAATGGCACCTTGAAATTGTTTGCGAAGCCAATGATCTTCTTTAAGAGCCATTACCCAGCTAGGTAAGTTTACATTCACTTCAAGTACTGGGAATTCATATAACGTTTCTCTTAAAACATTGTAAATATCCTCTTCTCGTAAATTCTCTACAGATACAGGTAAAACTGGAATGTCATACTCTTCAGCCAGCTCATTTCTCAGTTCCATTGTTTCAAGCTCATGAGGCTTGCTAGAATTAAGTACCATGATAAATGGTTTACCGACTTCTTTTAGCTCTTCAACAACTTTACGTTCAGCTTCTACATAGTCCTCACGAGGAATTTCACCAAATGATCCATCAGTTGTAACAACAATACCTACTGTAGAATGTTCCTGAATAACTTTTCTTGTTCCAATTTCTGCTGCATCGTGAAATGGAATAGCTTCTTCATACCATGGTGTATGAATCATTCGTGGTCCATTTTCATCTTCAAATCCTTTCGCGCTATCAACCGTGTAACCTACGCAATCAACCATTCTTACTTTGACGTCTAACCCTTCATCTACTGCGATTTCAACAGCTTGATTAGGGATAAACTTTGGCTCTGTTGTCATGATCGTACGCCCAGCAGCACTTTGAGGCAATTCATCTTTTGCCCTTTCTCGTTCGTCTTCACTTTCGATGTTCGGAATAACCACTAAATCCATAAACTTCTTAATAAATGTCGACTTACCTGTTCGGACTGCACCTACAACTCCAAGGTAGATATCACCGTTCGTCCGTTTCGATATGTCATGAAACACGTTGAAATTTTCCATTATATCCCTCCGACCCTGTACAATATCGTACACCTATTATTCGATGCAATATTAATTTATGATGTTGTCCTATTCAAATATGACTCAATTTCAAAAAAAATAGAGATTCTAATAAAATTTAAATAGAATCTCTAATACCATTTTATTCTTTTGTTTTATTTTCATGTTTAAAAATAATTTCTCCATCTTCCAAATACATAGGTGGAGAATAAGTCGGGACTAATGGATATTCTTGAACTAATAGGTTTCTTAAGTCACCATCATAAGACTCTATATTATTTTCTTCTAATAATTTATAGACATCCGGGCGATAGTCAACTAATGCTTGTCCTTTTGCATTAATGATCACATCTAATTTATTTCTAGTATATGGACTTTTAACAGTAAACGGCTGATCAATACCTAATGATTCATAATCTAATTTAAAGTAATTTTTAAAAAGCATTTCACCATAAGGCGGATATAAATTCTCATTTCGATATAAATTAATCTCATAATTTACAGTACGTAATTTTTGATTTACTCGCACATCTGACACTTTAACTATCGCCTTATTTTCTGGGTCTATAATCACGTATGAATAGGCACCGCCCCGTTCATACGAATTAGCAGGAGGCTGTCCCATAATATTTGACTCTTTTAATTTATTAAAATCTATAGGATATTTTATAAATAATGGTGTATTTTGATCTCTATTTTTAATCGGTAATAAACCATTATGTTGTTCTTGATATTGATGCACTGCATTTTGGACTTGTTCCAATTGTTCATCATTTGTAGGAGTGTTTTCTACACGCTGACTATCAGGATATAGACAAGCTGATAATATTACTGATGTGATAACAAGTATAATTCCTAACTTAAGCTTCATTTATTAACCCACCTATTCTGCTGTTGGTCCGCTGAAAACAATATAAAAGATAATGATACTTCCAATAATCAATAGTAAATAAGCTAGAATACTTACCACAATTCCAAAAAAACCTTTTAATTTATGTCTAGCAAATAATATTAGTAGTGCAGATAAAATTAATGCACCCATACCTCCAAACGATATGTACATTCTAAACATTGCATCTGTCATTCTAATCAAGCCCTTTCTCTTTTCTCTAGGGGATATTATAGCATAACTATAAACTATTTTAAGGGATGAAATTTGTAAATCATGTTAATTCATATCTATATGCAAATTAAAAAGAGGTGCATGGGGCTCTGCACCTCTAGTTTTAGACTAAATTCCTCACAAAAGTAGCTCATATTGACTGTTGCATATTATAGTATGACTCATCGTACATCCTGAAACTTCGCTTGCCCATTCTTACCCTATTTTTTAAATAATTGTTGCAAAGTTTGATGATCCAATTGATGCCCTTTTTCAGTAATCATTTTAACGATCCGATCTTCTTTTTGTTGACTTAATGGTTTATTTGCCATCATAGCCAGTTGTCTTACTAAATTCCGGACTGTTCTTTCATCTTTAAAGTTTGCATTTTGAACAGACTTTGCAACATTCATCACTTCATTAGGGTTAATATTTGCTTTCTTTTTCAAATGCTCAAAAATATTTTGTTGGAAATCTTGAGACATATTTGGCTCCTCCCTAGTTTGCATTCGTAATACTATATGCAAGAAAGGGAGGGCTGTTGTGTGTGTTTAGCGTCTAATTTTATAAAAATGAATTTAAATCTTCTAATTCTTTAGTTTTCCCACGATTCATTAATTCATCTACTACTTGTTTAGGGTCTTTTTCATCAAACAACAGTTCATAAAGCCCTTCTGTAATAGGCATAGGAATATCTAATTTCTGTGCTAATTGATAAGCAGCCTTCGTCGTTCTAACGCCTTCTACAACCATACCCATTTGATCTAATACATCCTGAAGAACATAACCTTTACCTAACATATTACCTGCTCGCCAATTTCGACTGTGTTGACTTGTACAAGTAACAATTAAGTCTCCAACACCAGTTAAACCGGCGAAGGTAAGTGGATTGGCATCTAATTTTGTTCCTAAACGAGCAATCTCAGCAAGCCCTCTTGTAATAAGGGCAGCTTTTGCATTATCACCATAACCTAATCCATCGGAAATACCTGCACCAAGAGCAATAATATTCTTTAAAGCTCCACCAATTTCAACACCAACAACATCATCGTTCGTGTATACTCTAAAATGTTCATTCATAAACAAGTCTTGAGCAACCTCAGCGGCGTCCATGTTGTATGATGAAACAGTAACAGTTGTCGGCTGTTTAAGTGCAACTTCTTCTGCGTGACTAGGTCCCGATAATACAACTAGTCGGTTGTTAACCTCATCGCCTAATTCGTCCGCGATCATTTCTGATATTCTTTTATGTGTTTCGGGCTCAATACCTTTAGAAGCGTGAATGACAGTTTGGCCATTGGTTATAAAAGGTCTTAATTGTCTGCACACTTCTCGAATTGCTTTAGTAGGTACAACTAATAATATAGCTTTAGCACCTTCGATAGCTTTTTGCATATCAGAATAAGCAACTAAGTTTGAAGGTAGTTCTACATTTGGTAAATATTTTGAGTTAATATGTTTTGAGTTTATTTCTTCAACTTGTGACTCACGATGAGACCAAACTCTAACATCATGGCCATTGTGCGCAAGTACCATAGCTAGCGCTGTTCCCCAGCTACCTGCACCGATAACTGCAACTTGTTCCATTTAATTCTCACCTCTTATTTTCTTTGTCTAGCGTAAATTTTAATAGGTGTACCAACAAAACCAAAAGCGTCACGTATACGGTTTTCTAAAAAGCGTTCATACGTAAAGTGCATAAGCTCAGGGTCATTTACAAACACAACAAAAGTTGGAGGCTTTGTTGACACTTGAGTTGTATATAGAATCTTAAGTTTCTGTCCTTTGATTGATGGTGCTGGATTCATAGCGAGTGCATCTTCGATGACTTCATTTAATAAATTGGTCCTCACTCGCTTTGAATGATTCTCACTAACTTCAATAACCATTGGTAGAAGTGTGTGAATTCTCTTAGTAGTTAATGCTGATAAAAATACGACCGGGGCATAAGAAAGAAATTGAAATTGTTTCCGTATGTCGTCTTCAAATTTTTTCATCGTATCCTGCTCTTTATCAACTGCATCCCATTTGTTAACCACAATAACAATTGCTTTACCTGCCTCATGAGCATATCCAGCAATTCTTTTATCTTGTTCAATGATTCCTGTATCAGCATCAATGACAACTAATACGACATCACTGCGTTCTATCGCTTTTAGAGCACGTAAAACACTATACTTTTCTGTTGATTCGTATACTTTACCTCGTTTTCTCATGCCAGCTGTATCAATTATTTTAAATTTTCTGTTATCTTTAGAGAATTCAGTATCTACAGCATCTTTTGTGGTGCCTGCTATATTGCTAACAATGACACGCTCTTCGCCTAAAATCGCATTTACTAATGAAGACTTACCAACGTTAGGCCTACCGATTAATGAGAAGTTAATACGATCTTCATCTTCATCATCATCAAGGTCCTCTGGAAAGTGCTTAATAACTTCATCTAATAAATCGCCAAGTCCTAAACCATGAGTACCTGAAATGGGATATGGTTGCCCAAACCCTAATGCGTAAAACTCATATAGGAGTTCCTGCATTTCGTAATTATCAATTTTATTAACTCCAAGTACAACAGGCTTATTCGATTTATATAGAATTTTAGCTACCTCTTCATCAGCTGCTGTAATTCCTTCTCTACCATTGACCAAGAATATAATGACGTCAGCTTCTTCTATCGCAATTTGAGCTTGTTCACGAACTTGCACGATTAAAGGCTCGTCACTAATATCAATGCCACCTGTATCGATGACATTAAAAGTTGAATGAAGCCATTCAGCCTCTGAATAAATTCGGTCTCTGGTTACACCAGGTGTATCTTCTACAATCGATATTCTCTCACCTACAAGGCGATTAAATATAGTTGATTTACCTACATTAGGTCTTCCCACAATTGCAACAACAGATTTTCTCATATATATTCATCCTTTAATGTAAACTTCTTTAAAATGACAAATAAAAAAGTGGCATTTGCGCCACTTTTTTTAAGGCGGAACAGAGCGGCTCAATTTAAAAATAATCTATGGCTGTTCCGTAACATATTTGACTAGTTAAATTGGCGCTCTCAGTCCTGCTAAATATTAAAGTTTACTTTTTTAAGTCTTTTAATCGGTCGCCGATTAAATCGCCTAATTGAAAACCTTGATCGTCATCGTCTTTTTGATATTTCTTCAACTCAACATTATCTTGTTCTTCTTGAGCTTCCTTTATGCTTAGAGAAACTCTTTTATTCGTTTTACTAATATCAAGTACTTTCACTTTAACTTTTTGACCTTCTTGTAACACTTCTTGCGGATTACCGATATGCTCTTTTGCGATTTGTGAGATATGGACTAAGCCTTCAACACCTGATTTTATTTCTACAAATGCACCAAAATTAACGAGACGCTTTACCTCACCTTCGACGACATCACCTGGTTTGAATTCATTTTCAATCCCATCCCATGGGCCTGGTTTTGTATCTTTTAGTGATAAAGCGATTCGTTCATTATCGCGATCGACAGATAAAACCTTTACTTTTACTGTTTCTCCCTCAGTTACAACATCCTCAGCCTTGTCAACATGATCATGGGATAGTTGGGAAATATGAATTAATCCGTCTACTCCACCTAAGTCTACAAAAGCTCCGAAGTTAGTTATGCGTTGAACTGTACCCTCAACAATTGAATCAGCATCAATATTATTTAATACCTCTTGCTTTTTAGCCTTTTCTGCTTCTTCAACTACAGCACGATGAGAAAGAATAACTCGCTGTTTTGTAGCATCCATTTCAATAACTTTAACTTCTAGTGTTTGTCCTTTATAGGGCTCAAAGTCTTCGACGTAATAGGCTTCAACGTGTGATGCAGGCATAAATGCTCTCAAACCAGCATCCATCACTAAACCTCCATTAACAACATCCATAACTGTTGCTTCAAAAACTTTATCGGAATCAAGCTTTTCCTGTAAGTTTTCCCATGCTTGTTTTTGAGTTAATTGTTTACGAGATAAAACAATCGCTTCGTCTTCTAATTTCGTAACGAGTAGCTGAACTTCTTCGCTCTCAGATAGTACTTCATTCGGATGTTCTACATGAATGTGTGATAGTTCAGATATCGGAATAATGCCATCAAATTTAGCTCCAATATCAACAATAACCTGCTTATCCTCAAGTTTGATTACTTTCCCTATTACTTCGGTTCCTACCTCTAAAGTTTGTTCCATTTGATTTTCTTGATTTTCGCTCATTTCTCTTCCTCCTTAAGCTTTCAAACTACCACATTTCTATAGTTAATAATTTCATCTTAACATGGATGATCTATTTTCATCTAATAATCGCTTAATATGGTCCATAATTTCATCCGTCACTTCTTGAGCATTTGGCTTTTCTGTTTGCATGGATTTAAATTCTATAGGTTGTCCATAAACTACTTTTATTGGACTGAATTTTTTGTATGTACCAATTATAGCACAAGGTATGACTGTTGCATTAGAACGCATGGCAAAAAATCCTGCACCAGCCAATCCTCTCTTTACTTCTCCATCTTTACTTCGGGTTCCTTCAGGAAAAAGACCTAGAGTATGGCCTTCTTCTAGTAATTTCAGACCATTTCTTAACGCATTTCGATCTCTCATCCCTCTTTTTACAGGAAAAGCGCCTACATTAGTTAAGATCTTATTTAACCAACTTTTCTCAAAAAGCTCTTCCTTTGCCATGAAATGAATATCTCTAGGACTAGTAATCCCGACAACTGGCGGATCAAAATTGGAAATATGGTTTGAACAAATAATAACTGGACCATTTTTAGGTATGTTCTCTTTTCCAATAACCTTTATTTTAAATATTAAACTAAAAATAATCTTAACGACGGTTTTAGCAAATTTATAGAACATGGTTTAAACCCCTTTATTCTTTTGAATGAACAAGCGATAATATTTGATCTGCTACTTCATCAATAGACTTATTAGTTGTATCAATTTCAATGGCGTCATCTGCTTTGACCAGTGGTGCGACCTCTCTTTGAGAATCGATTTCATCACGTCGTCTGATTTCTTCTTTTAATTGCTCTAAGTCAGAGTCAAAACCTTTTTCTATGTTTTCTTTGTGCCTACGTTCTGCACGTTCCTCAACTGAAGCGATTAAAAAGATTTTAATTTCGGCATTTGGAAGCAC
Source organism: Piscibacillus salipiscarius (assembly GCF_042685285.1). Taxonomy (NCBI): domain Bacteria; kingdom Bacillati; phylum Bacillota; class Bacilli; order Caryophanales; family Bacillaceae; genus Piscibacillus; species Piscibacillus salipiscarius. The sequence continues at coordinate 53,305 of NZ_JBHUMZ010000053.1, read as the reverse complement.
GAATGTTCCAATATCCCTTCCATCCATAACAACATTTCCTTCTTCAGCAAGTTGTTGTTGCATTTCAACCAATTTTTCACGAACCTTACCGTGTTGAGCTACGTAAGAAACATGATTAGTTACATCATGGTCACGAATTTCGTTCGTAATATTTTGGTCATTTATATAGACTTCTTGCCCGCTTGAACGATTTTTAAACATAATGTTACATCGATCAGCTAAGTCACTTAAACGATTTTCATCATGAACATCGGTGTTAGTGTTTAAAGCCATCCAAGTTAAAGCTCGATACATTGCTCCAGTATCGATATAAACATACTCTAATTTTTTGGCGATAATTTTTGCTACTGTACTTTTTCCAGCTGCTGCAGGTCCATCAATTGCAATTCTCATTTTTCTATTCCTCCGTTACCTCGATGTTAACCATTTATTTTTTTGCGTACTTCAAGTTGTTTTTCAAAACAATACTTGATGATTTGATCTCTCTGTTTTTCATTTAAATTATTAAATTGAAAAGTAATTTTAGATGGGGAGTCAGATCGTCCCTCTATGGCTCTAATTAATTCAACTTCTGCAATAAAATAACTATAATGAATGGCATCGTATGGAAGTACAATAGTTGCTTCCATTACGTCTCCCCGCTTGTACCACTTAGAAGTGCCATCATCTACAACTGCTAACCCACCACCACTTATATCTAATGTTCTAGTAATTAACGATGGGCTATTATCATTTAGGGGCTTGATCGCTATATCTAGGGAAACGTCTACTCTTACGTACTCCCTTCTTTGAATCTTCTTCATTTCTTGATGTGAAGGTTTTAGAATCAGTAATACTGGAATCTTAAGTTTTTTTCTTCCCTTTACTTCTGAAGTGAATTGATGTACATTGCCGTCACTACCTATAAAAGATACGTTAAATTCTGAGCCGTCTAATAATAATGTAGTACGACCTGTCTTTTCATTTATAGGATAATCAATACAGAGATAATGTTCAGTAGTCTCAACAATTCTGCACTGAAAACGATTTTCTAATTCACCATCTTTAAATGTTTCAATGGTTAATTTCATTCCTACTTTAAACATGGTTATTCCCCTTCCCGTTTTCAGATACTCTTATTATGGCAAAAAAAATGAAAAAGGAAAAGACTTAATTGTCTTTCCTTTTCCAGATTAATTAATACCGTATAATTGTTCTGACTGCTGTAAAATCTCAACTTTTTCTTCAAAGCCATCATTAGCGTTTATATACACTCTATATGTTTGTTGATCAATGACACCTACCATCTCATAACAAAGCACGAGATCACCAATATCATTTTCTATGACTGCTTGACGTGTTTCCTTAATATCAATATTTGGATTAACGACATCTCTAGCTTCTTCTTCAGTTAATTTTTTATTAAAATCAACTTCACCTCTTCTAGTTGTGTTAACGATGTAATCTCTTGCACTTAGTCCAACAATGTCACCATTATCAAGGGCAACTTTTACTTGAAGGCTGTCAGGGTAGTAATAAACACCATCCTCAACTCTTACAAACCTGAACACTCCAACCTTTTCATATTGTGAACTTTCGACCATTTCTATATTTTCATAACCGATTCCATTTAAAAGTTCTTTAGCTTGATTCATGGCCTTGTTAAGACTTATTTTAGCTTCACCAATGTCTCTTGTCAGCATGTATGATATCATATTTGCCCCTTGCTGGGTTACTTCAGCATAACCATGTAAATCTCCTGTATCAAACGAAACGTTATACATCGGAATATTTGAACCTTTACCAGTTTTAGAAACCTTCATATCGACATTTTCATTCAGTTCAAATTGTTTTGAGATAAATTTTCTGACTTCTTCTTCTTTATAGGATTTGCCTTCGAAATTAATTTGTTCCCCTTCAGACTTGGTATTTAAATTAAAGACACCTTCATTGTCTGAACTGTTAAATTGATCAGAACTATCTTCAATCGTTTTTAAACCATCTAAGATTGTATTATCAGAAGGTTCATTCGTAGCTAATGCTACTTCTACGTCCATCCATCGTAAACCTTGATCAAGTACTTCATGTTGAACCGTTCTTAATTCTTTTTTAATTTTATTAGAATTTTCGTGTAATTGATTTAATGTTTTAAGCTCTTCATCCGTTAAAGGATTTTCACTTAAGCCTCTTACGGCGACCCGATATGAGAACTCTCCAATATTATTAAGGAACTCCTCTGTTTTGTTAAACGGTAATAAAGTTAACGGTAATTGACCAACATCCGCTTGAGCATCTGATGATATTTTCCAGATTTCAGCTAGTTGAGGAGACAAATTTTCTGGTGTATTCATAGCTAATACAGTTCCAATTTTGTCATTAAGTAAATCCATGCGATAGGTTAAATCATGGAAAGCACGCTGATAATTGTTTTCTGCTTGTATTAAAATAGCATTCTTTTCTTGGTGCTCCTGATAACCATATACGATAGCACCTATGAAACCGATCAATAGAACAATATATAATATCCAACGAAACATATCAGAAGTCCTCCTTTCTATTTACAGAAAATGTGTTTTCCAATTCGTTTAATTTGAGGTCTTTGCCATATCCAATCAGAAGTTGCTGTATCAGGGTTGAAGTAATAAATAGCACCTCCAGAAGGATCCCAACCATTTATGGCATCCATAACAGCTTCTCTAGATTGTTCATCAGGTTCCATGTAAAACTGTCCATCTGCTACTGCGGTAAACGCAAGTGGTTCAAAAATGATTCCCGAAATGGAATCAGGAAATGTTGAGTCTTCTAACCTATTCAATATAACTGCTGCTACAGCTACTTGCCCTACGTAAGGCTCACCTCTAGCTTCAGAGTAGACTGCCTGAGCTAGTAATTGTATGTCATTTTGTGAAAAACCTTTTGGTACATTTGTAGCAGTAGGTTGCTCTGGTTGTTCTTGCTGATTGTTTTGATTAGCTTGACCTTGCTGCCCTTGGCCACCCTGTTTACCTTGGTTTCCTTGTTGATTTTGATTAGACTTTTGAGCTTCAGACCATGGACGTTTCTGACCACCGTAGTGAGTGAACTCTTTACCTTGTCTTATTTGTTCCTTCACCCATTGTTCATCGTATTCAGATGCTTTAACTAGCATATCCTTAGTTTTTTGACCAACAAGACCATCTACTTTCATTCCAAATTCATTCTGAAAATTACGTACAGCCCAGTAAGTTCCCCATCCAAAAACTCCATCAATTTTACCATTATAAAAACCGATATATTGAAGTCTTGACTGTAATTCTATGACATCATCTCCGACTGCTCCTTTTTGAATAACTTGTTGAGTAAACGCTTTAGTTTCTGGTACTTCACTTGATGTACCTATAGTCAATGCAATTGCTAAACTGATCAGAATCAAAATTTTTAGTTTGGACAATGTATTCATTCCTCCTCATACAAACAATCTGTGCTTTATTATCTTTTGTGATTTTTTGGTTAATATTCTTACAAAATAAAAAAGCCTGCAGATATCTGCAGACTTTATAATCTTAGAATGAATATTCTTTTTTACCTGAAGCGATCATGACCGCAAGTTTCACCCTTGCTTTCTTACTATCTGAGTCACTTCCTAATAGGACACCTTTATTGATTAAATCATAGGCGCTACCTTCGTAATCGTACGTAGGGTAAACGGCTCCTTCTTCTGAAGCAGTAGTAATAACGATAAAAATTCCATTTTCTAAACATTTCTTTATAGCTGGCATCATTTTGGGAGGAACCTGACCTCTTCCTACACCTTCTATGACAATTCCTTTAGCGTTTGCTATTCTTAAGGCATCTAATATAGATCCATCTGCATCAGTGTAACATTTAACGATATCAACTCTAGGTAAGCTCCCCTTAATTGAATAATACTCACGTTTTATGGGTTTTTGGAAAACTTGAACTTCATCATTATCAATGATTCCTAGATAACCAAAGCCAAAAGCATTAAATCCTTGAATGTTACTGGCATGTTCCTTCTTCACATATTTCGCTGAAAAAATACGTTCATTAAAAACTACGACGGTACCAGCATTATGCAAATCTTCGCTACAAGCAGAATAAATGGCATGCCTTAAATTAATATAAACATCGCTACCTAAATCAGAAATCGAACGTTGTGAACCAGTAACGACAATTGGTCTAGGATCATTAATCGTTAAATCTAAAAAGTATGCTGTTTCTTCTAACGTATCTGTACCATGGGTAATGACAACACCATCAACTTCAGGATTCTCAAAATAAAATTCGATTTTATTTTTTAATAACACCCAATCATTTGCCGTTAGGTGTACGCTTGGTTTTTGAAAAGCGGAATCTACTTCCACTTGTATTTCATCTGGCAACTCACACAAAGAGGCTAGTTCTTCACCCGTCATTGCGCCAGAAGTTAATTTGCCACTATTTTCATTAGGTTTACTAGCGATCGTTCCACCTGTTGTAATTAAGACTACTTTTTTCATTTAATCACCGTGATTCTTTTTTATTTTGAATATGATCAGCTATCAGTTTACCGTGGTGTCTACCATTTTCAATAAAGATTTCATTATTATTATAACCTGCAGCTATAACTCCTGCTATATAAATATTTTGAACATTAGTCTCCATTGTATGACGATCAAATAATGGACGGCCGGTTTCATCGTTTATTTCAATACCTATATGTTTTAAAAACGAATGATCTGGATGATAACCTGTCATAGCGAATACAAAATCAGCATCGATCAATTGCTCTTTACCATCTATAACTGCCTTTACATGTTTTGTCTGTATTTCTTTAATATTGGAATTAAAGTGCATGTTAATTTTTCTATGTTTAACTAGTGATTCAAACAATGGCAAAATCCAGGGTTTAACGCTTGGGGAGTAATCAGCTCCTCTATATAGTACCGTGACGTTAGCACCAGCTTTCTCTAATTCCAATGTTGCGTCTACTGCAGAGTTCTTTCCACCAATTACGACCACATTTTTATCGAAAAATGGATGTGCTTCTTTGAAATAATGTGAAACATGGGGTAAATCTTCACCAGGAATATTTAATTTATTAGGATGATCATAATAACCTGTTGCAACGACAATATAGTCTGCTTGGTAATAAATTTCATCACCTTTGTCCGTTGTCGTTTTTAATTGAAACATATTATGTGACTGTCTGATTTGATCGACACGTTCAAAATTATTTATTCTCAAATCACTTCTTTGAGCAACCATTCGATAATAGGTTAACGCTTCATTTCGGACTGGTTTTTGACGTTCAGAGATAAAAGGCATATTACCAATTTCTAATTTTTCACTCGAACTGAAAAATGTTTGGTGTGTTGGATAATGATATATAGCATTTGCTACATTTCCTTTTTCAATTAACAATGGTTCAATACCTTTTCGTTTTAACTCAAGGGCAGCTGAAAGACCACAGGGTCCTGCACCAATTATGATGACTTCTTCTTTTTGCATCTAACTCCACTCCTAAACATACAAATCTCCTACCAAAACTATGATAGGAGATTGACCTTAAATAATCAAATTGTAACTTCTGACTAAATCCATCCACGGAAGCGAGCGGCTTCAGTCATTTTACGTACACCAACCATATAAGCAGCTAAACGCATGTCAATTTGTCTATTTTGACTTGTTGTATAGACATTATTAAACGCTTTAACTAATACTTCGCGTAATTTTTCTTGTACTTCTTCTTCTTTCCAATAATAGCCTTGGTTATTTTGGACCCATTCAAAATATGAAACAGTCACACCACCAGATGAAGCTAATACATCCGGTACAATAAGTACATCACGCTCAGTTAGAATCTTAGTAGCTTCTAACGTCGTTGGGCCATTTGCTGCTTCAACCACAATACTTGCTTTAATGTTATGAGCATTATTTTTTGTAATTTGGTTTTCAATTGCAGCTGGTACTAAAATATCTGTATCTAGCTCTAACATTTCTTCATTAGTAATAGTGTCTTCAAATAAATTAGTTACTGTACCGAAACTATCACGACGATCCAGTAAATAGTCAATATCTAAACCATCAGGGTCGTGTAAGGCGCCTTCTGCATCTGAGATTGCTATAACTTTAGCACCCATGTCATACATGAATTTTGCTAAAAAGCTTCCGGCATTACCGAAGCCTTGTACAATTACACGAGCTCCTTTAATATCAATTCCACGCTTTTTACATGCTTCTTCAATACAAATCGTTACACCTTTAGCTGTTGCAGATTCTCTTCCGTGAGATCCCCCTAACACAATAGGTTTACCTGTAATGAATCCTGGATTATTAAATTCGTCAATACGACTGTATTCATCCATCATCCACGCCATAATTTGAGAGTTAGTAAAGACATCTGGCGCAGGAATATCTTTTGTTGGACCTACAATTTGAGAAATAGCTCTAACATAACCACGGCTTAAAGCTTCCAATTCCCTAAATGACATTTTTCTAGGGTCGCAAATGATACCGCCTTTACCACCACCGTACGGTAAGTCAACGATACCAGCTTTAAGGCTCATCCAAATGGATAAGGCACGTACTTCATTTTCAGTAACGTTAGGGTGGAAACGAACCCCGCCTTTTGTCGGTCCTACTGCATCATTATGTTGAGCACGATAACCTGTGAATATTTTAATTTTACCATCATCCATTCTGACCGGAATTCTAACGATCATCATGCGGACTGGTTCTTTCATCAATTCATAGGCTTCATCTGGATAACCTAATTTGTTAAGAGCATTTTTAATAACTTCTTGAGTTGAAACTAGAATATCATTGGATTCATGAGAATCTGCTTGCTTATCGGCTACCATGTGTTTACCTCCTATAATAAAAACGAGAAAAATAATGATAAGTGCTTTCAATGACTAGTATACATTGTCATACCGAATATGCAACAAAAATAAGCCATAATTTTCCCTTGTTTATTGCTTTATTAGAAGCGTAAAAATATTAAATCAATTACTTCGTTAAATTTCGTATATATTATTCCACTTTAGTTAAAGAAATAAACTCCTTTAACATGTCTTCATAACTCATATTTATCGCTTTAGCAGCATCAGGATATAAACTAGTCGGAGTCATTCCTGGAAGAGTATTGACCTCTAATATGATTGGTTCATTCTGATTATTTAAGATAAAGTCTACTCTTGAATAAGTTTCACATCCTAATGATCGATGAGCAAGAACCGCATATTGTTTAATTTGTTCAGTTAATTTTTCATCAACTTCTGCAGGGCAAATGTGTTCACTACCTCCCTCAGAATACTTTGATTCATAATCATAATATTCACTATTAGGAATAATTTCAATTATTGGCAAGGCCTCCTCTTCACCTTTACTGCCCAGAACAGCACAAGTTAGTTCCCTGCCTTCGATGAATTCTTCAACTAATATTTCAAAGTCATGAGTGAAAGCCAAATCTATGGCCTCTTTGATTTGGCTTTCTTGATTAACAATTGTCAAACCCAATGTTGATCCTTCTTGATTAGGCTTAACGACAATAGGTAATTTAAATTGCTCTTGGATCTTTTCTTCAACAGAATTAACATTTTGATGATTACCAAATGTTATCCCTTTTGCAACTGGGATGTTATGACTAGCAAAAATTTGTTTCGCTTTTGATTTATCCATCGCAAGTGAAGAAGCTAATACACCTGAGCCTACATATGGAATATCCATTAAATCAAGCAAACCTTGAACGGTACCATCTTCACCTTGTTTACCATGTAAACCAATAAAAACTAAATCACAATCCTTGACCTTGCCCATTATAGAATCTAAATGTTTAGGATTAAAATCTATTCCTATTACATCATGACCAAGTTGCTTAAGTGCCTGAATAATTCCTTTTCCAGTTGATAAAGATACTTCTCTTTCTTTAGATGTTCCACCGTATAAGACCGCTATGTTCATTTAATGTTCACCTCATAGTTTAAAAATACTTCACAAAGATTTGTAGTGCGTTTTCTTTTGCAATTGGAATCCCATGTTCGCTAAGAATGTGAGATGTTAACGTACTTGGGGAAGCATACTCTGAAATAACTGAGATTAAGTCTTGCCTTATTTTTTCGGTCAAAGATGTCTCATTAATGTGAAGATAATACGAATCATCATATGAATAGAGACTACTCGTCAAATCATATTTGTACTGTACCCTTTTCGCTGCCTGTATAACATCTTCCAAATCATTAAATATAAATATCATCTCTTTACTCTCATCCATTGTCACTTTTAATTCGATATACTCGTCATTTTCACTCTCATCATATTCATTCTGAGTCACGATAATAATCATACCTTGCGCTTGTAACATATGAACTTTAACGACTAACATACCATCTAAGTCCATATTTAGCTCTTCACAAGCTTCATATAACATATCTTGGAATAATTGATTAGCTCTAGGCAAATTATCCCATAAATCTTCTTTGGAATACCCTCTTTCTTGAAGATCATCATATGTTAAGAAAATCTTAAACTGGTTAACGCTTAAACGCTCTAATCTCACGTAACCACCTCCACCGTCTCACTATTATCTTATGTTTAGGGCTAACATAAAATTGCCTGTATTATTCAAATTAATTCGAATTGTTTAATGGATTTAATTCTACTGAAAATATATTTATTCCTGCCACTAGATATAAGCAAGAGTAGTATAGTTTTATTAAAAAATCTCGACGATTATAATAAAACTATTATCATTGTAACCAATAAATATAGGCAAAGGGAATAGTAATAATTAAGATCACGAATAAAAATAATAATGTTTTTAAAATGTATTGACTTAGTTTCATTTGATTGACGTCAAAATTTATATTCTTCTTTGAACGACTTTTTCTTCTATGCCTTTCCTTTCTAGATGGTAAATTGTATTCATTTAAATCTTTTTCTACCTTATTTACCTGCTCTCCCATGCTGGCTTCACCTCTGAATAGTATACTCGGTAATACATTCCTAAAAGAAAATCAATCGTAAAATGAGTTGTTATGGTAACTAACAAGTTGTTAGTTAATAAAAACAAATAACCTATTAAAAAAGATAGAATTAAAACAGAAACCAATAATACTGGTTTATTTAAATAACGGAAATGAACTAATGCAAATAAAATACTAGCTATTATAAACCCAAAACTCGTTTGTAAAACTCCTCTAAATAACAGTTCTTCAGAAAAACTAACAACTAATGCTAATAAAAATATTTGAGGAATCGATAATGATGTAAATATTCTTTTGTTAATTCCACCATCATCATAATGTTTTTCAGATAAAAGTTTAATTAACAGAAGATCTATTATAACTATAAGCAAACCGGGAAGGAAGCCATATATAAAAAGCTCTCTAATTTCCCAATTAAACATATGAATAAGTGATGTTATATCATTTAATAAAATATAAGATAATAAGAATGCAATTACTATAAAAATAATTTGTGAAAAATATAAGTTTAAAATTAATTCTCGTTTAGTTAGTTGCATTATGATTTCAGTTTGCTTCTTCATTGAGTCACCTTCTCATTAGGTAACAATTCATTAAGTATTCTTCTCCACTCATTTAAATTAGATCTTCGGTCTGTTTGCGTGACCTTCCACGAAGTTAAAACAAATCCGCAATGATCACAACACTCATAATCTGAACTCCTAACAACGGATTGATAAGATTCAAATAGCGCTTGTCGTCTACATTGTTCAACATTAACCCATTTTAATAGCTCTAAAACACTTTTAAGCTTAATTTCTTTTCGTTTATTACGGATGTTAATTATCTCTTTAATAATGTATTCATTAGAACTTTCATTAAGTTGATCTATTTGAAGTTTAAGAAATCTCTCTTTTACTTCTGTTAACGAATCTTTTATATCATGGTTTACATATAAAGCTATTTCTTGATCTTCAGGCAACTCTGAGTCAATGAGCTGAAAAGGCAATGCCTCATCACCATCTGTGTATAATAACACACTTACACTATGTTCACCGTCACGACCTGCTCTACCTGTTTCTTGGATAAAAGATTCAATATTACTTGGCAAATGGTAATGAATAATTAACCTGACGTCATCTTTATTTATTCCCATTCCGAATGCACTTGTACAACATATTATATCTAGCTGACCTAGCATAAATTGTTGCTGTATTAATAAACGATCATGTTGCTCCATTCCACCGTGGTAAAAAGCAATGGATCGTTCTGGAAAGTTTCTCTGTAACTGAGAGCAAATTTGTTCTGTTACTTGTCTGCTAGAAAAATAAATCATAGTTGGAGCATTGACTCGTTCAATCACATCTAAGAGTTGCTCTTGCTTTTCGGTAACATGATTAGATTTTAGTACATTGTAAGATATATTTGTTCGATCCATAGGATAAATAATCTTCTTCATTTCCAAATCAAGATAATGAATAATATCATTTTGAATTTTAGGTGTTGCTGTCGCGCTTAAAGCAAGTACAGTTGGTTCATTTAATTCTTTTATTACATCTTTTAACCTCAAATAATCTGGTCTAAATTCATGACCCCACTGTGAAATGCAATGTGCTTCATCAATTACAAACAGCGAAACACCCACTTGTTTCAATCGATTCATAACCAACGGGTGCTGAAGCATTTCAGGTGAGCAATAAACTAGCTGGTATTGATGTAAATGATTAAGCACGTTTCGTTTTTGCCGTTGATCCAACATACTATTTATAGATGTTACTTGTTTAAACCCTTGAGATTTCAACAATTTTACTTGGTCAATCATTAATGAAATTAATGGTGATACGACAAGCGTTGTCCCTTTTGAAAGTTTCGCAGGCAATTGATAACAAATAGACTTTCCACTCCCAGTTGGCAAAGTTGCAAGTGTATGTTGATTTAATTGTACCGATTCTATAATTTCTTTTTGCCCTTCTCTAAACGAGGAGAACCCAAAATAATGATATAATGCCTGTTCTAAACTTCGATCACCTTGTTTAATCATAAACGACACTCTCTTTATATGTATGATATTTAGCCAGAACTAGTCTAAGTTCAAAATATGTCACTGAGTGATCCAATTTCTCCATTAAACTCTTTAATCTTTTTGTGTTGGTTTGGTTCACGACTTGAATAATCCGTTTAATTGTTTCTAAATCAATATATGGAGCAATATCGAAATCATCAACTTGTGTGGCTATTTCTATAATATGATCTTGAATGGTGCTTTCTTTTAAATGACGAATTTGTTCAACCTCTTTTATATTCCTTCCCTCTTTTAATAGATTATAGGTTTGCTGTGCAGAACTTGTTAATGAGGTATGACGGTCATCTATAATTAAATCACTCAAAATTGGATATTGCTCTCGTTCTCGAGTGATTTTTCCTAATAGATCGTGAATGACAGCTTTCGTAATTAATTGAACATCTTCTACATTTAACTGAAATAAATCTGACACTTGCTTCTGGTTTAATCCTATCCGTTTATACCCAGATAATTGAATTGTAAATATATTGGCATTTACTTCTTCACATTGATTTAATAGTAGCTCTAATTCATGCTTTAATAATCCTGCTAATAAGCTATGGTCATGTATAGTTAGTAACCGTTTAACCTGATTCTGAACATCAAAATCATCCGTTATAGGAATAAAGCGTTTATTCTTATATGATAAATTTGACAATGACTGCATCAACAATTGTAATGTGCTAAACCATTTTTGATCTATGCGATGGTATTTGAAACCATTAAAATATATTAATGGATCTAATACGTCAAAATCAATGAACGTCTTGCCTTTTTCAGTTAAAGAAAACGAAACAGGATCTATCTTGATATATCCATCTTTAATACATTCATCCAGCCAGTTAGAATAAACTTCTTTTCTTAAATGAGGAAGTATACCATAGGCATTTCTTAATTGAAAAAGGTGTATGTCCTGAATGGTTTGAGCTGATTTTTTACCTTGTAGGATATGGTAAGCTGCGTATGCTGTACGTTGACCGTTTAATCGTGATAAAATATATAGTAATGTTTCTTTGAAATTAATCATGTCACACCTCAGAAATGTTGGAGGATTAAATATGTCTAAATATACTTACGTGAATCAAGACACTTGTATAGCTTGTGGCGCTTGTGGCGCAACAGCTCCCGATCTGTTTGATTACGATGAAACCGGTGTAGCCTTTAATTTAATTGATCAGAATACTGGCACAATAAAAGTTCCAGATGAATTATTAGAAGATCTTGAGGATGCTTATGAAGGTTGTCCAACAGAATCTATTCAGCTTTTGGATTTTCCCATTAAATCCAAAAGTTACTTATAAACTTATTTATGATAATAGGCAGTCATTTCTTTGAAGTGTTTGACAGCACTTTTTTTATAAAAACTACTAAACAACCTTTCACCTAATTGATCAACTATTCTATAATAATGTGTCATTACATGTCTTTGCAGTATTAGACCGTTTTGTTCGTCTATGACTTTCCAAAATGTATGGTTCATCCATTTTTGAGATTGATGTAAGTGAATATTTTTTCGTGCAATGGTTTGTAATAGATGAACAATATCCTCTTCTCCGAATTCCTGCTGTATAATAGAACTATCTCTAAAGATACTTGCAAAGGTTACGATGACAGGCCAGCTTGCTAGTTGCCTGTCTTTTTCAATTTGCACAATTGTCTTCTTTGAAATGCCAAGAATAGATGCCATTTCATCTTGATTATATTTAAATTCGCTTCTGACTAGTTTAATCTTAGATGAAAGGACTTTCACTAATTCTTGTTCATTCATCGCATTCCCTCACATACATTTTGTCATTTTATATCATTTTACCATGAATCTTGCTTTTCTTACTATATAAAGATTGGTATAATAAGTAATCGAAATAAGCATAAGGAGGACTAACTATGGCAGAAAATAAAATTGTAGAAGTATTTGTAGAAATTCCTACAGGTAGCCAGAATAAGTATGAATTTGATAAAGAAAAAGGTGTTTTTAAACTTGATCGTGTTCTATTCTCACCACAATTCTATCCAGCAGAATACGGATATCTAGATGAAACACTTGCATTAGATGATGACCCATTAGATGCACTTGTACTAGTCACTAACCCTACTTTCCCTGGATGCGTCATTGATGCACGTGTTATTGGTTTCCTAAACATGATTGATAGTGGTGAAGAAGACCAAAAATTACTTACAGTACCAGTTGAAGACCCTCGTTTCAAAGATGTTTATTCATTAGAGGATGTACCTCAACACAAATTAGATGAGATTTCTCATTTCTTCCAAACATACAAAGATTTGCAAGGCAAAAAGACTGAAATTGGTGATTGGGAAGGTCCAGAAGCTGCAAGCAAGTTAATTGATGAATGTGTTAAACGTTATCAAGATCAAAATTAATAAAAAATAATTAAGAAGAATCCGAACTAAATTAGAGTTCATGACTCTACTCAGTTCGGATTTTTTAATATACTTTAATTAAGCTTAAAAGGTCTATTGAACATTGATATATTCAGGAACATGAATAGGCTCAGTTAAGTCATATGGTCCTACTTGATTCATATTTAAATTAGTAAATTGAATTTGATTATAACCGAATGAACCAGCTGTTAATAACATAGCTTCTATCAATCTTTGCACGGACTCCTGATTACTTGGTGATAATTTTGAATGAATATTAATTTCTAAAACCGCGCTATCCTCAGAAAAATTTACTTCTAAATCCTTAGGAATAGGTGCAATAACATTTAAATTCTTTTCATTTATCTTTAGTTCATCAATTGCCTCTTCCATAGACATGCTTTGATTTAATCTCTTTCTTACCCAAAAATACCTATTTTTAGTTTCAAATAATTTATAAGCATATTTTTGTTCGTCAAAAGTGTATTGATCGATCGTTCCAGAATGAGGAAGGTCTAAAGATTTACCCTCTGAATCTTGTAATTGTATTTGCTCATGCCCTAATGATTGAAAATAACTTAGCGACTCAGAAAGTGCCAATTCACTAGCTGAACCTTGCAATTGAGTTTCATCAACCTGAACAATAGGGACAGACTTATTATTAGTTCCCACGAATTGGGCGTAATGATTTAAATTGGTTTTTAATTCTTCTTGTTGTACGACCTCATCCTGTTGATTAAAGAAAGTATAAGGATCATTATTTTCAGGGATAAAATAAGTCAAAGGCACAAAATATTGAGCGGCAGGACCTGGAATGATTAAAGTTGCCTTGTGTATGCTATCGGAAACTACTTGTTCTTCACTTAACAGTCTGGGTCCAGATGACTCGATTATATTTGATTCAGCCTGAGGTTGTTCTGAAAATGGTTTGGATTCTTCCCCTTCAGCCTCTTCTGCTTTTTCAACACTTTCTTGTTGATTACTATCTGTATCATACGAACTTGATTCATTGTTCTGTACACCTATTTGATCAGCAGTTTCGTTAGAACCAACGAACTGATAGCCGACTATGATCGCTAAACAAAGTGCAGCGGCAGTTGATATTGCTGGCAATAACCAAGTAATTTTTTTCTTTTTAGGCTCATCTTCAATATTAATCTCTTCTAATACCTTTTCGTAATAATCATCAAACGTCTTTTTGTCATTAATATTGGGCATCTCAGACAATAGTTTTTCAATTGAATCATCATTATGTTGTTTACTCATTCTGTATGCCCTCCTTCGCGCTGTAACATAAGTTCTTTTAAAACGCTAATCGCTCTATGTTGTGTCGTTTTAACTTTGCTTGTTGTCCAATTAAGTACGTCTGCGGTTTCTTTAATGGATAGTTGTTGAATATACCTTAAGATAATGACCATGCGTTGGTCTTCCGTGCATTCATCTAAACACTTATACATATCTTGAATTTCTTCGCTTTTTTCTGCTATTTCTTGTGGTGTCGGGGATTGATCTTTTAATAAATTTGAATGTTCGTTAACATCAAATTGATTTGCAGTGTGTTTTTTCTGTTTACCGTATTTTCTGAAGTGATCAATCGTAACGTGTCTAGCTACTGAGAATAGCCACGTTTTTTCACTACTTTCGCCTTTGAATGTGTCATAAGATTTTAGAACTCTTATGTAAACCTCTTGAACTAAATCCTCTGTTGTTGTTTGATCCTTTACCATATAATAAATAAAAGAAAATAAATCTTGGTGATATTTTTCATACAGCTCTTGAAAGACAGCTTTCATTCGTAGAGCCTCCGTTCTCAAATATATAGTCGAAATATATGTATAAAAGTTACAACACCCAATATTTTATCATATAAAACAACATCTCAAATTAATATTGCAATTGTTGTTCTATGAATGCATGAATAAAACCCAAACTAAGATTATATTTAAATCATTAGTCTGGGCTTACTTTTCATTGTCGTATACGATTATTGAGGTATTGAAAATATAAATGTAGTCCCCTCACCCAATTGACTTTTAGCGTAAATTGAACCACCATGTGCCTCAACAATATGTTTAGCAATCGACAGTCCTAAGCCAGTTCCTTTCTTTTGCCCATTTCTAGTTCTTGCTTTATCACTTTTATAGAAACGTTCAAAAATGAATGGTAAGTCTTCTTCCGGTATGCCAGAGCCATTATCATTAATATAAAACGTAAGTTCATTATTGCTTTCATCAACTTTAACTTCAATTTTACCGCTATTAGGTGTGTGTCTCATGGCATTATCGATTAAGTTAGTCAACACTTGTTCAACTCGGTCCGGGTCAAAAGAATATGTTAAGTCAACTGGAACATGTTCTACTAACTCTATTTGTTGTTCATCAGCGATTGAGTGGAATTTCTTAACAATCCGCTTAACAAAAGGTTTTACCTCTACATTTTCTTTACTAATTTGTATATGTCCTGCTTCCATACGCGCTAAGTCAAGAAGTTCATTAACTAAACGGTTCATCCTTAATGATTCATCGTAAATAATTTGAGCTAATTCTTGCTTTTCCTCTTTAGTTTCTGCAATATCATCAACAATCGCTTCTGAATAACCTTGCATCATCGAGATTGGCGTTCTTAATTCATGTGAGACGTTAGCAAGGAAATCTTTACGCAATTTATCTAACTGTCGTTCCTCTGTCATATCACGAATAATTGCTACAGCTCCCCTGGCCTCACCTTCAATATATAATGGGGTCATGACTAATACAAAATTACGTCCTTGAGCTACAATTTCTTTTGCATATTCCTGCTCTTCCTCAATCACATTCTGCAATGTCTTCCTTAATTCTTGTGGCAATGTATAATCCTCATTGTCTCCTTGAAAATTAACCTGCGATAAAAACTGTTCAGCAGGTGGATTAATCAGCATAACACCCAGTTGTTTATTTACTGTAATAACACCGTCTGCCATCGATTTTAAGATACTCGATAATTGCGATTTTTCTTGGTTTAAAGCTGTTATATGGTAATTTAACTGTCTTCTCATTCGGTTAAATGAAATAGCTAATTCACCAATTTCATCATGAGTTAATACTGGAACTTTCGTATTAAATTCACCACGGGATAATTCTCCCGCTACTCTTCTCATTTTGATCAGAGGTGCTGTTATACGACTCGATAAGAAGAATGCAAAAATAGTTGTAAGTACGATGGCAATAGTTGCCGCTAATAAAATGATTTTTGTAGCTTTAGTAGTAGTTTCTTCAACTACTTCAAGTGACTGATAAACATAGATTGCTCCGTTGTTGTCTACTGTTGGCATTCCAACTATTATAATTTCCGCGTTACTATTTGGTAGTGTCGTAATTTTTCGAACCGATTCGTTCGAATTAAATACCCCACTTATTTCATCATTACTTACAAACCAACTAGGTTCAATAGAAGGTTTATTCGCGTCCATTTTATTTTGCCAAAAATCATGTTCGGTAAAAAAGACCGTAACACTGGTTTGAGGTGCTAATAATTGATCAATTGTATCTAAAGTTAGAGATGTTTCTTTATGTTGGTCTATGACTACTGCAACATTTTCAGCCTGGTTCATCAGATTTTCTTCAGCATCTTGAACATAGAAATCCTCAAAAAACTCAAGTAAAAATACAGTTAAGATCATTAAGACGAAAGCAACTAATAAAATAATCGTAAACCATAGTTTAAAAACAACACTTCTCCAAAGCATTATGAATCGATTACCTCAAACTTGTACCCGATTCCCCACACCGTCACAATCATTTTTGCAGCATCTTCTGAAACTTTGCTTAATTTTTCTCTTAGTCGTTTTACGTGAGTATCAACTGTCCTTAAATCACCAAAAAATTCATACTCCCACACTTCTTTCAGTAACTCTTCGCGGTCAAACACTTTATCAGGTGTCTTTGCTAAATAATAGAGTAATTCATATTCTTTTGGTGTTAAATTAACTTGAACCCCATCAGCAATTACCCGATGTGCATCTTTATCGATGGTTAAATGAGGATAAACAATCACATCATGGGAATCAGTATCCGTTTTTAAATATTTTGTTGATGATGAACGACGTAATAAAGCCTTAACTCTCAAAACGACTTCACGAGGGCTAAATGGTTTAACTATATAATCGTCTGCTCCGACTTCAAAGCCTTGAACGCGGTTCGACTCTTCTCCTTTAGCTGTTAACATAATCACAGGTGTTGCCTTACGTTCACGGAGTTTAGTACATACTTCTACGCCATCCATTTCTGGAAGCATTAAATCTAGTAATATTAAATCAAAATCAATTTCTAAAGCTTTTCTTAAAGCTTCTTCACCGTTTTCAGCCTCTTCTATGACATATTCCTCACGTTCTAAATAAAGTTTTAGTAAACGTCGGATTCGCTCTTCATCATCAACTACCAAGATTTTCGCTTGTTCAGACATGTAAGACAACTCCTTTAATTATTTTTTAAGCATATGAGTGTAAACCTGCAATAACTAAGTTAACAAATATTAAATTCATCATTATAATAGTAAAACCGACAACTGCTAACCAGGCGGATTTCTCACCATGCCACCCAGCACCTAAACGTAAATGTAAAAACGCTGCATAGAATAGCCAAGTAACGAGTGCCCATACTTCTTTAGGATCCCATCCCCAAAAGCGACCCCAGGCATCCTGAGCCCATATAGCCGCAAATATTAAAGCTCCTAATGTGAAGACTGGAAAACCAATTGCGACGGATCGGTAAATGATTTCATCTACCTTGTCTATATTTACTCTAGATAGCTTAGGCTGTATGGCTGCTGCAACTCTATTCCTTAGTATTAATCTTGCTAACCCATAAAGAATTAAACCACCTAAGATTGACCAAACCAATGTATTGAATTTTGATCCTGCGTTTGAACCATGCATCCAGGCCGGCGCTTCAATACCTGATGTAAATCCATTTGAGGTTAGCTCTGAATTATTAGGTTCAATTAAAGGTGGTAAATGATATTCTACAGATTGTTCAGCACCATCAATTGTTTGGTTGAATTCCGCTTGGTAACCCGCTGCTTCAAAACTAGACGTAATAATAATAAACGCCGCTGTTGCAAATACAAAAAATAACACAAATTCTAGCCAAGTGGTTTGAGATGATCTTTTAGTCTGGTCAATTTTTGCAATTAAATAGACTAATCCTGCAACAAAACTAATAGCTAGTATAGCTTCACCGGTTGCTGCAGTCGTTACGTGAATATATAGCCAATGAGACTGTAGCGACGGAACTAATGGAGATATTTCAGTTGGAAACATCGAACCGTATCCGATAATTAAGATAGCGGTTGGTAGAGCAAATAACCCTAGGATTGTTTCTCGATAGATGAAGTAAATGATAATAAACGCAAATACAAGCATCATACCGAAAAACGCGATAAACTCAAACATATTACTGACTGGGGCATGACCTGCTGCAGACCATCTTATAAAGAAATAAGTCAGTTGGGTAATAAAACCTAAAATCGTAACCGTAATAGCAATTTTAGAAGCTTTTGATTTTGTGTTTGCTTCACGTTTATTACCGATGGTTGCACCAAAAAACAAGGTTGCAATTAAATACAAAATAAATGCGGCATATAAGAAATTACTACTTAGCGCATATAAATCCATAATAGACCCTCCTTTTAGATCTTCTCCTGTTGGTCATTGACCATATTGATTGATGTGCCCTCTATAGATGCTTCGATTTCATTTTTAAGACCAAACCAGTTTTTATTAGTGTGGCCAGCTATTAAGAACTGTTCACCTTTCGGATGAATCCAAACCCTTCTGTGATGCCAGTATAAACCTTGTGCAACACCAATCATAAATATAACAGCTCCAATTAAAAAGAAAGGAAGTGAGTAATCCTTCTTAACGATTAACCCAGAAGCAGTGATTAATTCTGTATCTTCTACTGATAAGTTTATGGTGTGATTGTCATTCAAGGCAATAACAGATTCGTCAATGTAAAAGAATCTCTCTTTTTCAATATCAGGTCCAGTAACTTCAAAAATAATACCAGGGTTCCGTGGATATTTTGAAAAAGATGAAGGTCCTTCTTCTGTAATTTCAAATTGTGGGTAATAATCTTTAATTTCAACTTGGTAACCTTGGTCAAGTTTAAATATTCGTTTGTCTTTATTCGTATCAAACTTAAATCCACCTAATCCGTTACCATTGTTCGTTTCAGCATTAAAAGAAATAGTCTTATATTCACTTTTCAACTGAGTACCTGACTGATAAATGCCATACCCATCAAATGTAACTGGCTCATTAAGTCTAATTGAACCACTTGTGACTTTCTCAAGTTCAGGCTCTTGACCTGGAATAATATCGCCTTTAACTTTATAGACAGTTGCATTTGTTTGGAAATTACTCGGAACGTCAAATTCTTCATTCTTTAGTGCTTCCTGAAATCGTTCATCGTTACGGTCATATGTTTCATAAATGAATTTATCATTTTTGATGTAATATTGTTGTTCTGTCGTTGGAAGGACCTTTGTTTCCCCTTCTCGCACCCATATATAACCTTCTGTATGCATGAAATCAAACATTCTAAGGATACCTGCGATTAAAATTATAATGAGTCCAATGTGATTGACATAGGGCCCCCAACGTGAGAAACGGTTTTTTTCAGCTAAAATATGTCCATCGTCTTCAGTGATTTTGTACCGCTTCTTTTTTAAACGTTCAATTAATTTGTTTTTCTCATCTTCTGTTACATTCTCTGATTCACTAAAAAAGCGTTGCCTTCTTACGAAAACTTCATGCCTTTTTGCTTTTTGATTCTTAAGCGCTCTATGTAATGGGACAAACCTGTCAATAGAACAGATGACTAATGAGATACCAATAAGTGCAATTAGCGTTATAAACCACCATGAGCTATACAAGTTGTGAAACCCTAATTGGTAAAATATTTTACCTGTTAACCCATATTGTTCTTCATAGAATTGACTAGAAGGAAGTACTGAATTTTTAAATTCTTCTTGTGGGTACAATGTACCTATAGCAGCTGCGATCAATGCTGCGACTATTAACCAAACTCCCACTTTAACTGATGAGAAAAATGCCCAAGTTTTATCAATAAACGTTCGTTTGTACGTTTTGGATCTGCGTGCACTTCCTTCATAACGCATCTCAAGTACCTTTTGCTGGTCGTTACCATCTATATGTTGGTTTTCTTTTATTGGTTTACCACATGCTTCACAAAGTACTGTACCTTCATGATTAATGTGTCCGCATTCACATTTGATCTTATTCATATCTATCCCTCACGGTCAAACAATTATGTTTGCTATTCTTTAGGTAAAATCTCTTTGAAATAAGTCTCTAAACGATCTAAAGTCAATGGTCCTTTTACAACACGCTCTATAGTTCCATCCGGGTTTATAAAATAAGATGTTGGTAGAGGTTGTACATTGTAAAGTTCCATAATTGTACCATTTTTGTCGTGTACTAATGGGAATGATAAATTGTATCTGTTATAAAAGTTTTCAATGACCATTCTATTTTTATCAACACTTACGGCGATAATCTCGATACCTTGATCTTGATATTTTTGATACAGTTCTTCCATGTACGGCATCTCTTTTTTACATGGTCCGCAATAGGTTGCCCAAAAGTTAATCATAACACCCTTGCCTTCTAATTCAGAAAGCTGAATCTCTTCTCCGTTATCCAAGCGTTCTAATACAAAGTCTTCTGCAGGGTCACCTTCAGCTAATATCGGATTATCTTGAAGGCTGTTTATATATAAAACTAATATCGTTGTAATAACTAAAATTGACAATACAACACTACGAAAGACCAGTCTTGTTTTCTTGTTTTTGAACATCATCCGACCTCCTTATCGCCATTATAACACTGTGGTTAAAACGCAAGAAAATCATGTTTGAACATTATTTAACATTTTTTTTTGCTAAATCTGAAAATTGCTTTACTTCATGTGGCGTCAATTCACGATACTCACCAGGATTTAAGTTTCCTAAATTTAACGGTCCGAATCGTTCACGTTTAAGTTTCTCCACTTGATAGCCTAACGATTCTAACATTCGGCGAACTTGTCTATTTTTACCTTCCTGAAGCGTCAGT
Organism: Piscibacillus salipiscarius; assembly: GCF_042685285.1. Classification (NCBI taxonomy): domain Bacteria; kingdom Bacillati; phylum Bacillota; class Bacilli; order Caryophanales; family Bacillaceae; genus Piscibacillus; species Piscibacillus salipiscarius. Next base: position 31,827 of record NZ_JBHUMZ010000053.1, on the reverse strand, counting down.
TCAATAATGCTTTTTTGCTTTTTAAAGTCCGTTTTTAAAATACGACTACTAACGCATTTCAAATATTCCCCATCGTGCTCTACGCCTTTTTTCAGCAGATTGATTTCTTCCTTTGAAGGGATTCCTTTAATTTTAGCCACATATACTTTATTAATTTTATAGCTCGGGTGAATGAGTTTTTGAGAGAATTCACCATCATTTGTTAATAATATTAAACCAGAAGTATCATAGTCTAAGCGACCTACAGGGAATAGTCTCTGATCAATCTCATCACTAATTAAATCACCAACAACCTTTCGGCCACGGTCGTCGCTAACGCTTGAGATCACACCCCGTGGTTTATATAAAAGAAAATAAACTGGCTCTTCTTTCTCTAATGGAATTCCATCTACTTCAATTTGATCATTTGGCCCCACTTTGGTTCCAAGTTCGGTTACTTTTTCGTTATTAACTTTTACCCGCCCATCTGTAATGAGTTTTTCTGCTTTTCGTCTTGATGTAAATCCGCTTTTAGCAATTGCTTTTTGTAAACGCTCTTGACGATCCATAAAATCACCTTTCTATATACAAAGATAAGAGCGTTAACCAGAAGTTAACGCTCCCCCTTTTTTCTATATATTATCCGAATAACATGTAGCAAATAACTAACGATGCTATTATACCAATAAAATCAGCAATCAGTCCAACCTTAAGCGCATCTCCCATTTTCTTAATTCCAACCGCGCCAAAATAGACCGTCAAAATATATAATGTCGTATCCGTACTCCCTTGCATGGTAGAGGCTAATTTCCCAATAAACGAATCGGGTCCTTCTGTTTTAATTATATCAGTTGCAACCCCTAAGGATGCAGTCCCCGAAATAGGTCTCGTTAAAGCTAATGGTACGATATCAGGCGGTACGTTTAAAAATGATAGAACCGGAGCAATTAATGAAACAAATGCATCCATGGCACCTGATGCTCTAAATATACTAATGGAAACAATCATACCTAATAAAAAAGGAAGCAAGGAAATAGCGAGTGATACTCCTTCCTTACCTCCTTCAACAAATTTTTCATAAGTTGGGACTCGTTTATAAGTACCATATAGTAAAACAAATAAAATGATGAAGGGAATAATGTAATTACTTATTTGAATGATCATACCCAAGTCTCCCTTGTCTACGATAATAAAAATAACGATCGACTAATATAGCTCCTGTAGTAGATATTAATGTTGCTAGGATCGTAGAGGTTACAATTTCTGTAGGTGCGCTTGAATCATATTGCATTCTAATAGCGATAATAGTGGTAGGAATAATCGTCACACTAGAAGTGTTAAGAGCTAAGAAGGTGATCATTGAACGTGATGCGTCCTCTTGATCATCATTTAATTTTTTCATTTCTTTCATGGCTTTAATCCCAAGCGGTGTTGCTGCATTACCTAGCCCAAAAACATTTGCAGAGAAGTTTGATAAGATATACCCCATGGCAGGATGATCATGAGGAATATCAGGAAACAACCTTGTAAATAAAGGCTTAAATAAATTAGCCAATTTTACCAACAAACCCGCTTCCTCAGCTATTTTCATCAGACCTAACCAAAAAACTAATATACTAACTAAACTTATAATGAGATAGACCGACTCGTTTGCACTTTCAAATATGACTTTATTAACTTCTTCAATAGTCCCGTTAAAAATAGCATAAATAATCCCCACAACTGCTAGAGCTACCCAAATTATGTTGACCATTCTTTTACCCCATGCATTCGATCTAGAACATCAAAATATGATTTAATGAATGTTGGGAAATCTAACATTTCCTCATCAATTCCATCTGATCGCTTTTCAAGTTTTTCAAAAGCATAATCATATAATACTCTATGGTCACTCCAGTCATTAGAAGCATTTAAGGTGACCACTACGATCTCTTTTCCATCTCGTTCTGCTGTGGTGACTAATGTTCGTCCTGCACTTTTGGTAAACCCTGTTTTTCCACCTGTGCAGTAATCATTTGTCATCAGCAACTTATTTTTATTAAACCAATAGTAATCTATATTCTCAGAAAGATATTTCTTTGTGCCAAAGATCTTTCTAAATTCATCATTCTTCATTGCGTAACTAGTTAGCAATGCCATATCATATGCAGTTGAATAATGATCCTCTTCATCTAAACCATGAGGATTTTTGAATGAACTATTTTTCATTCCAATCCACCTGCGCTTTTCATTCATTAAGAAGGCAAACCCTTTCTCACTGCCACCAACATGTTCTGCAATAGCAGTTGCAGCATCATTCCCGGATCTAAGCATTAAACCATATACCAAATCTCTAAGTGAATAACGATCCCCTGGCTTTGTATAAATTGATGACCCCTCTTTGTTCACTGCATTAGAACTAATGGTAACTTGATCATCAAGATCTCCATTTTCAACCGCAACTATAGCAGTCATGATTTTAGTGATACTTGCGATATTACGTTTTTCTTGGGGCTGCTTTTCATAAAGGATTTCATTTGAATCTATATCTAGCACAATAGCATTTCTTGCGGACACATTTGGTGATGCTTCAGCTTTAAAACCAATGCTTGTACTAAATACAGAAACTAATAAGGCAACAACGGTTAATAAATAGAGCTTTTTCATTGACGAACTCCTCACTTGATGGACTTAAACTACTCATAATCAATATATGTTCTTGTCCAATATGTATGAATAAAAAAAGAGGCAGGTTATAACCTGCCTCTTTAAAGCTCAAGATAATCTAAATGTTCTCTAAGCTGTAAAAATGATGGTTCGATCTTTTTAATGGTTTCAACAATTAAACGACCTGGATGTTCCTGAAAATCAATTGAGCATTTATTTCGATAAGATGCTCGGCTATCTTCAAACCATATTTCATCCCTTGGAGAAAAATATTCAATAATACACTTATAATAGATCCCTTTATAAACTCGATCAAAATACTCTTGTTCAATACTATTTGTTTTTAAAAGTTTTGTAATTGCCTGACGTCCTTCACCACAGAAGATAGCCAAATATCTAAATTCTTTAAAAATTGATTGAAGGTACTCAATATTTAAACTCTTTTCAGAATCAAGAAGTTTATCAATACTTGTAAAATCCAAAAATTCGTGCAACTCGTATTCGATAAACGTTAAATGTTCATTAATTGACTCCGCTTGAGAAAGAAGGTGCGTATCCATTACGGTTGTCAGTTCCTCCTTAATGTTAAAAAACTCTACAACATTTATTATTGTTCACTAAAAAATAAATCTGCTTCTTGCATCGCTTCATTAAAATCTTCATCTGGTAAAGGTGGTAACTCTTCTAACGAAGTTAAACCAAAAAATGTTAAAAACTCTTTTGTTGTTTGATAAAGAATAGGTCTACCGCTTGTTTCTTTCCTCCCGCACTCTTCTATTAAAAATCTAGATACTAATGTTTGAACTGGTCCGTCACTCTTAACACCTCTAATTTCTTCAATTTCCACTTTTGTAATAGGTTGCCTATAAGCAATGATGGCCAGTGTTTCTAATGCAGCTTGAGATAATCTAGAGGAAATGGTTGATTCCTTCATCTTTTCATAATACAGTGCATGTTCTGGTTTAGTCGTTAGATAATATACCTCCTTTTGTTCTAATATAGATAATCCTCTTTGATTATGTTCATAATCATACTTCAATTCTTCAATCAACACAGGAACGGTGTCGATGTCTACAGATAATACTTCTTTAATTTGTTTGATTGATAACCCTTCATCACCAGATACAAACAAGAGCCCTTCTAATATGCCTTTCAATTGCTTTAATTCCATTATTAAACCTCCGCTAGCTCTACCATAATATCATCAAAGTTTTTAGTCTGGTAACAGGAAATTCTTACAGCTTTCATAAGTTCTAGGATAGCTAGAAAAGTAGCGACAATTTCAAACTTTTCATGATAAGGAAATAGGTTTTCAAATGATTGCTTGCCACTGTTAATTTGTAGACGTTCTACAACCTCGTCCATCCTTTTCTCAATTGATACTTCCTGCCTTTGGACCGTTGTCTCCATCGGCTCTAGTAACTGCTTTCTTCTAAGTACTTTTTGAAAAGCCTGCGCTAAATCAACAATCGTTACTTCATCACTTTTAGTAACTTTAACTGTATTCTCATATTTCGAAAGGTCTATAGGCGGTCTTGTGTATGTTTGATTAGCATCATGCTCTCTTTCTTTTAACACATGCGAAGCCTCTTTATATTTCTTATATTCAATTAGCCTCTGAATTAGTTCTTCTCTAGGGTCTTCTTCATACTCATCTTCAATCTCTAATTCCTGTTTAGGTAATAACATGTCACTTTTGATAGCTAATAAAGTTGCAGCCATGACCAAGTATTCACTTGCTACATCTAAGTGTAGTTCCTGTAGTGTGTGTATATAATTTAAATACTGGTCAGCTATTTCTCTCATAGGCACGTCATAAATATCAATTTCATATTGGTTAATTAAATGTAGTAATAAATCTAAAGGTCCTTCAAATGTATCTAACTTTACTTGATAAATTGATTGTTGTTCCATAATTTCACTCTTTTCAAAGAAGCGTTGAGCATACCCATTCAAATCTTATCAAATAATGAATTAAAAAGAAATATAAGACCTAATAAACAGTTAATTAATTTTATATATAAATTAATGCATAAGAAATCCCGCTAATACTAGCGGGATTAATAAAGTTATTCTTCTTTACATGTACTGACAAAGTTTTCGGTTTTTTCATTTGCACAAATCAAGTATTCATTAGAAAATTGATCATTAAGTGCTTTAACCATCTTTTTACCAATACCTTGGTTTCGGTGAGATGGTGTAACACTTATATGCTGAACGATCATTTTTTGATCATCATCTATACGAACTCCTATTAAACCAAGGATATCTTCTTCTTTCCAAAGAAACAAACGCCAATGATCATTTGCTTCATACTCCTTAATGGTTGACTGCAATTTCTTAACTTCTTTTTCATCCGGCATAAATGAAAGTAAGCCCATTGCAATCTTTTCAAAGCTCTTTTTATATTTAATTAGCATAAAAACCCCTCTTAAAGTCTTTCATAGTTTAATATAGTTATAGATAAATTTTTAAATATTATACATTATATACTTTAATTATTTTATAACATTTGTCAAATTTAAGTACTAACTACTATAACATATATGCTTCTATGGATTAATCGACTATTACTTTGTCCATAACATCACCAGGACGTACTCGGTCTACTACATCGACTCCTTCAGTCACTTTGCCAAAGACCGTATGAACACCATCAAGATGTGGTTGAGCTGAATGGCAAATAAAGAATTGGCTACCTCCAGTATCTTTACCAGCATGCGCCATTGATAAACTTCCTCTCTCATGTTTATGAGGATTGTCTTCTGTTTCACATTTAATGGTGTATCCTGGACCTCCAGTGCCATCACCCCTAGGGCAACCACCTTGAATGACAAAGTTAGGGATAACGCGGTGGAATGTTAATCCATCATAAAAACCTTCTTCTGCTAATTTTACAAAGTTGTTCACAGTATTTGGAGCTTCTTCTTCATATAAATCGATTTTGATTTGTTCACCATTTTCAAATTTAATCGTTGCATGTTTCATATCTTTTCTTCTCCTTTAAATTAATTTCATTCATATGATAAATCATTGGCAACAACATCTTGATAGGTTTCACGTTTAACAACAAGTCGATCTTGACCATTTTCAACAAAAACGACTGCTGGCTTAGCGAAACGATTATAATGATTTGCCATCGAATAACCATATGCACCAGTTGATGCAACTGCTAATATGTCTCCACTTTCAATATTCGGAACATCTAAATCCCATATTAACATATCTCCAGACTCACAACATTTACCAGCAATTGAAACTGTCTCTTCAACAGTTTCATTTATTTTATTTGCAACGACTGCATGATATTTAGCCTGATAGAGTGCAGGCCTGATATTATCTGTCATACCCCCGTCAACCGAAACATATTTACGAACTCCTGGAAGCTTTTTAATCGATCCAACTGTATATAGTGTTGTTCCAGCTTCACCTACTATTGAACGACCAGGTTCAATCCATATTTCTGGTAAATCTAAATCACGTTGCTCCGTCTCATACTTTACCGTTTCAACTAACTTCACGACATATTCATTTAATGGTAAAGGTTCATCTTCATTAGTATACCTTATCCCAAATCCACCGCCAAGATTGATCACTTGAGATTGATAGTGATACTTTTCCTTCCATCTTGCAAGAGTTTCATATATTTTTTTTATAGCCATGATAAATCCTTGCGTTTCAAAAATTTGCGACCCAATGTGACAATGGACACCAAGAACATCTATCCGGTCATATTTAAGCAGAATTTCCATTGCTAGGTCTGCCTGCTGACTTATTAAATCAAAACCAAATTTTGAGTCTTCTTGACCTGTTAAAATATAATCATGTGTATGTGCTTCAATTCCTGGTGTTACACGTAGTAATACTCTCATGTTTGTTTGACGCTGATTCAATATTTCATTTAACAACTCTATTTCGTAAAAGTTATCCACTACAATGCAGCCAATATTATATTCCACTGCCATTTCTAACTCTTCTTTACTTTTGTTATTTCCATGCATATGAATTTTATCAGCAGGATAACCTGCCTTTATAGCTGTATACAATTCACCTTGAGATACTACATCAAGACTTAAATTTTCTTGTTTTGCCACTTGCAGCATAGCAATCGATGAAAAAGCTTTACTCGCATATGCCACTTGATAATCTACACCTAAAGATTCAAAAGTCCTCGTAAACGACCGAGATCGTTCTCTTATTTGATTTACATCATATACAAACAAAGGTGTACCGTATTGTTCGGCAAGATAAACAGCATCTACGCCACCGATTTGTAGATGATTCTTTTGCAAATTGACCACCTTCTCACAATATGTATCAAAATTTAAATCGATACTTACCAGTTAGTAGTAAGTATCGATTGATTTTAAAATTATCTCTTAAACTTTACCATATGAACGAAGGTGTAATCAATTATATATTACCTTCACGTCTATTTTCATTCTGAGGGTGAACAATGCTTGGTCGCACTTTATCTAGCGGAATAGGCACACGGAATAGCACGTGGTATAAGGCCCTAGCATTAAATGGAATCACTGGCCAGAAATAAGGTGTATTTAAAGACATTGTTTTAGTTAACATGAGAATATATAACGTAAAACCAATGACTAATCCTTTAACGCCTAAAGCCGCTGTTAATAATACTAAAGATAACCTTGCCAACTTGTTTGCAACACTTAATTCATAACTCGGTGTTGCATAAGCACCCATTGCACTGATTGCTACATATAATATAATTTCCGGTGTAAATAACCCTACTTCAATAGCTATTTCACCTATCAAAATAGCTGCAATCAAGCCCATTGCAGTAGATACTGCGGTAGGCGTGTGTATAGCAGCGATCCTCAAGAATTCTACACCAATATCAGCCATTAAAATTTGAACTAATATCGGTATATTACCTTCCTCCTTAGGACCAATGTAGGATAACCACTCCGGTAATAGTTGTGGTTCCATAACAAACAACAGCCACAAGGGCAATAAGAAAATAGAGAAAAAGATAGCAAAAAAACGAACCCATCTAACGAATGTACCCACAACAGGAGATTGCCTATACTCTTCAGCATGTTGCACATGATGAAAGAAAGTCGTCGGTGTGATAATGACGCTTGGTGATGTATCCACCATAATTAGAACATGGCCTTCAAACAAATGAGCTGAAGCGACGTCTGGTCTTTCCGTGAATCGCACTAATGGAAATGGATTTACTTTCTGATCAACAATAAATTCTTCAAGGCTTTTCTCTGCCATCGCGAGCCCATCAATATCTACTTTTTCCAAACTCGATCTAATCCGCTGTACTAAACCCGGGTCTGCAACATCTCTTAAATACGCAATGACAACATCTGTTCTAGATCGAGCTCCAATTCTTAAAATTTCAAAACGCAGGTTATCGTCACGAACTCTTCTACGGGTTAACCCCGTATTAACGATAATATTCTCCGTAAAACCATCGCGTGATCCTCTAACTACTTTTTCTGTGTCAGGCTCTGAAGGAGAGCGCCCTGGATAACTCCGAGTATCAACCGCAAATGCTTGGTCATAGCCATCAACAAAAATAACGATTAAACCAGACAAAATTTCAGTTACAGCGTCATAGGTAACATCAATCTTCTCAACTTGACTATTGACTAATCGATTTTCTATTAATTCATGAAGATGTTTTGGACGGGGCTCAACATCATTTAACTCTAATAATTCCTTCATCACGATGTTGATATGATCTTTGTCGTTGAGTCCTGTTACGAAATAAATATCAACTTCTGTTCCAAGTACGTTTATGGTTCTAACATCAGCATCAAACGATACACCAATACCGATTAAGTCTTTTAGAAATTTTCTATTTTGAACAATTGACTTTGTAATCTTCCGTTCTTGATCCGGTTTCATGAACATCACCCTTTAGGTTTAAAAATTAACGCTACAATAAATCCAAACAATATGGCAGAAGCAATTCCGGCCGAAGTTAACTGAAAAATCCCAACAGCTACTCCAATAAATCCATGTTCTTCTGCTTGAGTCATGGCACCATGTAATAGTGAATGACCAAAGCTTGTAATAGGAACAGTAGCACCAGCTCCTGCAAATTTTATTAAATTATCATAAAGATTAAACCCATCTAATACGGCACCCGCAACAACGAAGGACGACATGACGTGTGCGGGAGTTAATTTGAAGATATCAAGTAATAGCTGTCCAACAACACATATTGCGCCACCTACTACAAATGCCCAGAAGAAATCCATAAACATCTTATACATCCGCCCTTTGCAAGACAACACCATGAGCAATACATGGAATTGTTTCTTTTTGCTGAACTAAAGTTGGACTTAATAATGCTCCAGTAGCTACTATAAGAACTCTCTTCAGCTTATTTTCCTTAAGTTGTTGCAATATATACCCGTAAGTCACAACTGCAGAACATGCACAACCACTTCCACCTGCGAAAATCTGTTGATTAGGGTTATAGATCATTAGACCGCAGTCTCTATGAACCCCTTCAATATCATAACCTGATTGCTCAGTCATTTTTTTAACAATAGGAGTTCCAACACTTGATAAATCTCCCGTAAGTATTAAATCATAATCTTCTGGTTTTCTGCCGAAATCTTTCATGTGTTGAACGATGGTGTCAGCAGCTGCTGGTGCCATAGCAGAACCTAAATCAAGTGGATCACTAACACCATAATCTATAACCTTTCCAATGGTAGCACCTTCAACTTTTACATCAGAAGGCTCATTATTTAGTAAAATCGTACCCGCTCCAGTTACAGTTATAGTTGCAGTGTCCGGTTTCTGTCCACCGTATTCAGTTGGGTAACGAAATTGTCTTTCTGCTGTTGAATAATGGCTTGATGTACTCGCTAAAACATTTTTGCAATTACCACTATCGATTAAAGAAGAACCGATCGCGACCGTCTCCATTGAAGTCGAACACGCCCCAAATACACATAAGAACGAGGATGACATTTCTCTCGCCATGTAGTTCGACGACACATTTTGATTTAGCAAATCACCACTAATAAACAGGTCAATCGCATCTTCTCTAATGCTTGTTTTTCCTAAACATATATCTATAGACTTTTTAAGTAATGCTCGTTCTGCACTTTCCCAATTTTTTTCATCACAATGAAGATTATCAAATGAATAATCAAAGTAATCACTTAACGGTCCTTGATTTTCCTTAGGTCCTGTCACTGCCCCAGAGGACTGTATATAAACACCTTGACTAAATTGCCATGACTGTTTACCTAACTTCATAACTTAACCACCTTTACAAAAACTGCTCAACTAAATAACGTATAACACCAACTATATAAGCAGATACAGTACCAAACACGATTACACTTCCTGCTAACTTAAACATATTAGTTGCAACACCCAGTACGATTCCCTCACTTTTATGTTCCAATGCAGCACTCGTAATCGAGTTTGCAAATCCTGTAACAGGTACAGCCGAACCTGCCCCTGCAAATTGACCAATTTTATCATAAACACCAAAGCCAGTAAGTAATGCTGCAATAAAAATTAAAGTGGTCACAACAGGGTTCCCTGCTGTTTTTTCAGTAAAACCAAAAACTTCAATATAAAAAATAGTCAGCCCTTGACCAATAGCACAAATAATTCCGCCAACTACAAATGCTTTCAAACAGTTTTTGAGAAGTTTTGGCTTAGGTTGATAAGGTTTAATGTCATTCGCATAATTGTCTTTAGTTATCATAGTTAATCACCTTTCACCTTACATAAATAATCCACTGAAATAATGATCCAACAATCTTGCCAAATACTATCGCTAACATAAGTAACTCAATTTTTTGATCTAGTCTAATCCGCTTAGCTAAAATAGGGAAAACATTTAACACTTCTGTTAAAGCAGCAGCTAACATTCCGATAAAGACACCATGTAGTAAGCCCCAAAACATCTCAATAATAATAGGAACAGGAATATCAATATGTGTAAAAGAAATAAATATACCAAACAGTGCTCCTAATACGACTGCCCACTCGTAGAACTCTAAATAGGTTTTTGATTTACTTAGTTGAACTAGCCTTGGGATAATACCCAAAACAGATATAAACGCTACAAACCCTGAACCAACTGCTAAACCACCAGCAAGACCTATAAAAACCTCAATGAGATAACTAATCATCATCGCTTTTATTCAACTCATTCTCATTAAAAGAAACATAATGGTGAAGATCTTGGTCATAATTAAACATTTCGACTTCAAGTGGACTAGGTTCTTCATTAAGACGTTTCTTAAAAAAGTGGTTAAAAAATAGGATCATACCAAGACCTAAACCAATTGAGTAAGGGATTTGAAGCCAAAGGACACTTCTGTTCTCTTGATCGGATGAAATCATTTCATGTAATGTCGATTGAACCTCTTCCATACTGACATCAAAGTGAAAATTCATAATAGCCATGGCAGCACCTACAAATAGTAGTAGCCATATAAAAAGAACATACAATGGAAATATTTTAGGTTTTGGCTGATAAATGACTAAAATGGCTTGTGTTGCTCCAACTGACTCAATTTCATATTCTGGATAAAGGGTGTGAACTTTTTCAATAATGGTAAATAAGTCAAACACTTTATAGGTTTGATCATTCTTCGAAACGGTATGCAAGTATAATGTTGACAGTTTTTTCTTAACTTCGTCATCATTGGTACTGATCCATGCCAAATCTTTTAAGTAAATTTGCTGGTCAATATTTACGACTTGTTTAGGCTTTAACCTCAAGTAAATGACCTGCGCCATTAACAATCAGCTCCAGTTTCCAAAATTTCGACTCAGTATGGTTCTATAAATTTATTATGTACATTAGTGTTTTTTACATGTACAAAATTAGAAAAGCCCTTACCAAATTGGTAAGAGCTTCATTCATTGCTTATTTAATAAGTAACCCATTTGTTCTAATATGTTCTTCTCTAAACGAGAAACTTGCACTTGAGATATGTTTAATCGTTTAGCCACTTCAGATTGCGTCTGATCTTTAAAATATCTCAAATAAATAATTAACCTTTCCCGTGAGTCTAGTTGTCTTATTGCCTCCTTAAGTGCAATATGATCAAACCAGCTCGAGTCTTTCTCAGCTATTTGATCCATTAATGTAATTGGGTCTCCCTCATTCTCAAATACTGTCTCATGAATAGAATGTGGATTTTGATTGGCCTCTAGAGCTAAGATAATATCCTCTTTAGGTATATCTAAGGCTACACTTAATTCAACAATTGATGGAGATCGCCCATTTGACTTTGACATCTCATCCATCTTTGCTTTGATCTTATGATTAAGTTCTTTTAGCGACCTACTTACTTTAATTGACCCATCATCTCTAATAAAGCGTTGGATTTCACCAATAATCATTGGAACTGCATACGTCGAAAACTTCACATCGTACGATAGATCAAATTTGTCAATGGATTTTATTAGGCCAATACAGCCAATTTGAAACAAATCATCAGCCTCATAGCCTCGGTTTAAAAAGCGTTGGACAACAGACCACACTAGACGAGTATTTTTCTGAACAAGTTCATCTCTCGCTGATTCGTCACCCGCCTGACTGCGTTCAATCAATTTTCTTACTTCATCTGCGGTTAATTGCTTCTCTTCTTTAGTTTTACCGTTACCATTCATACCATCACCTATGTGAGGCGGCTTCATTTTGATTGAACTTCTTTTTCATTGTGACCGTTGTACCAAAACCCATTTGTGAATCTACCGTAATATTATCCATAAAATTCTCCATAATGGTAAAACCCATACCTGATCGCTCTAGTTCAGGTTTTGACGTAAACATTGGTTGAGTGGCTTCATCTACATTCTCGATACCACGGCCATGATCTATGATACTTAATTCAACTTCACCTTCTCGGATAAAGCATTCAAGTGTCACAATACCTTCTTCATTTTCTTCATAACCATGAATAATCGCATTAGTAACAGCTTCAGAAACTACCGTTTTAATCTCAGTTAGTTCATCAACGGTTGGATCAAGTTGTGCAATAAAAGAAGCAACTGTTACTCTAGCGAAAGATTCATTTTCGCTTTTTGCTGCAAAATCGACTTTCATGTAATTATTCATGATGCCACCCCCAAACGTTCTAGGGCAGCCTCTTCATTATCAGCCGTGCGGACTAATTTAAATAATCCTGATAGTTCAAACAGACGCTTAACAGATTGATTATATGAACAAATGACCATTTCACCATTTAATTGCTTTACTTCTTTATAACGCCCTAGAAACACACCTAATCCAGAAGAGTCCATAAATGCTAATTTTTCTAAGTTCACTACTACATGCTTAATACTTGTATCAGCTAATTGTTCTTTCCACTTCTCCTTTAGTTGTTCAGCTTCATGATGGTCGAGTTCACCAACTAGTCTTACCAGTAAAACATCTTCTCGTTTTTCAAAATGTGAAATAAGACTCAACGCTTTTTCCTCCTTCTTAAAAATAAGCTATTGAGTCTTTCTTTTTAAATTCGTCTAATTCCTGCCACATGACAAAAGAAGTGTTAATTCGACGTTATTTACCTTGGTGAATTGATCTTAGTGCTCGCTTCCATAAAGTCCAAATATTCGCATCTTTAACTTCTTGAGCAACAACTAAAGGATATTCCCCTACTTTTTGTTCACCTTTTAAAACTCGAATTTTTCCTACTTCATCACCTTTTTTAACGGGCCATTTGTTAATAGAACCTTTAATAATTTCAGTTTTATAATCTTGTATAGATTCGCCCTTTTTAAGTAGCAATGAAATATTCGATTTTGGAGTAGCACTAATCTTTTGATTGGAACGTAATGGCTCCCATTCATAGACTGAATCACCTTTTGAGTAAAGACGCTTAAGGTCATAGTGACCAAATGCATAATCTAATAAGTTCGATATATCTCTATTGCGATCTTTTGCCGTATCCGCTCCCATCACTACTGCAATGACTCGCATATCATTCCTTTTAGCCGTAGCCGTTAGACAAAACTTAGCTTCAGAAGTGTATCCTGTTTTAAGTCCGTCAACACCTTGATAAAACTTAACGAGTTTGTTCGTATTCACTAGCCAAAATTCATCTTCAGTTCCTTTACGAAGGTAATCTTCATAAATACTTGTATAATCTGTAATTTTTTCATATTCCAATAAAGCTTTGGCCATGACAGCCATATCATGAGCTGTAGAATAATGATCTTTTTCTGGTAAGCCAGTAGAGTTTTTAAAATTCGTATCTTTTAATCCGAGGTCCTTTGCTTTTTGGTTCATTTTTTCAACAAAAGCCTCTTCAGTAACAGCAATTTTCTCTGCCATGGCTACCGATGCATCATTGGCAGAAGCAACGGCAATTCCCTTTAACAGATCTTTTACTGTCATTTCTTCAAAAGGCTCTAAATAAATTTGCGTTCCTCCCATAGAAGCAGCGTGTTCACTAATTCTGACTTTTTCATCTAAAGAAATCGTGCCGTTATTGAGAGCTTCCATGATGAGAAGCATCGTCATAACCTTCGTCATACTTGCTGGTGGTAGCTTCTTTGATTCATTTTCCTTGAACATAATCTCACCTGTGTCCGCTTCCATTAAGATTGCAGACTTCGATGATTCAATTAAATTGTTTACTTCAGCTGCTTCCTGAGCAAACATACTTGAGCTTGGTACAAATAACGATAATACAATAAGACATGTTATTATTTTTCGCATGATACTCCCTCCATTTCATGTTTCATATTTTTTCCATGGTCTTATTTTTTATTACAAGTTTTTCAAAAATATTGAGGGTTCGTGTGCTGTAAAAGAGGGAGTTATAATTCGAGAAAAAATTACCTTCAATTTGTTTCTATAAAAACAAAAAAAGATGATCCCGAATCAGTTTCGAGATCATCTTTTTCGATTTGTCTTAGCAACTACAATAAAATTATTGACTGATTAACTGGTGAACGAGCTGCGGCGCTTGTACTTCTGACGAATTAATGGAAATATTATTGTATAACTTTTCTTTTATTTCATCTACATCCGTTTGATTAGCATGGATGGTTAAAATAGATTCACCTTTTTCCACGTAATCGCCTACTTTTTTATTTAGTACAATTCCTACTGCTAAGTCAATTTCTGACTCTTTTGTTTGTCTGCCTGCTCCAAGCATCATAGCGGCATGGCCAATTTCATCCGCTACCATGTTCTCTACATAACCTGATTCTTTTGCTTCAAGTTCGAACTTATGTGCCGCTTGTGGTAGAGCATCAGGTTGATCAACTACTGATGCATCACCGCCTTGTGCAGATAAAAATTCTTTTAACTTTTTAATGGCGTTACCATTTTGTATATTTTCTTCTAACATGTTTCTAGCTTCATCAAGCGTTTCAGCTTTACCACCTAAAACGACCATTTGACTGCCAAGAGTTAAGGTTAACTCTGTTAAGTCCTCAGGGCCACGACCATTTAAGGTATCAATAGCTTCCCTAACTTCTAACGCATTACCAATCGCGCGCCCTAAAGGTTGGCTCATATCACTAATGACCGCCATTGTTTGACGTCCGACATTATTTCCAATTGAAACCATAGCTTTAGCTAATTCTTCAGCTTCTTCTTTTGATTTCATGAATGCTCCAGCACCTGTTTTCACATCTAATACGATGGCATCTGCGCCTGAAGCTATTTTTTTACTCATTATTGAGCTTGCAATTAAAGGAATCGAATTAACGGTTGCTGTTACGTCTCTTAGACCGTATAGCTTTTTATCAGCTGGAGTTAGGTTTCCTGTTTGACCAATAACGGCTAACTTGTTTTTATTAACTAAATTAACAAACTCATCACTACTAATCTCAACATGAAATCCTGGTACTGATTCAAGTTTGTCAATCGTGCCACCCGTGTGACCTAATCCGCGTCCGCTCATTTTGGCTACTGGGACATCAACTGACGCTACTAATGGCGCTAAGCAAAGTGTCGTTGTATCGCCAACTCCTCCTGTTGAATGCTTATCAACTTTAATTCCATCAATGTCCGATAAATCAATCGTATCTCCTGAATGAACCATTGCCATAGTCAATGCCGCACGTTCGTCATCATTCATATCCTGAAAATAAATTGCCATAGCTAAAGCACTGGCTTGATAATCAGGTACTGAACCATCAGTATAACCTTCTATAAAAAACTGAATTTCTTCCTCTGTTAAATGTTTACCGTCTCGCTTTTTAGCGATTACATCGTACATTCTCATTTTTATACACTCCTGCTATAAATTACATCTTTCCGATGACTTTTTTCACTAGTTGAATAAAATCTTCACGTACTTTTTCAGTTGTTTCAATGA
The DNA here is from genome assembly GCF_042685285.1 of Piscibacillus salipiscarius. NCBI lineage: Bacteria > Bacillati > Bacillota > Bacilli > Caryophanales > Bacillaceae > Piscibacillus > Piscibacillus salipiscarius. The sequence goes on along the minus strand of NZ_JBHUMZ010000053.1, from coordinate 15,895 downwards.
CTTCATCATGTGATAGAGGCTGATCTAATATCCCTGCTGCCATATTTGAGATGCACGAGATGCCAAGCACATCGATACCTGCATGACTCGCAACAATAACTTCTGGAACAGTCGACATTCCAACAGCATCTCCACCTAATGTACGTAACATCTTAACTTCCGCACCTGTTTCATATACTGGTCCAGTATTTCCAACATATACGCCTTCTTGAAGAGTCAAGTTTAAATCTGAAGCGCAATTTTTAGCTACTTCCATTAATTCGCGGTCGTACGCTTGGGACATATCAGGAAATCTTGCGCCTAATTCATCTTCATTCGGACCAATTAATGGATTATCGCCCATCATATTAATATGATCTTTAATTAACATTAAATTCCCTGGATCGAATGATTCATTAATCCCTCCAGCAGCATTTGTTACCACTAGTTTCTCAACACCTAATGCTTTCATGACACGTACCGGGAAAGTCACCTGCTGCATCGAATATCCTTCGTAATAGTGGAATCGACCTTGCATGGCAATGACATTTTTACCTTGTAACTCACCTATGACTAATTGCCCTTTATGCCCTGCTACAGTTGAAGTCGGGAAGTTTGGAATTTCTTTATAAGGTATAATGATTGGATTCTCAATTTCATCCGCTAGTATTCCTAACCCAGAACCAAGAATTAATCCAATATGAGGTTGTTTCCCTTCTAGATGTTGATCAATAAATGCTTTAGACTCATTAATTTGTTCAATCATTATTGCGACTCCTTTACTTAAGATCATTTAGAAAACTTTTGCCATATTCAGGTGCTTTAACGTTGAAATTATCAGCAATAGTTGCACCGACATCAGCAAACGTTTCGCGAAGCGGTAATTGTTTAGCTTCTTTAATTTCTTTGTGGTATGCCAATAAAGGTACATATTCACGAGTGTGGTCTGTACCATGATGAATAGGGTCGTTACCATGGTCAGCTGTAATAATTAGGAGATCATCTTCATTTAATTTCTCTAAAACTTCTGGTAAACGGCGATCAAACTCTTCTAGCGCTTCACCGTATCCTTGAGGGTCACGGCGATGCCCAAACTTAGCATCAAAATCTACCAAGTTCAAGAAGCTTAAACCATTAAAGGATTGTTCTATGCTTTGTAACAATTTATCCATTCCATCATTATTATCATCGGTGCGTAATGCTTCAGTTACACCTTCGCCATCATAAATATCACTGATTTTACCTAAAGCAATGACATCATAATTAGCATCTTGCAGTTCATTCATGACTGTACGTCCGAATGGTTTGAGGGCATAGTCATGACGATTGGATGTACGCTCAAAGTTACCAGGCTCTCCGACAAATGGACGCGCGATGATCCTTCCAATCATGTATGGATCCTCTTTAGTCATTTCACGAACTGTTTCACAAATCTCATATAATTCTTCTAATGGTACAATTTCTTCATGAGCAGCGATTTGTAATACAGGGTCTGCTGAAGTATAAACAATGAGTGCTCCAGTATCCATATGTTCTTTACCAAGTTCTTCTATAATTTTAGTTCCTGAAGCTGGTTTATTACCAATTACTTTACGTCCTGTTTTCTCCTCAATTTTCTGTACTAGATCATCCGGGAATCCCTCAGGGAACGTACGGAATGGCTGATCCATTCTAAGCCCCATAATCTCCCAATGGCCAGTCATCGTATCTTTACCAACTGATGCTTCTTCCATTTTAGTGTAATGCGCCATCGGTTTACTGGCAGGATCAATTCCTTTGATTTCTCTTATATTACTTAAGCCAAGCTTACCAATGTTTGGCATTGTAAGCCCATTCATATGTTCAGCAATATGTCCTAGAGTGTCGGCACCTTCATCGTTAAATTCTTTAGCATCTGGCGCCTCTCCTATTCCAACAGAATCCATTACAATTAAAAATACACGATTAAACGGTTGTTCCATGGTTGATTACCTCCAATTTTGATGTCTCTAACATTTTACCCACAACTAAAAAACTATAACATAGGTCATGCTCTAGGATGGTAATTTTGGTAAATATCCTTCATCCTAGTTTTAGAAACGTGGGTATAGATTTGTGTTGTTGAAATATCAGCATGTCCCAACATTTCTTGTACAGCTCTTAAATCCGCCCCATTCTCAAGTAAGTGGGACGCAAATGAATGACGTAAGGTATGCGGTGTTAGTTCTGCCTTAATTCCTCTTTCTCTAGCAATGATTTTAAGGATCTTCCAAAATCCTTGTCTCGTCATCGGTTTTCCTCGGTGGTTAAGAAAGAGTGCATCGGTGTTGTTCTGCTTAATGAGCTCAGGTCTTGCATGTTCAACGTATTCTTCGATTGAATTTTTTGCATGCTGACCTAAAGGAACAATTCGCTCCTTACCACCCTTACCAATAATACGTACAAAGCCCATTAATAAATGCAAATCATTCACTTTTAATGATAACAATTCTGTTATACGTAATCCTGTAGCGTAAAGCGTCTCAAGCATGGCTTTATTTCTTAAATCAAGAGAATCCGTACCATCAAAGTCTAATAACGCTTCCACTTCTTGATTAGATAATACTTTTGGTAAGGTACGTTCCTTTTTTGGCGTTTGTATATGTAGTGATGCATCATGTTTAACGCCAAACTCCTGTATAATAAATTTATGAAAAGAACGAATCGTTGAAATCATTCTTGCTATGCTTGAGCTTGACTTACCAGCTTCATTTAAGTGCTTTAAAAACTCTCTTATATGATGCCTTTCAATTTGACCAACTTCTTTTAGCCCTTCAACCTTTTCTAGAAATTTAATGTACTGGTTAAGGTCCCTTCTATATGAAGCAATAGAATTATCAGCAAGTCCTTTTTCAATTTGCAGAAAGTGAATGTAATCTTTTATTGCATCTTCCATCCCGATGCCTCCTCTATTTTAAGACTTACATAAAGCCATTTCAAAACAAGCGGCTCTCAAGATTAATATTCTTTAATTTACAAATATACTAACAATTTAATAATCTGGCTTCTCTGTTTAAACAAAAAAACCTTTTTTCTCTATTTGAAAAAAGGTAGTCTATGTAACCTATTTATCATCTTGTTGTTTTGATTGACAGTCTTTACAAATACCATGAAAGGTTAACCGGTGATCTTTAACCTTAAATTCCCACTGTGATTCTATTAATTTTTCAACATCACCTAATAAATCTTCTTCAATTTCTTTAACAGAACCGCATTCTACGCAAACCAAATGATGATGAAAGTGTTCAGCACCTTCTTTTCTTAAGTCGTACCTCGACACTCCGTCACCGAAGTTAATTTTATCGACTACTTTTAGTTCAGACAATAATTCTAGTGTTCTATAAACAGTTGCTAAACCAATTTCAGGTGACTTTTCTTTCACGAGGAGGTAGACATCTTCCGCACTTAAATGATCTTCCTCATGTTCTAGTAATACCCTAACAGTTGCTTCTCTTTGTGGGGTTAATTTATAACTTTGAGAATGTAATTGTTTCTTTATTTTTTCAATGCGGTTTTCCATGAAGAATCCCCCCTCTTACTTTACATAATTAATTATATGGAAGAGGAAGGATAGTGTCAAATTATAATAATTTTAATTTATAATTTGATAACAGTTATTTGTTTATAATTATTTTAAAATGATGTGCATAAATTGTGTGGAGACAAATGCCTCTAAAATGGAACCGCCAAGAATAATTAATAATGCAATTAAATAACTTTTAAAATAAAGCATCGTAGCCTGGCCGATTGTATAATGACTTTTTCCTTTTGAAAACAGCATCTTCATCACATGAATACAAAAAATCATACTACTAGCTACAATTAATAGATATGCTGGAACAATTAATAAATTTTGAGGCGCAACTGATGTTATAGATAATAGAAACCCTTTCCAAGATAATTGATTGACTAGGAATCCTACTGTAAACCCAATAACAATCCCTTTTAAGAATAATAAAAACCAAACAATAGGTAACCCAATAAATGATAACCCGAACAAGAATAAAAACGTCACATACTTTCCGTGCGTCCAAAATGCACTAAATAGTTCTCCAATCGTTAATAATCTAGATGACTCTGTAATGGACTGAAAATATTGCTCAACAAAAAACAATAAATCTTGTTTTTGCAAAAAGCTTAAACTACCGACCATGCTAGCTCCAAAGATCACTCCGATTACAAATAGGACAAATAGAAAGATGTATAAACTCATATAAGGTTCTAATGTATAGGACGACCCCTTTAACCAACGTTTCATTATGGTTCCTCCATTCGTTTCTAGCTCTAGTAAAATCCTATGAAAGTAGAAACAAATATAGAACCAAGTAGATTATTTGAATTTATTTTTTGTTCTTCTGCACGATAACGCTGCCATAAGTCCCGCCACCACCTGGATTAATATGAAGCTCTCCTCGTCTTAACTGCAGGATTCGTTCTGCTAATTGCTTTTGGCTATGCGACTTGATTTCTTCATATGTTGCTTTGTGAATGATATACATATCATGGTGTAAAACATCCCTTAATTTCTCTAGTGTTTTAGGTCCAAGTCCTGGAATATATTCTAAAGGAACTTGGTGAACATAAGGAGGTCTTTTTCGGTTACTAGCACCTTGAGTTGCACTGATTTCTTTGATTCGTTCACTTACCCCCTTAATGACCTTTTTCGATCCGCAATTCGGACAGATCTTAGTATACTCAATTCGTTGATGACACCCTCGGCAAATCGTTGTATAGTACTTACCTAGGAGCGGGTTCATACCATAGTTTGCGATAACCTCTCTTCCTTTAAATTCATTTAATGCGAGTTTTAATTCATGAAAGGTTGGTGCTTCTAAACGCAATTTTTGATATTCACGACCGATTTTTTCTAATGAATGAGCATCTGAGTTAGTTAGAAATGTATAGGGTTGTAATTCATGGATTGTATCTGCCATCGACGTATCAGAGCTTAACCCAAGTTCCACTCCATCAATTAAATCAGGATTAAATACTTCCAAAAGACTCGTCTTAACCCCTTTGCCGTATAAACTTTTAAATGGAGTAAAAACATGTGCTGGAATAAATAGTCCCTCAAATGCTTTCACTTGTTTTTGAAGTTCTTGAGCTTGTATATACATACGCTGTGAACTTAATGTAGGGTTTTTAACAAATTGTTGATACCAGTTTGAGAAGCGCTTCATTTTTTCGAGCGTTGGTAAAAAACATAATACATGAATAGGGCCTGCACAATTCTCGTCATACAGTTCAATTTCTGACCCTAATAACATTGTGACAGCTCCGTTTGAAATACCACCACCGTCCAGCTCATAACAATCATTTTTTAGTAAATCTTCAACTTCTTCAATTACTTCAGGTACATGAGCATCAATAACACCAACAAGATCTAACCCTTTCTTCTCCCGAACATACTCAAATATATTTGAAATGGTTAAATTATTAGATGCAGATATTTTAACAGGATTATTATGAATCGTTCTTCCAACATGTACATGCAGGTCGGCGTAATAACTATTTAAACTCATTTATTTCATCCTTTATTTTGTAGCATAAGATAGTGAACGGCATGAATTGTTTTTGCATCATGAATTCGTTGTTCTTCAATTAGTTTTACCGCTTCATCTAAAGTTACTTCAATTAATTCAACAAACTCATCATCATCGCCCTGCAATTGATCTTCAACCACTTTAAGTCCACTTGCTTTGTAAACATAAATAATCTCATTCGCAAAACCTGGTGACGTATAATAAGAAACAATAAAATCTAATTGTTCTGCTCGGTAACCCGTTTCTTCCTCAAGCTCTCTTTTAGCAGTCATGTCAGGCTTTTCACCAGCTTCTAGTTTTCCTGCAGGAATTTCAATAATACTTTTCTCTAACGCTTTTCGATATTGTTCAACCATCACCAGTTTACCTTCATCAGTTAAGGCAATAATTGCAACTGCTCCTGGATGATCAATTAATTCCCTCTTCGACGTTTTACCATCAGGCAGCTTAACTTCATCTATTTTTACATCAATAATTTTCCCCTTATAAATGGATTCACTCGATAATGTCTTTTCTTCAAATTTCTTTACCATAACAATCCCCTTTCTGCCATTTATTTTAGCATAAACCATTTTATAAGTTGTTTTTAATAGGATCTTGTTTTTAAAATAGAAAAAGAAGGAGTGATTCAAAATGGTTAAAAAGCGTCAGTTAGGAAACACAGATTTATATGTCTCTGAGATTGCTTTAGGATGTATGAATTTAGGTACGAATGTTACCCAAGCTTCCCACGTCATCCACACAGCTCTCGATCAAGGAATTAATTATTTAGATACGGCTGATTTATATGACTTCGGACAAAACGAAAAAATTGTTGGACAAGCGATCAAAGGTAAACGTGACCAATTGATTATCGCGACTAAAGGTGGTAATCATTTTGAACCAGGTAAGGATGGTTGGTACTGGGACCCTTCGAAAGCTTATTTAAAAGAAGCTATTAAAAACAGCCTACTTCGTCTTGGTTTAGATGATCTTGACCTTTATCAGCTTCACGGAGGAACAATTGAAGATCCAACTGATGAAGTGATTGAAGCATTTGAAGAACTCAAGCAAGAAGGGTTAATTCGTTATTATGGTATCTCCTCCATCCGTCCAAATGTTATTAACCGATTTGTTGAACGGTCTGATATGGTAAGTGTGATGATGCAATATAGCTTATTAGACCGCCGCCCCGAAGAAGAATTACTAGACCATCTCAATGACCATAATATTGGTGTTGTAGTTCGCGGTGCACTTGGTAAAGGAATGCTCACCAATAAAGGACAGAGTCAGTGGCAGAAAAAAGGTCAAGATGGATTCCTTGATTATGATGCAGATCAGTTAAAATCTGTTGTGACATCATTACAAGATCTTGCCAATGAGGCGCATCTATCACCTCAATCTTTAGCCATTGGTTATGTTCTTAATCACCCAGCTGTTAGCAGCTTAGCACTCGGTGCAAGTAGGCCTGAGCAAGTATTAGATAATGTTCGTGCTTATGAGGCAGCACAGCTTTCAGAAGATCTGATTAAAAAGTTAAAACAAATCACTAAAGCCAATGTTTATAAGCAGCATCGTCAATAATGTTAGTTAGAAACGTTTAGCTCTAAAGTCCTCAGGCAATAGACTTTAGGGCTTTTTTATGTCGTTTTATGAGTCTTTTGTCATGAATTTCTATTGATAAAAGAACATGCGTTCGCATATAATATAAACACGAACAAAAGTTCTGTTTATTTAAAAAGAGGGATACTATGGAAAAAATCATTTTTTTAGTGGATATGCAGTCATTTTATGCATCAATCGAAAAGTCAGCTGATCCTAAGTTGCAACACCAACCAGTTGTGGTAGCCGGCGATCCTGAGAGGCGTAGCGGTATCATTTTAGCTGCTTGCCCAATTGCTAAACAATATGGAGTGGAGACAGCTGAAGCCCTTTGGCAGTCTCAGGAAAAATGTCCTGACTTAGTTGTGGTTAGACCACGAATGAAATTATATATAGATTTGTCTTACCAAATCACTCAAATTTTAGAAAGGTTTACGGATCAGGTTGAAGTTTTCTCAGTTGATGAACAGTTTATGGATTTAACTGGCACAGAACGATTATTCGGTGACCGATATTCAGTCGCCAAACAAATTCAACATGAAATACAAGAAGAACTTGGCGTATATGCGCGTGTTGGTATGGGGCCTAATAAAGTTCTAGCTAAAATTGCTTGTGATGCATTCGCTAAGAAGAATAAAGACGGTATATTTCATCTTACGCATGACAATATGAAAGAAACGATGTGGAAACTGCCCGTTGGAAAAATGTTTGGAGTTGGAAGTCGCATGAACCATCACTTTCAGCGAATGGGTATACAAACCATTGGTGACCTCGCCAATTATCCCCTACACCACTTAAAAAAACGCTGGGGAATTAATGGCGAGGTACTATCTAATATCGCTAATGGGATTGACTATTCTCCAGTTACAACCAAAACTCATAACAGTCAAAAAGCAGTTGGACACCACATGACCTTGCCAAGAGACTATGAAGCGCTAGAAGATGTCAAAATTGTTCTTCTTGAACTATGCGAGGAAGTCGCCAAACGTGCAAGAGCTAAAAACTACCGAGGCCATACATTGTCGTTAGGTATACGCGGGGCAAATTTCGATGTTCCGACTGGATTTCATAGGCAAATCAAACTCACCTCCCCTACTAATTATGGGATGGATTTATTTCATGCTGCTTTAAAGTTATTGCATAAACATTGGGATGGTTTACCTGTTCGAAGTGTTGGCGTAACGTTATCACAACTGCAGTCCGCTGACGTGTATCAGTTAAACCTTTTTAATCCATCCGTCGAAAAAGACCAGCTCAGTAAAGCAATGGACGACATTCGAATGAAATTTGGCCAAACAGCAATTGTTCGAGCGTCTTCTTTAAAAGACGCTGGTCAAGTATTTGACCGAGCTCAAAAAATTGGAGGACATTATAAGTAAGGAGAGAATGTAATGAATCCAAATAAATTAACTCATGGGCATAATTTACTTTGGGAATCGAGCAGAATGATGCTACCAGAACATAAAGAACTGCTGCAACAGCATCAGCAACAATTAATTAAAAAAACAAAACCTCTTTTAGATGAACAGGAGATTGAACAACTAGAAGGCAGTATTCTAATGGCCATTAGCTCTCAGTCACTTGTTCAGATAACATTGTTTCACCCTTACGAGACGGTGACCGCTACAGGGATCATACAAAAAATTGACCCATACACAAAACAGCTTAAGTTCTTTACATCCAAAGGAAAGGTTAAATGGTATCCATTAGATGAAATCATTAGTTTAGATCATCTCTAAAAGCAAAAAGAGCACCAGAATGATATAATCCAGTGCTCTAGCTCAACTTTTAAACTAATAATTATTTACTTGTTATTGGGTGCGCAGCTGTATATCGAACAACTTCTCCATCCGAAAGTTGTTCAAGTTCACCAATAGAACATAAATAGTCTAACTGTCCAACCGTTTCTGACATTGTTAAGCCGAACTGTGATTGATAATGCTTCGGAAATAAGTACTGACATATTTCATAAGGTGTTGAAGGCGACTCGCTAATGTAATCTAAAACTTTAAAAGCACGCTTTTCCTGTTTAGCGATTCGGTCGACAATCAATGGTTGATGATTAGAGAAAACTTTACCGTGCCCAGGATAAATCGTTGAAAAGGAATAGTCCAATACTCTTTTCATAGACTCACGATAGCGTAGTAATGGTTTTGGGCGCTCTTCTCCAATGTTAACAGGAGGCTCAAGCAGCGGATTTGATGAAATATGTTTTAATAAAAAATCACCTGCTAATAAGACATTCGTATCTTGATTATAAAAAGAAAGGTGACTTTCTGCATGTCCAGGAGTTTCAAGTGTTAGGAAACCTTCTAAACCTGGAATCTGATCGCCTTCATTTAAATATCGTGTCAAAGCACTCGGTGTTGAAAAAGCAAGTGTGTAGTCTAGAGCTCTTTCAATATCCTGAAATTGATCTGGTACACCCCACTTCGTATAAAGATCATTAAAGAACTGAATATAATGATCAAGATACATTTCATCACGTGTCAACCATTTATGAACCAATGAATGCCCATAAATGTTTTGGACATGATTAAGACGTCCAACTAAGCCAATGTGGTCAGGATGATGATGAGTCAGAACAACCTGATCGATGTCTTTAGGTGTAAGTCCAATGTTCTTAAGCTGTTCGTTAAACGCTTGCCATGCTTCTTCAGTATGCACACCTGCATCAATTAAAGTTATAATATCATTCTTTACAATATATACATGAACGTCTCCTACCGCATAGGGTGTCGGAAGTGTTAGTTGATATATATTTTGTGTCATTTAAACTGCCCCCAATAAAACTGAATAGGTATTCAGTTTTATTATACTACAAAAATAGTTTTTTAACATGGACGATTAAGCTTTTTTAAACGAAAATTTAATCGCATCTGCTAAAACATTAGGCAGTTGTTCAAGAGAATAATCGATATTTAAACGTTCAGTCCATTGATGAGGATCTTTTCCCACGGGACCAATATTAATAGATGGGACGTCAATATCTTCTTCTAAATATTTAAGCAACCCCTCTTTTTCATTTAAAGGCATCTGTCTATATAATTCTTTTAAATTACTCTCTTTATTAGAATCATAGCCGATGTAGCTCAAATCTGAAATTCCATTAAAGTAATTAAGCGTTTTCACTTCATAGCTATATTGGTCTTTTAAAACCTGAGAAACTCGATTTGCTACTTTAGATACAAGTAAATTGTGTTCACTTGAAACTGCCGGATAATAAGGCGGACTATAGAACAAAATCATCATTGGAGCTAAATCTTTACACAAGAAAGCTAAGTCTTGAACTAAGAGAGTATTAAAATCGCGATCTCCATGAACCCTAGATTTAAGCAGCTCTTCCCTTCTTTTGTTTACTAATTCTTTTCCATGCCTTTTGACGGCTTCCTCATAAAGAGTATGGTAATCTAATAATTTTATATCGAAATTCACTTGATATCCATTGGCTTCAGCTTGTTGTTTAACATGGGTCTCTACTTGAACTTTTGTTCGTTTCATGACGTCCATTAATTGTTTTGTTAATGTTGGTATAGCTTGTCTCATTAACAATACATTGTACATAGAAACAGCTGTCAAAGGGGTTTGAACTGAGTAGTGTTCTTTTAAGTCACGATTCATTAAGCTAATAGGCGGAGGTGTTACCTCTTCCCCTACCCTCTCAGATAAGCTATGATTTAATTCTAAATTTATATTAAGATAACTGAGCATCAAATTAGCATTTAACCCATTAAAAGGTTCACCAACATGCGATTCCTTACCATAACAAAAAAAGCCTGGTAAAGCTTTTCCTAATGATCCTGTATATAAATATTTCTGCTGATCTTGAAGAAACTGGCGGAACATCGGTTCACTATTGATACACAATATGTATTCTAAGTCTTCTGTTTGCTTTAACCAATTTAACGTTTCTCTTGCTTTAAGCATTCCGGCTGAGTTTACTTCTTCATCTGGGACCAATAATAATAAAATGTTGCCGTCCCATTGTTCGTTAATGGCACGCTCAAGCATAGATAAATGTAAAGTTGAACCAGCTTTCATATCCATAATTCCTCGGCCAAACAACCACTCCTCTGAGCTTTGAAGATCAATTTTAGCATCATTAGGCAATTCCTCATGGTAAGTACGAAAATGCTGGGTTAATTCATCTGGATTAAAAGCTAGATCCTTAAATGAACCATAATCGTCAATTCCAACTACATCAATATGACTTAATAATATAATGGTTTTCTTTGTGGGCTTTTGAGCTTTTACCAAAGCCGTAAGTAACTTACGTCCATCATCTAATAAGTCCGTTTGAACCAATTCAGGATTTTCTTTAAAGTAATTTAGTGCTTTTAATTCCTGTTCAACATACTCGATTAAATGAACTTCACCTTTATGTCCAGTAATACTATCGAACCCAACTAAGTTAATTAATAGAGATCTCAACTCTTCTCGAGTTTGCCATTTCACCTTAACAATCCCCCTTATAAAATAAGTTTGACTTTTCAATCTTTATACACCACAATCATAACAGAAATAAACAGGAATTATTGAATATTAATCGTATTAATAATAAATAACAGAGTCATAAATTGAGGTGGCTAAACATTATGAAAATTTTTGCACACCGTGGTGCAAGCCGATATGCACCAGAAAACACATTACCTGCCTTTCAACTTGCGCACGAATTAGGAGCGGATGGAATTGAGCTAGATATTCAATTAACAAAGGATTTAGTTCCAGTCATCATACATGATGAGAATATAAGAAGAACGACAAATGGTACAGGATTTGTTCAAAATTATACATTAGAAGAGCTGCAAGAGTTTGACGCAGGTTATTGGTTCTCTAAGCGTTATATACATACCCCCATTTTGTCTTTGAAAGAATTTTTACAATGGGTTGAGGATAAGGATATGCTTCTTAATATTGAATTAAAAACTAATGTGATTGAGTACCCTACCATCGAACGGCGAGTTGTAGAATTACTTGAAGAGCACGACATGGTTCATCGTACGGTTATTTCTAGTTTTAATCCGTATACGATTCAGCGTTTACGAGATATTAGTGACGTCATAGAGTTAGCATGGTTAACCAAAAGCCAAGTAAAAGATATCGGAGATTTTTTAAATGACCTTGGAGCTAATGCCATTCACATTAAATCAAGACTATTATCATCTAAAATGGTTAAACATTTACTAGAGCAGCAAATACCGTTTCGAGTATATACAGTAAATCGCGTGAGCTTATCACGTAAATGTGTCACAATGGGAGCAGACGGAGTATTTACAGATATACCAGACATAATTAAACACAATTTATAAGGTAGGGATTTATATGAATACTAAACTATTTGAACCGATCACTTTTAGAAACGTCACCTTAAAGAACAGAATTGTGATGTCTCCAATGTGCATGTATTCCTGTTACAATCAAGACGGTTTAGTGACCCCTTTTCATATTACCCATTATGAAAGCCGCGCTGCAGGTCAAGCCGGCTTAATTATATTAGAAGCTTCGGCAGTTCAGCCTGAAGGACGTATTTCTGCAGAAGATTTAGGAATTTGGTCCGATGAACATATCGAAGGTTTAAAACAAGTTAATCAACGCATTCACGCCCACGGAGCCAAAAGTGGAATCCAACTCGCTCATGCAGGCCGCAAAGCTGACTTAGAAGGAGAGATTTTTGCACCTAGTGCAATCCCTTTTAATGAAGATTTTAAAACGCCAAATGAAATGACATTAGATCAAATCGAAAACACTATTAAAGCCTTTAAAGATGCCGCTAGAAGAGCTAAACAAGCTCAATTTGATTTAGTTGAAATTCATGCTGCTCATGGTTATTTGATCAATCAATTTTTATCACCTTTAACTAATAAACGAACAGATGAATTTGGCGGTTCAATTGAGAACCGATACCGTTTACTTCAGCAGGTGATTGATGCGGTACAATCAGAGTTTGACGGACCAATCTTTGTCAGAATATCAGCTTCTGAGTATCATGAAGACGGAAACCAAATGGATGAATTTTTACATATTTCTTCACAAATGAAAAAGCAGCATGTAGATTTAATCGATTGTAGTTCTGGCGGTGTTGTACCTGCTCGTATTCGGACTTACCCAGGTTATCAAGTAAGGTTTGCTGAAAAGATTAAACAGCAAGCAAAAATTCCAACTGGCGCAGTAGGTAAAATTACAAGTGGAATTCAGGCTGAAGAAATTCTCCAAAATGACCGCGCAGACTTAATTTTTGTAGCTCGGGTATTCTTGAGAAACCCATACTGGCCGAAACAAGTGGCAGATGAGTTAGGAATAGAACTCAGTGGTCCTGTTCAATACAATAGAGGTTGGCGTTAGACTGGAGGATCAATAATATGCAGTTAACATTTTTAGGAACTGGTTCAGGGGTGCCATCTAAAAGACGCAACGTATCGTCTTTAGCTCTATCCATGCTACAAGAACGAGATGAAATTTGGTTATTTGATTGTGGTGAGGCAACCCAGCACCAGATATTGAATTCTACAATAAAACCAAGAAAAATATCAAAAATATTCATAACTCATATGCACGGGGATCATATATACGGATTACCAGGGCTATTAAGTAGCCGATCTTTCCAGGAGGGTACAAGTCCTGTAGAAATATATGGACCTCCTAGATTAAAAGAGTTTATTGAACTCAGTTTGAAAGTAAGTGAAACAAGATTAAAATATGACCTTATATTTCGATCTATTAACGAAAATATCCTATTTGAAGATCAGCATATACAAGTATCATCGATTCGTTTAAAGCACGGGGTCCCTTCTTTTGGTTTTCTTATCCAAGAAAAGGATTCAGTTGGCCCACTAATTCCAGAAAAACTAAAAGAAAGAGGAATTAAACCAGGTCCTATTTATCAAGAGATAAAAAACAACCGCGAAGTTAGTTTGCCAGATGGAACGAATATAAAACGAGATGAGGTTACAGGTGACCCCATTCCTGGCCGTAAGGTTTCTATACTAGGCGATACTCACGCTTTAGATGATATAGTTGATTATATCTATGATTCTGATGTGCTTATACATGAAGCAACTTTTATTAAAGAAGATCATGAATTAGCTCACCAATATTTTCATTCAACAAGTGAACAAGCTGCTAATTTAGCAAAAGCTGCCAATGTAAAAGAACTCATTTTAAACCATGTTTCATCAAGATATGTATGGGAAGACTTACAAAAGGAGCTTAAAGACATTAAAGAGGTTTTTCCAAACACTCATTACGCTGAAGACTTCTCAACTTACGTTATTAAAAGGAGGGATGAATCATGAGTCAATTTGAAAATCTAGTGCAAAGTCAGAAGGAAATGTTCCGCGCAGGGAAAACAATGACTTACACCTATCGCATTCATCAGCTTCAAAAACTACAAGAAATGTTAAACCGATATGAACCTAGAATATATGAGTCCTTGCACAAAGATTTAAATAAGTCAACGTACGAGGTCTTAACAACTGAATTTGGATTTTTGCAACAAGAAATTAACTATACAATCAAATATTTAAGAGAATGGATGCAGCCAAAGAAAGTTAAAACACCAGCGTCTCATAAAGGTGCTAAAAGTCTAATATACAAACAACCTTATGGGGTTACATTAATTATTAGTCCGTGGAATTATCCTTTACATTTAGCTATAGCACCACTCATTGGAGCGATTGCCGCTGGTAATACAGCAATTATCAAACCTTCAGAATTAACACCTTATACGAGTGATTTAATTGAAGAAATGATCAAAGAAACTTTTGAGGAAAAATATATCACTGTCGTACAAGGTGGCCCCGAAATTAGTCAGGAATTATTAGATCAATCATTGGATTATATTTTCTTTACAGGTAGTGTGCCTGTTGGAAAAATTGTCATGGAAAAAGCCAGCAAACAATTGATTCCAATCACTCTTGAACTTGGAGGCAAAAGCCCTTGTATTGTTGACCGGGATGCTAAGGTTGAATATGCAGCTAGACGGATTGTGTGGGGTAAATTCGTAAACGCTGGACAAACTTGTGTTGCTCCTGATTATCTGCTCGTGCATGAGTCTATAAAAGAGAAGCTTTTAAATCAAATTAAAACTGAGATTGAGAAAATGTACGGATCTAACCCACTACAAAGCGGTGAGTATACAAAAATTGTTAATGATACACACTTTGATCGTTTATCTCAATATTTAAATGAAGGTCATATAAGTGTTGGCGGAGAAACAGATCGAACAAATCGTTTGATTAATCCGACCTTAATTGAGCAATTGGACTGGGATTCTAAGATCATGCAGGATGAGATCTTTGGACCACTTCTCCCTGTTATGACGTTTAATGAACTCGAAGAAGTTTATGACCATGTGGAACAGTCTAGAAATCCTCTAGCCTTATATTATTTTTCAGAAAATGAGAAAAACCAAGAATGGATCGTCAGAAATATATCATTTGGTGGTGGATGTATTAATGACACCATGATGCATTTAGGAAATAATCAATTGCCATTCGGTGGAATTGGCACAAGCGGAATTGGAAAGTATCACGGTAAATACAGTTTTGAAACGTTTACTCATGAAAAGAGTGTATTAAAACAGACAACGGCATTCGACTTAGCTTTTCGTTATCCTAACTCAAAAATGGGAAGAAAAATCTTGAAGAAATTGTTAAAATGATTTATATACTAGTAAATATCCGCCCGTAGAACGGGCGGTTTTAGTTTCGCCCTATAAGGGCACATTACCAACATGCCCCTAAAGAGGCTTTTTTAATGACCGTCAACCGTTTAAT
>NZ_JBHUMZ010000052.1:0-104111 GCF_042685285.1 Piscibacillus salipiscarius | reverse complement strand
TTAAAATATTATAGTCCTAGCAAAAAAAGGCGCCAAACCATAAACTTTTCATGGTTGGTGCCTTTTTTACGTTATTTTAAGCTAGTTATGTCCCAGCCTCTTTTTACTATTAATGCCTAATTAAGAAATACTTTTTCTTCCCTCTTCTAATCACTGTAAACGCATCGTCTAATTTATCTTTATGATCTAAGACGTAACTTGCATCTTGCTCACGCTCACCGTTAATATAGATCGCTCCATTTTTTATATCTTCACGCGCTTGTCGTTTTGATGAAGAAATGTTCGCTTCTACTAATAAATCAACAAGTCCTTTTTCTTCTTCCTCAAGAGCGTAAGAAGGTACATCTTTAAATCCTGCTTCTATATCAGATTTATTTAATGCTTTGATATCCCCTTTAAACAGAGCATTTGAGATTTTGATTGCTTGATTAAGTGCCTCTTCACCGTGAACAAGTTTTGTCATCTCTTCTGCTAGACGTTTTTGAGCTGCCCTCTCCTCTGGTCGTGCTTGAACTTCACCTTCTAATTCTTTTATGTCATCTAATGATAAAAACGTAAAGTATTTTAAGAACTTAATGACATCACGATCATCGGCATTTAACCAGAACTGATAAAATTCGTATGGTGACGTTTTCTCAGGATCTAACCAAATAGCGCCTCCTGCAGTTTTACCAAATTTAGAACCATCAGCTTTCGTGATTAACGGAATAGTTAAACCAAATGCTTTAGCCTCTTCCCCTTCTTCACTTTTACGTCTAATGAACTCTAAGCCAGCTGTGATATTACCCCACTGGTCACTACCACCTATTTGTAGCGTACAGTTTTGTTCTTGGTTTAGCTTATAGAAGTCTAATGATTGTAGTAGCATGTAAGAGAACTCGGTAAACGAAATACCATTTTCGATTCTGGACTCAACTGAATCTTTTGCCAACATATAATTTACGCTGAAATGCTTACCCACATCACGAAGAAGCTCAATAACAGACATCTCTTTAAGCCAGTCAAGATTGTTAACCGCAATGGCACCCTTCTTTTCATCTTCAAAATCAAGAAAGTTAGCTAATTGATTTTTTAAACTATTACTGTAGTGTTCAACAACGCTTGCTTCATTGAGCTGTCTTTCTTCATTCCTTCCACTAGGGTCACCAATCATTCCCGTTCCACCACCTACTAAAGCGATGGGCTGGTGTCCTGCTTCTTGGAAACGCTTAAGCATGATCACAGGCAATAGATGACCTATGTGCAGGCTATCGGCAGTTGGATCAAAACCACAATATAACGACACTCTATTTTCATTTAGGTGTTTCTCAAGCCCTTCTTCATCTGTTATTTGATTCACTAATCCACGTGCTTTTAATTCTTCTAAAAATTTCATCATGGCACCTCCGAAAGATATAAATAAAAAAATCCCACGCCCCAAAATAGGGACGAAGGATTCGCGTTACCACCCTAGTTGTAGCTTTTCGCTACCACTTCATTGTCATATCGGCCAATTATAACCGCTCAAAATGAGACGCTCCAAGTCGTAATTCAATGCTATACCGTATGCTAATTCTCACCAACCATCAGCTCTCTGAAATATTGGGCATAGATCTACTTCAACTATTCGTAGCGTATTAATTCATTCATTTGTATTATGAAATATTTTTACCACAACTTTTAAAAAAATGCAATAAAAAATCTATTATTCAAGAATAGGATGAACGCCAAGATTATGCTATAATAGATTTGAATTTTTAGGAGGTTCGGTTCATGAATAATAAATGGCTATCAGTCTTTCAACAAGGTAAATTCGTAACCACGACTCGAATTACTTTAGACGTTTTATGGAATATATTATTGTTCTTTATATTATTAGGTGCAATCCTAGCATTTTTCTTAGGAGGCCTTGGTGTCGGTTACTTTGCCTCTTTAACAGAAGATGTTGAGATTAGTGACAAACAAACAATGGAGAAACAAATTTACAACTATTCACAAACATCTCATATATATTTTGCAAATAATGTACATATGGGTGAGATGAGAAGTGATTTACACCGTGAAGAAGTTAAGCTGAAAAATGTATCAGAACATGTTAAAAACGCGATTAAAGCAACAGAAGATGAATATTTCAACACACATAATGGTGTAGTGCCAAAAGCGATTTTTCGTGCACTATTTCAAGAATTCGGTAACACGGCAAACCAATCAGGTGGTAGTACATTAACACAGCAATTAATTAAATCTCAAATTCTAACAAATGAAGTCTCATTTGAACGTAAGGCTAAAGAGATTTTAATTGCACTCCGTCTAGAGAAGTTCTTTGATAAAGATGAAATTTTTGAAGCATACTTGAACATTGTCCCATTTGGCCGTGATTCTTCAGGACGTAATATTGCTGGGATTCAAGCCGCTGCACAAGGGTTATTTGATGTAAATGCGAAAGAATTAAACGTCGCTCAAGCTGCTTATATTGCTGGACTTCCTCAAAGTCCTTTCGCTTATACGCCATTTGATAATGGTGGTAAGGTAAAATCAAAAGAAGGATTAAAAGATGGTTTAGAGCGTCAACGCCACGTTTTAAGTCGTATGCACGAAGAAGGGTTTATCAATAAAAAAACTTATGAAAAAGCTTTAAAATATGATGTGATTGGGAATCTAACAGACAAAAAAGAATCAACTATTTCTGATTATCCATTCTTAACTATAGAAATCGAACGTAGAGCAACTGACCGTATGACCAAGGTGCTAGCTGAAGAAGAAGGTTATACAATGGAAGAATTAGAAGAAAACGATAAATTACTAGAACAGTTTAAAATAAAAGCTGAAAGAGCTTTAAGACAAAACGGATATGAAATTCACACGACCATTAATAAGAAAATCTATAAACGTTTTCAGGATGTGACAAAGGATTACGCTTACTTTGCTCCAACAAAAACTGTGACAAGATATGATAAAAACGGTGATCCTATAGATGTTAAAATGCCTGTAGAAGCTGGGGCCATGCTAAAAAATAATAAAACAGGCGCAATTATTGCCTTTGTAGGTGGCCGAAATTACGAGCATAGTAAGATTAATCACGTATTTTACCACACTAGACCAAACGGTAGTACGATGAAAACATTATACGGTTACGCACCTGCTATAGATATGGGGATTATAAGCCCAGGTTCTCCCCTAGCCGACGTAAAATTCGGACCAGAATTATCCGCACAATATGATGGTAATTGGAGTCCTACAAACTATATCACAGGTTCTTACAGTGGATTAGTGAGTGCTAGGGAAGCTTTAAGAGACTCTGATAATATACCTGCAGCAAGGTTAGCTCATGATCTAACCAGAAGAAAAGGACGTCAAAATGAACTTTCAAACTATTTAACTAAAATGGGATTCGATAGCGAGCAATTCCCCCCTGGAAGAATGGTGACACCACTTGTGCTCGGTTCGGATTATGTCACATTAGAGGATACGACAAATGGTTATTCTACCTTGGCTAATGGAGGAAAATTTAAAGATTCATTTATGATAGAAAAAATTACAGATGGCGAAGGGAATCTAGTATTTGAACATAAAGCCGAAGAAACTAAAGTGTTCTCGCCACAAACGGCTTATTTAACAACAGATATTCTACGTGATGTAGTAACAAGTGGTACAGCAACGTATGCAAGAAGCAGGTTAAATAATCCTTATGTCGATTGGGCTGGTAAAACCGGTACATCTAACGATAAGATGGATGCATTATTTATAGGTTACAATCCAAATGTAACCTTAGGTACATGGATTGGTTACGATGAGTACGATGCTAATGGTGATGGAACCGTTTCTGCTTATGAAAGAGAGCGTGTCATGAATCTTGAGGCTGGATGTAGTGGCTGTATTGGATACAGTAGTCGTAATTTAGGATTCTGGGCTGAATTAGTTAATGCAGCAACTGAAGTAAAACCTAAGTTAATGGCACCAGATCAGCGACATCAAAGCCCTGGAGGTATTGTTTCTCGAAGCTACTGCCAATTATCTGGGTTATTACCTAGTAAAGAATGTCAGGAACTAGGATTAGTTAAAACTGACCTCTTCAATGTTAATCATGTTCCTACGAAAAAAGATGATAGCGTCACAGAAGGTCAATATGTCAAAATTGATGACAAATACTATGAAGCCATTGACCGTACACCTGAAGAATTCGTTGAAGAAGGATATTTCTTAAGACCTGGATTCCTTGAGGAACAAGGTTGGAACGATATAGATGACATGAGTAAGTTAGTTCCAGATAACAAAGCCTTTGAAAACCTAATCGCTCCTGAAGATGGCAACCCTAAAAATAATGGCAATCCTAATCCACCAAAAGGTGTTCAAATGAATGGATCGAAATTGAATTGGAGTGAACGTGGCGGCGACGTAATTGGCTATAGAGTATATACGAAAGCAACGGAGGATGGCGAATTCCAACTGATTGAAAACACAAAAGAACCAGGCGTGAAAGTATCTCAAAATAGAATTTATGCTGTTAAATCCGTTGACTTTTATGGTAACGAATCCGACTTCTCTTCTTCCGTGACCTACGGTAAAATCGAAAAACCTGAAGAAGAGAAAAAAGAAGAAGAAAAAGATAAGGAAAAGGATAAGAAAGAAAAAGACAAGAAAAAAGACAAAAAAGATGACAAAGATAATGGCAATGGATCTGGAGACGGATCTGGCGATGGTTCAGGCTCTGGTGATGGCTCCGGTGATTCAAACGGTGGTTCTGAAGGCACTGGTGGTGACTCTGATGGAACTGGTGGAGACTCCAGTGGTGAATCAAGTGGATCTGATAGCTCCAACAACGATTCAGGAGATACTAATGGGAACTAAGTATTATTAATTTCCACTAAATTAAATACTTTGTATTTGTAAAACTAGTAAACATTTCGATTGCAACATATTTCATCCGTACCGCTTTAAATTTATAGCGCGTACGGATTTTCTTTTTTACAAACTATTTTTTTGCTAAATCATTCCTCTCAATCATGTTATACTGTTGATAGAGAGACTAATAGGCTAACTAGGTGGTGACGAGTTGGAACATCCTAAAAATTATCATAAACAAGAAATAAACAAGAACGGCAAAACCATTATCGTAGAAGGCCCATTAAATTCTGAAGAACTTAGCAATTATTATTTTGATGAGGGACTCACAGCATTCAGACCACCTAAGAAACAATTTGAAGCCATTAAGTCAATTGCTGATTTCCCTGAGGGCCGTATCATGATTGCACGAGACGGAGATAAGATTGTTGGGTATGCGACTTACTTGCACCCAGACCCTTTAGAGAGATGGTCTGCTATCAAAATGGATGACCTTTTAGAGCTTGGTGCAATTGAAGTATCTAACGACTATCGAGGACTAGGTATTGGATCATCCATTTTAAAAGTGTCCATGCTGGATGAACAAATGGAAAATTACATTGTCATCACAACTGAATATTATTGGCATTGGGATATGGAATCTACTCGCTTAAATGTTTGGCAGTATCGTAAATTAATGGAGACGATGATGGGTTACGGAGGTTTAAAACCAATGACAACCGACGACCCTGAAATTATCTCTCACCCTGCGAACTGCTTGTTAGTACGAATTGGAAAAAATGTAACTGATGAATCAATCAAAACATTCGATTCATTAAGATTTATGGGACGAAATGATCTATTTATGTAAAAGAGGTGAAGCAGTTGTTAGTTGAAGAAATCATGAAAAAAGACGTCATCACCTTAGAACCTCACCATACAATTAAAGAAGCATTATCATTATTAAATGAACACCATATTCGCCACATTCCCATTGTTAATGAATATAACAGTGTTGTGGGGATCATTTCAGATCGTGATATTCGGGATGCAGCCCCTTCCACTTTAGAAAAAATTCAGAATGAAGACACATTAAACCACCAAGTCAGCTCCATCATGACAAGCCCAGTCATCACCGTTCATCCACTCGATTTCATTGAGGAAATTGCATCCATTTTCTATGAACATGAGATTGCTTGTGTTCCTGTTACGAAGGATAATCGCATTGTCGGAATCGTAACAGAAAAAGATTTACTATATACACTAATCCAGTTAACTGGTATTCATGAACAAAGCTCACAAGTTGAAGTTAAAGTTCCTAATAAAGCTGGCATGCTTCCAGAGATTACACAAATTATCGGTGAACGAAAAATTAATATTTCTTCTGTATTTATTTACCCATATGAACAAGATCGTTCGCAAAAGATTATTGTACTTAGAATTCAAACGATGAATCCTATGCCATTAATAGATGAACTAAAAAATAGAGGTTATGAAGTCTTGTGGCCTAACATACCGGGGTTGTCTCCATGAGTTGTCATGCAGCGTTCATTTATACAGATAACTTTAACTCATACAAATTTCGTGAAGACCACCCTTTCGATCAGCAAAGGGTGACATTAACATATGACCTTTTAAAAGCTGCTGGTACATTAACTGATGAACAAATTATTCCGCCTAGAATGGCCACAGATCAGGAAATAGAAAGTGTTCATCATCCACGTTATGTTGATGCTGTTAAGCGAGCAGGAAAAGATCTGTTAACCGAAAGTGAAGGATTAGAATATGGCATAGGTACTGAAGATACACCTATTTTCCCGAATATGCATGAGGCAGCAGCTACTTTAGTCGGCGGTACGTTAACGGCTGTTGATGCGGTGCTCAAAGATGGATATGAGCATGCCGTTAATTTAGGAGGCGGACTACATCACGGTTTTATTCGTAAAGCCTCTGGTTTTTGCATCTATAACGATGCAGCCATTGCGATAAAATATATTAGAGAACAAACTGATTATAAAGTTTTATATGTAGATACGGATGCCCATCATGGAGATGGGGTTCAGTGGATCTTTTATGATGATCCTAACGTTTGTACATTATCTATTCATGAAACTGGTCGTTATCTATTTCCAGGAACGGGAAACACGAATGAAAGAGGCCGATTAGAAGGCTATGGATATTCATTTAATATTCCATTAGACGCTTTTACTGAAGATGAATCGTTTTTAGAAGTTTATGAGCAAGCATTAAAAGAAATTGCGGAGTATTTTAGGCCTGATATGATCGTCACTCAAAATGGGTCTGATGCGCATGCTTACGACCCACTCACTCATTTATGCAGTACGATGAAAACGTTTGAGGAGATTCCTAAGTTAGCTCATGAAATTGCTCATACGTACTGTGATGGTAGGTGGGTTGCACTGGGCGGCGGAGGCTATGACATGTGGCGAGTAGTTCCTCGTGCTTGGGGACAAGTCTGGAATATCGCGTCATCCTCTAAACCAATGACTGGAAACCTCCCGCAAACTTGGTTAGATCAGTGGCAGGAAAAAAGCCCTGTTACATTACCAAGTCATTGGCATGACGAAGAAGGTATCTATCGTGAAATTCCTCGTAAACCAGAGATAACAGAGAAAAATAAACTGTCCTTAAATAAGAGCATACAGTTTATTACCAATCAACAGAAATACATGTAATGCCTATCGAGCTTGATAGGCATTTTCTTTTGCTTCGTGATTAATGACTGATTCCACGATATGTAAGGAGTCCCACTCTCCTAATGATAGTTTTGTAATTGGATATTTTCTTGGAAATAATATCTGGTTAATTTCATCTGAACTTCTTCCCTCATGATATAAATGAAGAATTCGATCTTGAAGCTCAGTCAAATGATTTAATTTAGTTTTTAAAGAATGGTACCCATCACTTAAGTGCCCCGCATGATTGCAAAACACTTCTTTAAAATCATAGGTTAATATTTTTTGAAGGGATTCGATTGTGTCAGGAATATGTTCTTCTTGCAATATAACTTTTACCTTTTCATTAACAAATATATCCCCTGTAAATAATTGACCTGTTTCATTATTTAGAAATGATAGATGATCTCTAGAATGGCCAGGTGTTTTAATTACATTCCACGTAGCTCTCTTTGATGTAAACGAATCTCCGATTGGATTTGCAATAAAAGGCTTTCGTTTTCCCCAGAAAAACTTTCGATACCATGGATAGTCTGCCTTCGTTTTGCAGCTTTCAATCATTCCTTGATTCATATAAAGTGGTACGCCTAAAGTTTTCTGCAAATAGGAGGCATTCCCTGTGTGGTCTTCATGATAATGAGTAATCACAACCTGTTCGATATTCAATTGGTTAAAGAACGGTTTAAAGTATGACTCAAGTGATTTGGCGCCAGTATCAATTAAAACTCCATCTATAAAAAAGCTATGGACATTTAAATTCACACCTCGAAATGACAACAGACCATTCCCCATTTGAACACCATTGATTTCCTTTTGTTCAAAACGTTTTTTTAAAAACATAACCTCTCCCCTCCCCTTCCTCCAACTAATTTCGACAAAAAAAGCGTTAACCCTTTTACAGATCAACGCCTTCTTAAATCTAATTATTCTAATTCTGATTCATCAATCAGAACAACAAATTGAGTTTCCATTCCACCATTTGAGAATGTACTACCATTAATATTCTCTGGGAAAATTCGATCCCCTTCTTCATTGTATGGAATCCACGCAAACTGTACGCCCATTCTATGGAATATATTAAACTCATTAGGTTCTGATACGGTGTTTTTCATTTGAGTTAAAAATGAGCTCCAAGCCATAGGTAATTTCATCGATCCATATGATGTCTCTGCAATATTGACGTCATTTTTTAGTTGAATTTGTGGCCAGTAACGATGCTTTTCCCCTGATATGTGATAATTGCGATCACGCGTCAAATAAAAGCTTGCATAACTTAATGGTTGTTTCGGATTCATATTCCATACGATGTGGTAGGTAGATGGGTCGTCTGGTTCTACCTTCCACACAATAGGGTCTCCCGAGGTGGAAATACGAATTGGCCTCCACTTTCGTCTTTCCCACTTCCAATAACTTGCACCGTAGACGTTTTGTTTTGATATAAATGGAATATATGCATGTTCATCATCAAGCATGATGGTCTCCTGAATTGTCTTAACGTTAGCTTCTCGGTAGAAATCATTCATTTCTGCTATTAATTGCTCATCAGATGGAAGGGACTCTGGTGAAGAGAACCAGTACCAATAAACTAATGCAGCAATGATTAAAATAGTTAAGCTAACCATGATCATTCTATATTTATTCATCGGCCCCCTCCTTTAAAAGGGATTCATTAGAACGGAAATAATATTGACGATCCTTAGTCGTTACTAGAATTCCTTTCCCATCTCGTTCCAAATAGATCACGCCATTAAATCCGCTACCACTTTTGGGAGAGGTATTGGTTAGAACATAAGGAAAACGTTCTTCAATTTCATGATTTTCTTTACGAACCGTCATGTCCCTATACCATTGTTCACTTTTTATCTCTTGTTGTTCCAATTGTTCTAATTGATTGGCCACATGAATTAGTTCTACTTCTTTACCAGATGGATGAATCGATACTACTTGAGCTTCCTCTGCATCCGTTATAAAGGTTGAAAGCTCATCACTCGGATAAAAGAATTTTTGTATAGGTGAGGCTAGCAATGTTGAAATAATGAAAATAAATAAAGCTAAAAACCCTAACCAAGCATAAGGTTGATAAGTCTTCCAGTAATCATTTATATTATTTAGAATTAGAAATAAAGCCCCTAACCCTATCGGAATTACTGGAATACTAATCTTTGTTTCGAAAATGATATATTCAAATGTAAATGAAATCATACCGATCAGCAATACAATGAACGCCTTCCAAACTTTTGGTGTATTCTCTTGTTTTCTATATAAAACTACAAAAAGAATTAAAATAACACACCACGCTATAACATCTAGGGTGATTGAGACTGCTCCTGAACTCCCCATTAATTAACTTCCTTTTAAGTTTATTTAATTCCAATGTAAAGTTTACCATGAAATAATGTTGAATAATACAGTCAAAAAAGTTGCCCCCAATTAAACCATAGGAGCAACTTTCTATGTTTATTAATTTTTTTCAAGGATAATAATTTCAACGCGTCGGTTTTTCTTCATATTTTTATTTGAATCATTGGATACAATAGGCTTTGTATCTGCATATCCAGCAATCTGGAATCGGCTCTTACCAAGCTCTTGTTCTTCCACAAAGTAACGAACAACACTACTCGCTCTTGCGCCGCTCAATTCCCAGTTTGAAGGAAAACGACTAGTCTTAATCGGCCTTGGATCCGTGTGACCTTCCACCTTGACTAAATTCGGTATATTTTCAAGTAGGGTCGCAACTTTATTGAGTAATGGCAGAGCGTCACCTATTAATTGAGCTTCACCAGATTCAAATAATACATTTTCTTGTAGAACCAGCACAACACCTTCATCCGTTCGTGTTGCCGAAATAACGTCAGATAAGCCTTCATTTCGTATGTATTCTTCGATTTGCTGTAGCAACTTCTCTAACTCATCAATTTGCTTTTCAAAATCATCACTTGCTATAGGTTCAGGCTGCTGAAGTTCTGTGATGTTTTCAGATTCTTTTTCATCTTCCTTAACATCACTTGACCTTTCAAGTTCAACAGGCGATGGATAATAATCGAAAATCACCCGTTGTTGGTACGATTCTGTTACGGTTTTTAGTTTTTCAGCATCAATTTGTGACATAGAGAATAGTAGAATGAAAAACACTAATATAAGTGTAACCATATCCGAATAAGTAACCATCCATAACGGTGCCTGCTTACCCTGCTTCTTTTTCCGTTTACGATTAAGATTCATTGGCCGTCTCTCCAATGACTTCCTCTTCTATTACCTCTTCGTCTTCTTTCAACTCTTCATTAGATAAAAATGCACTTAATTTTTCTTCTAGTATTTTAGGATTTTGACCAGATTGTACACCAATAACCCCTTCTATTATGACCTGTTTCATAAATACTTCTTCTTCAGTCATATTGTTCAGCTTACCTGAGATTGGAATAAATACTAGATTAGCTAGAACCATACCGTAAAATGTTGTTAATAATGCTACAGCCATGCTAGGCCCAATCGTTTCAGGTGATGTTAAGTTATTAAGCATCAACACAAGTCCGATTAGCGTCCCGATCATCCCCCAAGAAGGAGCATACTCCCCTGCCTTTTCGATGATGGAACGTCCCTTACCATGTCTTTCTTCCATTGCTGTAATCTCAGCATTCATAATATCGTTAATGACTTCTGGTTCAATGCCATCAATAGCTAAGTAAACACCTTTTTTAATAAATTCATCATCTAGTTCTTCAAGTTCACTTTCTAATGCTAAAAGCCCTTCACGTCTTGCCTTTTCAGACAAATGAATAAATAGCTGAATGAGCTCTTTTAAATTGTGGTCAGATTTACTAAACGCTTCTTTAAAAACTTTCCCTGTTAATTTAATTTCTTTCATATTAAAGTTAATCATTAAAGCGCCGAATAAACCACCAATCACGATAATGAATGATGATAATTGTAAAAACGTCGAAAACCCATCTAAACCACTATTAAAATAAATCCCAACAAGAATCATTGTCGAACCGAGCGCTATGCCAATCGGTGTCATTATATCTCTTTTTTTCATTAACCTCTCACCCTATTGTAGAAAATTGTCTATATCTATATTATCGGATGGATTAATGATTTGTTGAGCTTCTTTTTATAATTCGATGCGGAAGTACGACTTGATCTTCACTGACTTCTTCATTCTTAAGAAGTTTCGTTAATAAACGCATCGATACAGCACCAATATCGTACATTGGCTGTACAACAGTTGTTAATTCTGGTCGTACCATGACAGATAGTCTTGTGTTATCAAAACCGACGACTGATAAATCATCAGGGATTTTCAACCCTTTGTCCTGTGCACCATGAACAACACCTAATGCCATTTCATCTGAAGAAGTCATAATGGCACTTGGAGCTTCATCTAAACCTAAGAAATAATCGGCCGCTTTAAGTCCAGATTGATACGTATCATCACCCTCATATATTAAGTGATTTGGAACTTCAAGTTGCTGCTTTTCTAGTTTGTCTTTAAACCCTTGAATTTTAGATTGTTCAATGGTTGAGCGTGAATGATTGGCCACATATCCTATAGTCTGGTGCCCGCCTTCTTCAATTAAATGGTGCACGGCATCTTGGATCGCAGTATAATAATCAATGTTAACTGATGGAATCTCATTCGATTCATCAACTGTAGCTGCTAACACGACTGGAATATTTGAGTTTTTAAAGGCTTTGACATGGTCTTCCGAAACAGAACCACCCATAAAAATAACACCGTCTACTTGTTTTTCTAACATGTTATCAAACAAATCTAATTCACGGTTTAAGTTTTGATCCGAACTACTTAAAATAATATGATACTTATACATAGTGGCGATATCTTCAATCCCACGCGCTAATTCAGCAAAAAACATATTCGATATGTCAGGAATAATAACCCCAACAGAAGTTGTTTTACGACTTGCAAGTCCTCTTGCGACCGCATTTGGTCTAAATCCCAATTCATCAATGGCAGCTAACACTTTCTTTCTTGTGGTAGGTTTAACGTTTGTATTACCATTGATCACCCTTGATACAGTGGCCATGGACACGTTTGCTTTTTTCGCTACATCATAAATTGTTACACTCATTGAAATCCCTCGCTTCGCACCGTTATTCTTTAATAGTTATACACCTATGCTATTATAGATACTTGTTCAGTCTTGTCTAGCGCAAGGTGCCCAACCACTGGGTGACTTCCCGTCTAAACCTACGATAAGTCAACATCGATTCGCGATGCTCATCGTGTTTCCTTTATCTCAGTTCAGTCGGTCCAGCGACGAACTGGACGTTCTAGTGCCGACGTTGGCCATAGGACGTGGCCGGTTTTAGTCGGCTCACTGCGTGGTTAAACGGGCGTCCTGCGCTTTTCCTAATAGCATACGACATTCTAAAAATTCTATCAACAATAAGCATGCCGTTTACCTTAAACTGTTCTTTTTCTTTCACAAAATAAACAGAAATACTATGACTAGTATTCCTGTTATTGACGTAGCTCATTAATAAATGAATGGAAGGTAGGTAAATCCATTTGTTGTTGTGAATCAGATAAAGCTGTTGCAGGATCTGGGTGAACCTCGGCCATGACACCATCTGCGCCAATTGTTAATGCCGCTTTTGCAGCAGGTAATAACAGATCACGACGCCCAGTCGAGTGCGTTACATCCACGAAGACTGGTAAATGTGTTTCCTTTTTTAAAATCGGAACAGCTGTAATATCAAGCGTGTTTCGAGTCGCTGTTTCATAAGTACGAATGCCGCGTTCACATAAAATAATTTGTTCATTGCCTTGAGAAATGATATATTCAGCAGCATTAATGAATTCATTAATGGTAGCTGCTAACCCTCTTTTTAGAAAGATTGGCTTACTAGCTCGTCCTGCTTCTTTTAATAATTCAAAGTTATGCATGTTTCTGGCGCCAATTTGAATCACATCGACATAATCGTGCGCAAGTTCAATATCATTTGGATTCACAATTTCACTAACTGTCTTAAGTCCATGCTTGTCACCGACTTCTTTTAAAATTTTAAGCCCTTCAACTCCTAGACCTTGGAAGTCATAAGGAGATGTGCGTGGTTTAAATGCACCTCCGCGTAATAAGCTTAACCCTTCTTTTTTAATCGCTTCAGCCACCGCATCCACTTGTTCATAGGATTCCACTGAGCACGGACCGAAAACAAATTCTCTATGTCCATTTCCAATTTGAATGTTTTCACCAATATTTACAACCGTATCTGTCGGTTTTTTCTGCCTTGATACCAATAGGGCGTTTAACTGATCTTCTTCAATTAATTCTTTTGCCGCCTTAAAGATTTCCTTAAATAGGTGTTCAATAGTTGAGTATTCAAAATGCCCATCATGATTTTTTAAGATTAAATCTAACATTTCTCTTTCTCTAATTGGGTCAAAGACGTTTATTCCTTGTTCAGTCTTAATATCACCAATTTGTTTAATCAGTTCTCCTCTGCGATTAATTAAATCTAATAGACGCAAATTGACTTGGTCAACTTCTTTTCTTAATTCATCTAATCGGTTCGCGCTCATGATGAATCCTCCCCTAGTTTTGTGAAATCTATTTTTATGGTACATTAACTTTAACTAATTATTCTTCCTAGTATTATAAATGACCAGAAGTCAGTTGTCATTTAATCCATCATAAAGGGGTCTAATCATGATGAGTCAAAAACTATTTGCTTTGGATATCGGCACAAGAAGTGTCATTGGGATCATGTTAGAACAAACAAATGGTCAATATAACGTTCTAGATTTAGTTGCGGAAGAACATGAAGAGCGTTCCATGTTAGACGGTCAAATACATAATATAGTTAAAGTCTCAGATGTCATATCGAGTGTTAAATCAAAATTAGAAGCTAAACACGGGCCATTATCAAAAGTTTGTGTGGCAGCTGCAGGAAGAGCCTTAAAGACAAAGCGCGCCGCTTATGAAACGTCTATTTTGGAAAAACCGCTAATGACACCCGAAGACATCCTCCACTTAGAATTAACAGCCGTACAACAAGCCCAATACGAACTAGCTGAAGAAGAAGATACTGATGATATGACCAATTATTATTGTGTTGGTTACTCTGTTTTACATTACTATTTAGATGGTTCTGAGATTGGATCCTTAGTTGATCAGCAAGGGGATACGGCAAAAGTAGAAATAATCGCTACGTTTCTACCAAAAGTTGTAGTCGATTCCCTCCTTTCGGCTTTAAAACGGGCAGATTTAGAAATGGATGCGTTAACGCTTGAACCTATTGCTGCAATTCAAGTTTTAATCCCAAAATCAATGAGACGACTAAATGTAGCGCTCGTTGATATCGGGGCAGGTACAAGTGATATTGCCATCACAAACGAAGGAACAGTTACCGCTTACGGCATGGTACCTAAAGCCGGCGACGAAATAACTGAATCTGTTAGCGAGAAATTTTTACTAGATTTTAACCGCGCAGAAGATGTTAAAAGGAAATTAATGAATCAACAAGCCGTTCAGTTCGAAGATATATTAGGAATACAGCATGAAGTCGACTATTCTGACGTGGTTAAGGAGATTAACGATTCAGTTGAACAACTGGCGCGATCAATTAGTGATGAAATTTTAACACTTAATCAAAAGCCACCTCAAGCCGTCATGTTAGTCGGTGGTGGTAGTCTAACACCAGAATTACCTAGGAAATTATCGGAACATTTAAGTTTACCGGAAAACAGAGTCGCCATTAGAGGAATTGATGCCATTCAAAACTTAACGGAAAAGGAAGATTTGCCTAATAGCCCTGAATATATTACACCTATTGGCATTGCCATTGCGGCGAAGCAAAACCCAGTTAAGTATATTAGTGTGACGGTAAACAAACGGACGATTCGATTGTTTGATTTAAAACAATTAACCATTGGTGATTGCTTACTAGCAGCTGGGATAAAGCTCAATAAGCTATACGGTAAACCAGGGATGGCTGTCATGGTGGACTTGAATGGAAAGAGCATGACTCTACCAGGAACTCATGGCAGTGGTCCAGTCATTAAAATTAATGGGCGTGAAGCATCCGTTCAAGAACCAATTCAACATAATGATGAGCTTGAGGTTCTTAAAGGTGAAGATGGTGTCACACCTGATTATACGGTGGAGGATTTGCTAGGAACGATACCTGAATTAACCGTTCGGATTAATAATGAAACATACTACCTTCCTATGTTAGTAAAGGTAAATGGTGAAACTATTCCTAATCATTACGTGGTATCTGATGGCGACAAAATCTTGTGGGATTCAAAGAGTTCTCTAGAACATGTTCTAAAACAAATTGGCAAAGGCAATTTAGTTGCCAAACATCACGCTTTCAAAGTTCGGGTTAACCATGAAGAAAAGGTTTTATTTAAACAAATGGTTGAAGTGAAACGAAATGGACAAGTACTTAAACTATCAGATGAAGTGAAAAATCAGGATCAGTTAGACGTCATTCATCACGAATTTATTACGATTGAAAAATTATTAAATACAACAATTCATGAAGTGGAACAGTCCATTACGGTACAGTTTAACGGAAAACCTGTTCAATTAACAAAGCAACTCGCATCAGTTTACCGTAATGGTGAAAAATGCGATCTCGATTCGTTAGTTTATCCTAATGATCACATCATTCTCGAACAGCAAGAACATGCGTCCTTTATATTTCAGGATATTTTTAACCATATCGAACTTGACTTAGATCAACTGAAAGGCGCTCGCTTCAAGTTATGGAAAAACAATCAAGAAGCAGGGTTTATCGATGACATTCAAGATGGCGACCAGTTGTCTATTGAGTTCAGACAAACATCGCAAAAAAGTTAATAATGATCATTTAGAACCGGGGAATATATACTTCAAGTTGAGAAAATTTTCAAGAAAGTAGGGAATAAAACGCCCAAAGCGGGGAATAAATCTTCACTAGTAGCGAAAAAAACCTTGTAAGTGGAGAATAAATTATAATTAAAAGGTGCGTCCCTAATTGGACGCACCTTTTTACTTCGTGACTTCTTCCATTTTACTGCGAGTAATGTGCCAATGTGATGTATGGTATTCCACTTGTCCGTTTTTAATATAGAAGACTTGAGGAGATTCATGCTTAATCCCGAAAAATACAGACACATAATTAGATAACTCACGGTAATTTTGAATAGGTATGATATAGGTTGGCACCTCATTTGCTGATTTAAAATCTTCAATCTGTGACTTAGCCTCACCACTTATTGGACAGGTTAAGGAATGTTTTAGCAAAACGAATTGATCTTGCTGCTCTATAACTCCTTTGAATTCTTCCACTGACGTTAATTCTTTCATGGATGACACTCCTTTTATCATACAAAAGGTTGTCGGGCCTCCCCAACAACCTTTTAAGAATTAATAATTTTTTTGAACGGCTTCTTCATAAGCTTGATCCGCTTCTAAACGCTCAAGCTCTTCAGCTGCTTCTTCAATTGCCTCTGCAACTTCTAAAGCTTCTTTATTTTCTTTGTTGAACTTCTCTTCTTTGAACTGGTTCACACGTTCTTGAAGCTCACCTGTTTTATCTTTTACACGATCAGATAACTCGCGGCTTCTATCTTGTAATTGAGTAGACCATTCTGTCCCTTTTTCATAAGCGACATCTTTCCACTCACCTGCACGTTCACGAACCGTTTGCGCTCCAGTGTTTAGATCCTCTCTCATTTCACGGCCTGATTTAGGTGCAAATAGTAACGCAACAGAAGCTCCGACGATACCACCAATTAATGATCCGATTAAAAAATCCTTACTGTTAATGTTCTCTTGATTGTTTTGAACGTCTTTCTCGTTTGTCATAATCAATTCCTCCTCTTTAATAATTACTTATCTTTGTACTTCTTCCAAAGATGAATCGCTGCTTCTCCCCATTTAATGGTTTGGGTAGTTTTTTCAGCATGTTCATTTGCTTGTGATTTCAACTCATCTGATAATTTCTGCAACGACTCATTAAAATCCTGCACAGTGTAACCAATTCCTTTAACCCCATCGAATAAGATATTCACCTTTTCTGTTTTCTCAGAGATATCTTCTGCAAGGTGGTTGGTTTTCTTTAATAATTCCGTTGTTTCATGGGTAAGACCTTGCATTTGCTTTTCAATACCCTCTACTGTGTTCGCTACGTGATGAAACGTTTTACGTACCGAAATAAGCGTATAGGAAATATAAACAACGAGTATTAAAAAGGCTACTGCTGCAATCAAAGCTGAGATATGTAGCAGATTCAAAATTCTCACAACCTTCCTATATCTTCTTTATTCTAATCTATACCCGAATTGGTCCTGTGTCAAACAACCTTTTTCTCATTTAAGATTGAAATATGATAAAATATTCATATAAGTTAAATAATAAAGGTAGGGATACATATGAGAGATCCAAGAATCGAAAAACTAGCCGATTTATTAGTCAATTATTCTGTTGATTTACAAAAAGATGAAAAGTTATTAATTGAAAACACAGGACTTCAACAGGAATTAGTATCTGCAATTATTGAAAAAGCATACGAAGCTGGAGGTCAACCTTTTGTTGAATTAAAAGACCCCAAAGTCATGCGCTCTCTCTTAAAAGGAGCAAAAGAAGAGCAGCTTAAAGCCTGGGAAAAATACGAAGCAACGGTTATGGAAGACATGGATGCTTACATAGCAATTCGCTCAGGCGACAATATTAACGAACTTTCTGATGTGCCTAATGAAAACAATAAGCTGTTCGGACAAACAGTTGGGCGCGTTCACCGTAATATTCGAGTACCTAATACAAAATGGTGCGTGTTAAGATATCCAAATGAATCAATGGCTCAGCTTGCAAGTCTGAGTACAGAGGCATTCGAAGACTTTTATTTTAATGTCTGTACACTCGATTATGCAAAAATGGACAAGGCCATGGATGCACTTGTTAAGAAAATGGAACAAACGAATGAAGTGCATATTAAAGGTCCAGGAACGGATCTTAAATTCTCAATCAAAGATATTCCAAAAATCAAGTGTGCTGGTCAAATGAATATTCCAGATGGTGAAGTTTACACAGCACCTGTAAAAGACTCTGTAAATGGTACCCTTACTTATAATACACCATCACCATATCAAGGATTTACGTTTGAAAATGTTCAGTTAACATTCGAAAACGGAAAAATCGTCGATGCGAAAGCAAATGATACGGACCGCATTAACGAAGTAATCAACTCTGACGAAGGTGCTCGTTACATTGGTGAGTTCGCAATTGGCATTAATCCTTATATTTTACATCCAATGAAAGACATTTTATTCGATGAAAAAATCGACGGAAGCTTCCACTTTACTCCTGGCCAAGCCTATGACAATGCCTATAATGGCAATGATTCATCCATTCACTGGGATATGGTTTGCATTCAGCGTGAAGATTACGGCGGAGGCGAAATGTATTTTGATGGCGAGCTAGTTCGTAAAGATGGGCGTTTCGTCATTCCTGAATTAGAAGGGTTAAATCCTGAACAATTAAAATAATTGGTTAAAAGGCTGCCTTAAGTTTACGGGCAGCCTTTTAAATACACAACATCCCATCCTGGTTTGTCTGATTTTGTCGAAACGGACCTTTCTCATCAGTTTATGAGACGTTTTGCGCAATTAATGGGACCATTTTTTTTAAAATTGAGACTTTCAAACCTAATATGTGAGACATTTCTTCTTTTTTATGAGACATTTAATGACTTGCGGAAAATATATAATTCCCCTTTTCGTCCCATCATCCTTTGTCCAGAATCGACAAAGCCGCCTTTCAGGTATACCTGCTGAGCGACTGTATTCTTCTTATTAACAGCTAAAATTATTTCATCTTTATCAGGGAAATGTTCTTTCACAAAATCCTCCAACTCGAATAGCGACTGTTTCGCAATCCCGTTTCCTTGAAATTTTGCATTGATTGAATAACTTCTTATCAGTAAAGCATTGGTATTGTTGCTATAACGCTGAACGCCTTCCCATCCGTGCAGGATAAAAAAGCCTGCAGGTTGACCATTATATAAAATGACAATCGGATGTCGCGATGGATCTTCCTGAAATTGCTTTAAAGCATCTAAAGCTTTAGAAGCGTAACGATTTTGTTCTTCTGATAAATGATAATCACTTAATCCAGCGCGATGCTTGTCTTGATAACGTTCAAGTGTAACAGTGCTTATCTTAGACATATGTAAAATCCTCCGTCAACAGCAATAAACCAGGAGCGACTGCCCCTGGTTATGTTTATGCTAATTCCTTAAACTCTTCTTCATATTTTTGAATATCGCCTGCTCCCATGAATAGTAGAACGCTGTTACCATGCTGCTTCAAAATCGTTGTTTCACCTTCATGTAGAAGCTCAGCACCTTCGATTTTATCTTTCAAATGATCAATCGTTAAATTACCCGATTTTTCCCGAGCGGATGCGAAGA
The DNA here is from genome assembly GCF_042685285.1 of Piscibacillus salipiscarius. Classification (NCBI taxonomy): domain Bacteria; kingdom Bacillati; phylum Bacillota; class Bacilli; order Caryophanales; family Bacillaceae; genus Piscibacillus; species Piscibacillus salipiscarius. The sequence continues at coordinate 84,195 of NZ_JBHUMZ010000052.1, read as the reverse complement.
TGTCACATAAATAGATGTGATCTGCTTTAGATAAGCTATCCGCAAACTCATCGATAAATTGTTTCGTTCTAGTAAATGTGTGTGGTTGGAAAACAGCCACAACGTCTTTTTCAGGATATTTTTTACGAGCCGAATCGATGGTTGCTTCGATTTCTTTCGGATGGTGCGCGTAATCATCGATTAAAATCTGCCCATCTTGCCATTCCGTTTCAGTAAAACGACGCTTCACTCCAGGGAATGATTTTAAGTGACTAATCTGCTGAGCAGAAAAACTTTCATACTGCATGAGTGCAATAACGCTTAGTGCATTTAACACGCTATGATTACCGTACTGCGGAATCGTAAACGTGTCATAAAACGTACTTCTCACATATACATCAAAAGTCGTTCCTTCTTCTGACTCTTTTACATGTTTCGCTTGAAAATCATTGCCTTCAGTGAATCCGTAGTAAACAACCGGCACTTTAGCCTGAATTTGTTGTAAATATTCATCATCACCACAAGCGATAATTCCTTTTTCTACATTCATAGCCATGGACTGAAATGCATCAAATACATCTTCCACACTTCTAAAGTAATCTGGGTGATCAAAATCGATGTTTGTCATAATGGCATAATCCGGTTTATAAGCTAGGAAATGTCTTCTGTATTCGCATGCTTCAAAAACAAAGTACTGACTCTCGGGATGGCCATGACCCGTTCCGTCGCCAATTAAGTAAGAAGTTGGTACATTATGTTTGAGCGTGTGTGCTAATAAGCCAGTTGTGGATGTTTTACCATGAGCACCTGTGACAGCAATACTCGTATAACGAGTCAACCATTCACCTAAAAATTCATGATACCTATAAAAATCTAGCCCTAATTCCTTCGCTTTAACAATCTCATCGTGTTCGTCATTAAAAGCGTTACCTGCAATAATGGTTAAATCTTCTGTAATATTAGCCTGATCAAACGGTAATATTTTAATATTTTTCTCTCTTAGTGCATCTTCAGTGAATATATGTTTTTCTATATCTGAACCTTGTACGTGTTCTCCAGAATCATGAAGAATTTGTGCTAAAGCACTCATTCCAGTTCCTTTTATTCCAATAAAATGGTAAGTCGGCATGAATCGAACCTCCGCTTAAGTCATCCTGTGTATAATATATGCATAATGATTTCATTTTGCTTTTATACATTATAGCAGAAAACAGCTATAAATACATTAATCTTCGAACTCGTAATCGAATTTTAAAACTGTTATCAGAAATCATTACCCTAAAAACATTTAATAAAAACCAAATGTCCGTATATTATATTAATTCGAACGTCACTTGGTACTTTTGGCCTTCTAACATTAAAAAGATTGACTGCAAAAGCAATCAATCTTTATTAACTGGATAATCAACTTTTTCTAATCTTGGGTTTAAATTAAAGCGGCGACCTTCTTTAGCTTCATCTTTACCGTTTAATTTTACATTATCACCAGTGAATCCAATTTTAACTTTCAATAAATTACTGCCGACTCCGTACATATCAACAGGTACATTCATTTCTTCAAAGCGTTTAATTTTATCTTCATTAAATCCACCACTGGCCATGATGTTAACATGATTAAATCCTTCTTTGTCTAATGCATCTCTAAGCGCAAAGATCAGTTCAGGATTGACTCCCCTCGGGTCAAAAGAGCCCATAATTTCAGGGTTTCTAAAGAAGTAGTGATCGACCATGTTTTTAGACGTATCAATTCGCACGCCTTTTAGCTCATCGCCAAACTCATGGGCGACTTTTAAAGCATCAGTAATGACATCATTGTTGTAATCAACTAGAGCGATTAAGTCATCTTCAGGGAATGTTTCTTTATAAGCTTTAGTTGCCTTAACAATATCTCCTTGGAACATTTGAATAAGGGCATGCGGCATCGTGCCCATTCCTTGCTTACCCCACCACTCATTCATTGCGTGAGTTGCCTGGGCTGTTGACCCGCCAATAAAAGCAGCATATCCGTCACCAGCTTGCTGAGTATAGTGATCGTCCCGGTCACCCATGAAAATAACAGGCTTATCACGCCCGCTAGACTTCGCAGCTGTTACAACCTTATAGACGTTTGTTGCAACAGATGTACGTCTACCTAAAATCCCGTCAATAATGCCTTCTAGATAGCCAAAATTTTGATACGGTCCTGTCACAGTTAGCACAGATTCATACGGACTTATTTTATCCCCATCTTGTAAAGAGTGGATTTCTAGTTCTTCTGGATGGTCAGCAAACGTATGTAATAATGCGATCGCTTCGTCTGTACCGCACAGTACGGCATCTTTCTTTTGGAAAAATTGCATGGTAACAACATTATCTCTTAAATGCTCTTCCACTATTTTCTTCGTCTTTAAGAAGTAAACCGCAGAAAACCAGCCTTCACCAATACGTTCATCAAATTTAAATGTTTCATTGGTCAAACGCTTAATTTCACCTTTTTGTTTTAATGTAAATTCTTTCATCGTATATCCCTCAAATCTTCGTGAGATTTAGGGGGCGTCTTTCTCGTAGACAGCCACCTTATATTTTTTATTTAAGCATATATATTAAATGGTGCTCCGACTTCATAGTCGTCACTTAAAACTAAAATGCCTTTTTTCTCACTCGCATTTGGCAGGTTAAGTTCTTTAGCTGAACAAATCATTCCACTTGATGCTACCCCGCGTAAGCTCGAGTCTTTAATAAGCATACCAGTTGGCATCATGGCACCAACTTTAGCAACAACGACTTTCTGTCCTGCCTCTACATTTGGTGCACCGCAAACAATTTGAAGTTCTTCATCACCAACATCTACCTGGCATACATTTAATTTGGTTGCATCTTCGTGTGGCGCCATCTCTTTTACATAACCAACTACAAATTTAGGCGTTAGATCTATATTTAATTCATCTTGAACATCATTTTTCTCAAAGACACTTTTAACATCATTGACGAGTTCTTCTGTCGCTTCAAGGGGCCCGTTACCAGTTAAAGATAAATAATTTGAGACATTAAAAATATTATAGCCGACAATTTGGCCATCTTCATCTAAAAGTTTGACTACATCACCAATGGTCTCATGAGTAACCTCTGATTCTTTTTGATTTAAAGTGATGATTAAGACATCGCCAATGCCTTGTTTATTATAGACAAATTGCATGGTCCACTACTCCTTATCTTTTGGTTTATTTTGAGCTAATATAAAGATCGGTTCTAATGTTTTATTTTCATAAATAAACGGTAAGGAAGTAATCGGTATTTGCCCTTCAGCAAAGAATTGCATCATCATTTGGGCTAAGATGTCATACCCCGTTTTATTTTTGACATCAACAAAGATGAGCACATCTTGGTGAGGGACACCAACGGCTAGTTCGCCTTCGGTTTTACCAGCCATCTCTTCAAGTAACGCTTCATTTAGAATACGGCTAGCATCATATCCGTCTTTTGATGATAGGAAATAGAACGTGTTACCAGCAACCTCATCAGACTTCATGTCTGTGTTAAGTCTGCGGACATTAAACATCGCAACTTCCTTCACGCGTTCCTCTTCCCAATTTTCTTGTTTTAACATTTTCGCATCAATTAATCTATAGGATTTACCAAGGTCTACTGCATAATAAATACGCGTTTCTGCCGTATGGTCACTGTAGATTAATCGCTCACCGCTATTAGATTCTTTAGGAAAAGAACCCGAACGAATAACAGGGAAAATATTCGCTTCTTTTCCTTCCAATGTCTGTTCTTCATTCATGATCTTAAGCGCTTCTTTAATGTGCTGCTCAAGCTCATCTAAAGCTTCTTCTTGGCGATTTTCATATTTTGAAATCACCCCTGGTAACGAAATTGTTACACCTTGCTTGGAATCTTTCCATTCAACTCGAAATGTATCTTCATCACGATCAAAGTGCGTCTGCCACTCATCGTGTTTAAAACGTTCCTCTAGTTTACGTTTCATTTTAATCGAAGTCATTTTCATCGTTCTTCGCCTCCTTTTCGAAAGCCACACTAGCCATTATTTTACCATTTTATGAATGAATAAAAAAGCATGACCCCTTCTATGGTCATGCTAACATGATTACACATCTAACTTCATATCTCCAGCCTTAATCACACCTCTTTTGCGTAACCATTCTGAGATCAGCAGACTAATCATAGCTGGTGCGATGAAAAATAGTAATATGACAATCCAAAAGATGTCTTGAGTAAAGCCCATCGTCTTTAGTGTCATAATAGGTCCGACTAATCCACTCGTTCCCATGCCAGCACCATAGGCATTATTTTCAAGCTCTAACCAAACGGTCGCAATGGGTGCAAGTAAGGCCCCCGCAATAGTTGGCGGGATTAAAATAGCTGGGTTCTTCATAATGTTTGCTACTTGAAGCATGGATGTGCCTAACCCTTGTGAGATTAGCCCGCTAAATTTATTTTCCCGGTAACTGCTCACTGCAAAGCCAATCATTTGTGCAGCACAACCAACTGTTGCAGCTCCTGCAGCGAGGCCGTTTAGATCAAGCATAATAGCAATCGCTACACTTGAAATAGGTGCCGTTAAAGCGAGCCCCATTAATACAGCAACAATAATCCCCATAAGTAACGGTCTTAACTGAATCGCCCACTCGATGACATCACCAAATGCTGTTAAAAATTCAGCGATCGGAACGCCAATTAATTTTGCCACAATATAGCCAACCATAATCGTCACAAAAGGCGTCACAATAATGTCAATCTTCGTCTCTTTACTAACGAGCTTACCAACTTCAATAGCAATTAATGCTGCTATAAAACTTCCAGCCGGACCTGAATTAATAAAATCAGGGTGCGCCGCAAAAGACCCAGCAAATAACGCACTAAACATAACTAGCGGAGGTGCTTTTAACCCATAAGCGACCGCGACACCAATCGCTCCACCATAGACTCCGCCTTGAATGGCATAGCCACCTGCTTCAACAAAGATCTCTGGGGCATATGGAACCTCAGTGCCAATAGTTTGTATAATCACACCAATAATAAGCGATGCGAATAAACCTAATGCCATATAACTCAATGCTGTAATCGCATAAGCTTGAAAGCTAATCTCAACGCCTTTACGTTTTAAGAACTCTTTCATCACGTTTTCCTCCGACTATTTCGTATTAATAGATTTAACCATTTTCATCATTTCTTGAACATCGTCAATTAGATCGTCAGCTTCAGTTTTAGTAGCCATTTTGACCCCGCCTATGCCTACTTGTACTTCATATTGACCTTCTTCTTTCTCTTTAACACTGTAATAGGCGAATTGCTCTTCCGTTTCAAAAGTTCTTAGATGAAGCTGTTCTTCTTTTTGTTTTAGCTCATCATAGTACCATTTACTATTCGGGGCCTCTAGTTCATTGATAAATAATATGTATGGCTGTTCTTCTTCGAAAAATATAAGATTTTGACCACGAGATTCTGAGAATTCAAGAGACTCAGGCTTGTACATTTTGAACTCCTCTGCTTCAAAATTTCTCTCAATTTCAGCGTCTGATAAAAACATTTCCTTAACAACCGTCTCTGATTCTTCAATCGTGTCTTCTTCAGAGTTCAAACACCCTGACATGATGATAACCAACATGAGGACTATAAACGCTAATACTAATCTTTTTTTAAACACTTTCTCTCTCCCCTAATTTTTGAATTGTTTGACAAAAAAATTATTTCATTAGATGATAATAGAAAAATAGTCTTGGAGGTAATAAATCTATGAGTCTTAACATCTATCTAGCAGGACAAATTCACGATGATTGGAGGCAGCAATTAAAAGATCGCGCTGCTGAAAAGAATTTAGATATCCAATTTTCAGGACCTCAAGAAAATCATGATTTATCAGATGATATCGGTGAAAACATATTAGGTGAACAACCTAATCAAAAGTACCGTGATGATGTCGGTGCTAGCGTCAATAATTTCAGAACTGATATTCTAATGCACAAGGCTGATGCTGTGATTGCATTATTCGGTGAATCTTATAAACAATGGAATACTGCTATGGACGCTGGAATTGCAATTGGGCTTAATAAGCCACTTATTCTAATCCGTCCAAAAAAATTGATTCATCCACTAAAAGAATTATCAAATAAAGCAACCGTTACTGTTGAAAATATTGACCAGGCTCTTGAAGTATTAGAATACTATTTTAAATAAGCATGATTAGAGAGATGACAATTTGTCATCTCTCTTTTTATATCTTAGCCATTTTGTCTAATCGAGTCTACAGTTGTTTGGTCAACTTGTTTAACTAAATTGACGAGTAATTCTTTCGCTGCAGCATAGTCATCAACATGTACTATAGATGAGCTAGTATGAATGTAACGAGAGCAAACACCGATCACTGCTGATGGTACACCATCGTTTGAGATGTGAACGCGCCCTGCATCAGTTCCGCCTTGTGAAATGAAATACTGATACGGGATGTCTTTACTTTCAGCCGTATCTAATACGAAATCTCGCATCCCGCGATGCGTTACCATAGAACGATCAAAGATTCGAACCAGTGCGCCTTTGCCTAAGTGACCAAACTCACTTTCTTTACCTTCCATATCATTTGCAGGTGAAGCATCTAACGCAAAGAATAAATCAGGTTTGATCATATTTGCGGCTGCTTGAGCTCCTCTAAGGCCAACTTCTTCTTGTACTGTAGCACCAGAGTATAACTCATGATTTAGCGTTTCACCTTGAAGTTCTTTTAGTAGTTCAATAGATAAACCACAGCCATAACGGTTATCCCACGCCTTAGCCATGATTTTCTTTTCATTTGCCATTGGCGTAAAAGGACAAATAGGTAAAATCGGTTGTCCTGGTTTAACCCCAATTTTCTTAACATCCTCTTCATCATCGGCACCAATATCAATTAACATATTTTTAATGTCCATCGGCTTCTTGCGCTGTTCAGGTGTTAAGTTATGTGGAGGAATAGAGCCAATGACTCCAGTAACAGGTCCTTCATCTGTGATCACTTGAACACGCTGCGCTAATAGTACCTGATTCCACCAGCCGCCTAATGGCTGAAATCGAATCATACCATTTTTCGTAATTTGAGTTACCATAAACCCAACTTCATCCATGTGACCCGCTACCATAACTTTTGGCCCGTCACCTCGACGTACGCCAAATACACCGCCAAGGCGATCCTGGATGATATCATCTGAATATTTCTCTAATTCTTGCTTCATGAAGTGACGAACTTGATGCTCATGACCTGGGGCCCCAGGCAATTCCGTTAACGTTTTAAATAGGTCTAACGTATCTTGCTTCATTATGTATCACTCCGTCTCTTTTTAGTTCCTATTCTATTTTATCGAAAAAGCACGAATTATTCCAATCTCTATTAAATTTATTTTAATCCTATCAAAAGAATCGTATAATATCAGTAACATATTTAAATTGGAGAGGATTTCATGAAATGGTATAAGTTGATTGCGCCAACTGCAGTCGGCATAACGGTTGGCACAATCATTGGCAAAAAAGTAACCGATAAATGGTTGTTCCCTGAGCTTGCTTTAAAAAAAGTAAAGAAACAACTTGAAGCAAACGGACCGATTACAGGTTCATGGATTTTAATGAAACTCGAAGAAATCGAGGTAGATGGTGAAACTCTTAAAGTCTATAGAGGCGGCGTTACTCAGGAAATTGAGGGTAAACGAGTTCAGATCAATTTCTGTATGGATGCGAAATCAGGTGAGATTGTTAAATTTGAATAATATTTTATGAGAGTTGTCCTTGTGTGGACGCTCTTTTTTTATGTTTAAAATCCCAATAATCATATTAAAAGGACTATTGTTATAAATTTTTTCCCATTTCAACAAAAAATCGCATCAATTTTTTAGAAAAAAGGACTATTAACCTCTTAGTCGAAACCATTAACGCTTATAAAAGGTCCATTACTTCTAAATTTTTTTACATAAATTAACCAATAGCGGTAAACAATAACTACACATCTAAAATAGGGAGGTATGTATTTTGGCAGATGAACACACGCATAAGACCGATGAATCTCGCAGACAGTTTCTGAAAAACAGTGGTTACTTCGCTGGAGGACTTGTCGGAGGTGGAATTCTAGGTTCTGTTATTGGCTGGCAAGTGGACGACAATGCCGAGACAAAAGGACAAAATCAAGATGGCAATCAAGGCGGAAAACAAGATTATAACCGTGCTTTGAAATTCTTCAAAAACCGCGCCGCTTTCGAACGACTAGGTGCTGCGACTGAACGAATATTTCCTGAGGATGACAATGGACCAGGGGCGATTGCTTTAGGTGTTCCTTATTTCATTGATCACGAGCTGGCTGGAGAATATGGCAATAATGAAAAAGTTTATATGAAAGGACCTTTTCGTGAAGGGACAGAGTTCCAAGGATTTCAAAGTCGTCTGAAACGGAAAGAGATCTTCATGCAAGGGTTAATGGCAATCGAAAAAGAAAGCCAAAATGAGTTCAATGATTCCTTCATTAATTTAGAAGCTGAACAACAGGATCAAATTCTAAGCAGATTCGCAAAAGATGAAGTGAAATTAAAAGGGGTTAAAGCTTCTACGTTCTTCGGCCTACTCCGCGAGGCAACTTTAGCTGGAGCTTATAGTGACCCGCTATACGGCGGTAACACGAACATGGACGGCTGGCGTATGAAGAATTTCCCTGGAAGTAAGATGAGCTACATTGAAGAAATCGAGAGCGAAGATTTTGTGGAAATGGAGCCAAGTGCACTTTATGACCACTTACATTAAGGAGGATGCTTATGGCAACTAAAAAAGATAAAGTCGACGTCGTTACAGTCGGTGTCGGCTGGACAGGCGGCATCATCGCAGCTGAATTAACTAAAGCCGGGTTTAATGTCGTCGGATTAGAACGAGGTGAAGATCGTTCAACAGAAGACTTTCAAATGATTCATGATGAGTATCGTTATGATATTCGTCACGGACTGATGCAAGATGCCTCTAGGGAAACGATTTCCTTTAGAAATAATCCAGATGAACTTGCTTTACCAATGAGACAATTAGGTTCATTCTTACCAGGCTCTGGTGTTGGCGGAGCTGGTGTTCACTGGAACGGTCAGACATGGCGCTTTTTACCGTACGATTTTCAAATTAAATCGATGACGGATGAAAAATATGGCCAAAAGCTTGGAGATGAGTATACGTATCAAGATTGGGGCATCACGTACGATGAGCTGGAACCATATTTTTATAAATTCGAACAAACAGCCGGCATTAGTGGTGAGGAAAACCCTAAAGGAGCGCCGAGAAAGAATGGCTATCCAACACCCCCGATGAAGAGCACGCCGATATTAAACTTGTTTAAAGAAGCGACTAAAAATATGGGACTTAACCCTTTCCAGATGCCATCTGCGAACCTTTCTGAGAACTATGAAAACCCTGATGGCCAGACAATTGCGCAGTGTCAGTATTGCGGATTCTGCGAACGCTTCGGCTGTGAATACGGAGCGAAGTCTTCACCGAACGTCACGGTCATTCCAACCGCAAAGAAAACAGGTAAGTTCGAACTACGAACGCACTCAGAAGTGGTTGAAGTGATTCAAGAAGGTGGAAAAGCAACCGGCGTTCGTTACGTTGATGTATATTCTGGTGAAGAATTCATTCAACCAGCGGATGTAGTCGTCCTAACGAGTTATGTTTTAAACAATACACGCTTGTTATTACAATCCAATATTGGACAACCTTATAATCATAAGACTGGTGAAGGTGTTATTGGTAAAAACTATTGCTATCAGATCTTACCTGGTGCGGCTGGATTTTTTGAAGAGAAAAAGTTTAACACTTTCATGGGAGCTGGTTCCTTAGGTGCTTCAGTGGATGATTATAATGGTGATAACTTTGATCATTCCGATTTAGACTTCATTCATGGCGGTTCAATTTCAATTACTCAAACAGGTAGAAGACCAATTGGATCTAACGTAACGCCATCAGGCACACCATCTTGGGGTCCTGAGTTTAAAAAAGCTACATTAAAATATCATAACCGTACATTAAATGTCGGCTCACAAGGGGCATCCATCCCGCATCGCAACAACTATATGGATCTAGATCCAACTTATACAGACTTTTACGGGAACCCGCTTCTGAGATTAACGTATGATTTCACTGAACAAGACCGCAAGTTACACAAACATATCTCAGGAGTTTGTAAAGACATTATGAGTGAAATGGGTGCAGACATTATCGAAGAAGCTTCCATGGATGAGCATTATGACATCGTTCCTTATCAAACAACTCACAATACAGGCGGGGTCATTATGGGTGGAGACTCCGAAACCTCAGCTGTAAATAATTACTTACAAATGTGGGATTCTGAAAGCTTGTTTGTTGTTGGTGCATCAGCTTTTGCTCATAATGGCGGCTATAACCCAACAGGCACAGTTGGAGCTCTAGCTTATCGTGCAGCTGACGGCATCCAGAAGTATCTTAAACAAGGCGGCGGTGCCCTTGTTAAAAGCAAGAGCAAAAGTAGCCTAACTTAATGGAAAGGAGAGAACCTCAATGGGGATTTCCAGCATAGGGGTACCGGGATTAATTTTAATCCTGATCATCACCTTAGTCGTTTTCGGTCCGAAAAAACTACCCGAGATTGGATCAGCAATCGGACAAACGCTATCTGAGTTTAAAAAGTCTGCAAACAACCTAATTGAAGAACCATCAAGTAAAGAAGAAGTTAAGAAAGATTAGAAAAACCGCCTTCTTTCGTGAATAGCGAAAGGGGCGGTTTTATGTTGCTGAATCCGTTTTAATATACTGCGCTTCATACTCTTCTTGACTAATCGTTTTAATCTTTTTGACAAAATAGTAATGCTTATAAAGGGCAAGTGAAATCATAAACAATCGTACGATCAGTATATCGACCATTATAATCGATAATATGATAAAACTATCGGCAATAATGTTGATCCGTATTTTCTCTTTAAGTGTCATCCCTCTATTTTCTTTAAACCTGACCACGTAATTTTTATAAAAAGTCGTTTGCTTGAACCATTTTTCTAGTCGCTCCGAACTCTTTCCGAAACAGTAAGCTGAGAATAAAAAGAATGGTCCTCCAGGAATAATCGGTAATATAATTCCGGCTACACCTATTCCAAGCGATATGAATCCTAGAAGTGAAAATAAAAGCTTTTTCATGTTATCCATCACCTTTAGCGGCTTGTGAAAGCCAAATCTCTTAACTATATTATACTAGCTGATTTAAAAGCATATCAATTTAAAAAACTGTCAATTTCTAAACACTTTATGAACATCCAATTAATGATAATATATGAAGTAGTAAAGTTGAAAGGTTGTCTTGTTATGAAGAAGAACCAGCAGGATTTCACGCAAGGAAACATACTAAAACAATTAGTCATCTTCTCAGGACCGTTAATTTTAGCTAGCTTACTTCAAACGTCCTATCAATTTATCGACAGCCTATGGGTAGGTAATTTAATAGGTGATGACGCGCTCGGTTCAGTAGCGATCTCAAGTACGATTATATTTACGATGCTCGCCTTTGCGATTGGCATTAACAACGCTTCCCTCACCATTTTGTCTCAGCAAAAAGGCCGTGATGATGACGAAGGCTTAAGGCGTTATTTGAATGGATTTGTCATCGTACTGACTGTTCTGGCCATAATCATGGGAACGTTCGGCTATATATTCGCAGAGTCATTATTGAACCTGCTTGGCACACCTAAGGCCATGTTACAAGAGGCCAAGCTCTATTTACAGATTAACTTTTTAGGAATCATCTTTTTATTTGGATATAACTTTATTAGCACAGTGCTACGGGCTTTAGGCGATAGCCGGACGCCACTTAGAATTGTTGCCATTGCTGTAATTCTGAATATTATTTTAGATCCATTGTTCATTTCCGTGTTTGGCTTTGGCATCTCAGGTGCTGCGTTTGCTACAATCTTCTCGCAAGGCGTATCATTTTTAATCGGATTAATTTATATATTAAAAAAGCAGCTGGCACCATTTTCGATTCCATTTTTACCAAGTAAGGAAGAAGTGAGATTAATTCTGCACCTTGGAATCCCGTCAGGTTTGCAAATGACGATGATTTCAGCTGGAGTAGCAGCCATTATGTCTGTCGTCACATCGTTTGGACCTTCAGTTGTCTCAGGGTTCAGTGCAGCCCAGCGTCTTGATAGCTTAATCATGTTACCTGCACACGCCTTAGGAACGGCAGTTAACAGTATGGCAGGACAGAATATCGGAATCGGGAACATGAAACGAGTCAGTAAAATTGCCAAGACAGCTGTTCTATACAACTTCGGCATTATGTTTACGATTGGACTACTCGTCATTCCACTTGCGAAGTATGGAGTTTCACTGTTTATTGATGAGACGGAAGCAATCGAGTTCGGCACCACGTACCTACAGATTATTGCGCTTTGTTACCCGTTTTTAGGCATCAATTTCGTCTTAAACGGCATCGTCCGCGCATCTGGCGCCATGTATCAAGTACTCGTTCTAAACATCATCTCGTTTTGGGTTTTGCGGTTTCCGCTATCAGCATTATTTGCCGATCTAATGGGTGAAGTTGGTATCGCCATTGGTATGGGAGGAAGCTTCGTGATCAGTAGTTTGTTCGCTTATCTATATTTCAGGTTTGGAAAATGGCGAGAGAAAGTGCTGTTTGAATAAAATGTCTAGTATTTCAAAAATTCTTCTAGTAAAATCGCGATTTTGTCTAGTTAATTCTCGAAATTGTCTAGTAAAATTCTGATTTTGTCTAGTAAATCTTTAAAAGTGTCTAGTAAGCGACCAACTTTGTCTAGTAAACGAGAAAAGTTTCTAGTAAATAATTGTGGCTTTTGCGCGCAAATGCTACTTTTTTATAAACTGAATAGTCCTCGGAATCATGCAAATGGACCCTTGTTCAGCAGGAATGGTTTTTTCTCTAGAAAAAATGATGCAAAAAGTCTGTTTAATAGTCCTTTAATTTATCGGAATAGTCCTTTCCCATGAAAAACAAACAAAACCTGCCGTCCTGGCAGGCTTTGACCATTCTAATTATACTCATAACGCGGACGTTCAATCGACTCGCTGATTTGTTTTTCATCATCAAACTTAATCGCTCGGTAATAAGCATCGTGGTAAAACACGAACCAGCTTCCCGCTTCGTATGCTTCATCTTGCAACTTTTTCTTCTCATGAACACTTGTAACCGGAAAATCATCATACGCTAGCACCCATAACGGATTTTGGTGCGCGTGGGTTGGCATTAGATCTGCCATATGAACAAATGACTCATCCCCGTCTTTAAATTTAATGACCGAATGGCCGTCACTGTGCCCGCTCGTGTGATGCATCGTAAGACCCGGTGCAATCTCAACCTCAACTTCAAACGTCTTAACCTGATGCTGAACAGGCTTCCAGTTCTCTTCCCAGTAAGTATTCTTTGAACGCATATTAGGATTTCGCATCTCATCCCACTCAACCTTAGATGTATAAATTGTCGCGTTTGGGAATGTGCTTACTAAGTCATCGCCATCAGGCTTCGTTAATCCATTGGCATGGTCAAAGTGAAGATGCGTCATAAGCACTATATCAATATCTTCAAGTGTCAGTCCTACCTCACCAAGCGAATCTTCCACTTTGGACTCCTCAAGTACGCCGAAGTTACGTTTTAGCTTATCATTAAGCTTCCCGCGGCCAATGCCAGAGTCAATGACCATATTCTTGCCATCTAACTGAAGTAAAATTAAATCACAGCGTAATTCGATTTGATTTTTATCATTGTGAGGATACTTTTTACTCCAAAGCGGGTGAGGAACGACTCCAAACATCGCCCCGCCATCCATATGCGTGACACCGCCATTTAACCAAGTTAATTTCGCACGACCAACTGTTAGTGTTTCCATGAGATCCTCTCCTTTTTATCCATTACTGAAATGTCGCAATGCAGCGATAAATAGGTTGTCCTTTACTAGAAAACTTCTCTTCATATTCTGTCATCACATTGTTGTCATCCTCTATTGCATGTAAATCTAGTGAGACATCTTCAAGCTTCATCCCGTATTGGGAAAAGCTAACTAACGAATATTCAAATAACGCTCGGTTGTCCGTTTTTAAAATAATTCTTCCATCATCTTTTAAAATATTCTCATATTGTTCTAAGAACGTCTTATAAGTTAAACGACGTTTTTCATGTCTTGTTTTCGGCCATGGATCTGAAAAGTTTAAGAAAATCGTATCCACTTCATTCTCGGCAAACATGTCTCTCAGGTCTTCCGCATTCTCATGTACAAGATGAACATTCGAAACATCACGATCTAACACCTTTTGAATAGCTGTCACAATGATACTCTCAGCCTTTTCAATGCCTATGAAATTCATCTCAGGGTGCTGCTTCGCCATATTAGCGATAAACTGCCCCTTTCCTGTTCCAATCTCGAGTCCAATTGGCTGTTCATCGTCATATAACGATTGCCACTTCCCTTTTTGGTCAAACGGATCTAAGACCATAAGCCCTTCATTTTCTTTTATAAAATCTGCTGCCCATGGTTTATGTCGTAAACGCATGCTGTCACTCCTAGTTCATTTATTAAACTCTATTATACTAAAAAAAGTCTATATCCAAAAGCTAACCTTAAGGATATAGACTTAAACTCTATGAATAAATGACCATTTTATGTTGCATCAAACGCTCTTTCCATTTATTCGAGTACTCCATATTACCCTTCTCTAAGTACCAAATATAATAGGATAGCGCTGAGGCAATCATGTACCACTGTATGCGTAAATATAGATTGTCATCTAACTGGACGCCATAAACCTTGAGCCAATCAGACCACTTTTCCCTTGGTACATACTGATATAAAAGCATGCACAAATCAAGAGCAGGGTCCGCGATGACAGCTTGATCCCAATCAATTAAATACAAGTGATCGTCTTCACCGAGTAACCAGTTTTCGTGGTTAATATCTGAATGGCAAACGACCATTTCCTGCGTTCTTACTTGATCAAGATGCTTATGTAAAAACTCTAGCGCATGGGCAATCAGTGCCTGATCCACATGCTGATTCCCGCGGTATTGGTTAATAAGTCTAACCAATAATTTAGACGGATCAAGTGGTTGTTTCCCCATTCTCATAAAAAGATGTAAGATTTCAGATGAGTGGTGAATTTTGCTGAGTAGCTTGGCAACTTGATCTTCTTTCATTTCATCTTTTGTGAGAACGCGGCCTTCTAACCACTTTTGAGCTGTAATCACATCGCCATTTTCTAAACGCTTTGTCCAAACGAGCTTTGGTACAATGCCTTCAGCAGATAAAACCGCTAAGAACGGTGACGAGTTACGCTTTAAAAATAATTTTTGATGATCATTTTGTGCTAAGAAAGCTTCTCCTGTGGTGCCACCTGCAGGAGTTATAGCCCATTCGGAACCGAGAAACTGTTCCAATTCACTCACCCACTTTTTGCACATGTAGTCTTCGTGTTTGGTACCTCAAATTTTTAGAGATACTTAATTAGATTACCTTATAAACCGACTCAATTTCAAGAGGATTTCATAAATTTCCTAGTTTTTTCTAACGACACGACGTGGCCCCTGTTCTTTTCTGACGTGACACTCATAGCATTTACCAGTGTAACCATCAGCATGGTAGATTATAGATTCATCTGAACGAACCATAATCTCAGAACCTTTCAGCATTTCCACTTCTTTTAATCTAGTATGTTTTCCGAAAAACACCGTGATAAACAAAAGAAGTAATTTCAACTTAGAAATTTGATGAACAATCGTTACATGAAAAGTTTGTTTATTTATTGTAGCATCTGGAGCGATTTTCATGCCACCACCAAAATAAGGATGATTTGTAATCGTTAGCATCCAAATGCCCTTAAGCTCACGCTCTTTGCCATCAATCGTTAAATGAATATTTTTTGGCTGAAATTTAAAAATGGTCACAATAAGTCCAATAACATAAACTAAAAATGATAAATGAATTCGGTTAAACCATGCCTTCCACTTCGATTCATTCGTCCGTTCAGCGACCTCAGCGTCAAAGCCAATGCCTAAACTTGAGGCAAAAAGCTTCTCTAACCTAGCAGGCCGTCCATCAGTTAAATAAGTACCAGCCCAGTATGATTGAAAACGTTTTTGTTTAAAAATAGTCCTTAAACTCTCTTTCGGATCTAGTGGCATGCTGCAGCCTCTAGCAAAGTCATTCCCTGACCCAACTGGTACAAAGGCAAGTGGCAAATCGCCATAGGCTTTTACCCCGTTTATGACTTCATAAAACGTTCCATCGCCTCCTACGACTACTAACATTTCAATTTTCTCCTCGTGAAGGGAAACAACTTGAGCCACCAGCTTCGTCGCATGACCAGGATATTCCGTGTAATAAGATTTATAGTTTTGGGGATTTTGTACGCCTTTCAAATACTCTTTAACAATTTTGATTCCTTTTCCTCTACCTGCAACTGGATTAATAATTAGAACATACATATCATGACTCCTCAAAACCAATTCGACGTTCATCATCCAGCCAAACAGGACGTTTCACATAATGCCTTAACGTATGTTCTAACATTTTTTCGCATGCCTTTAACTGCTGGGCTTTTATCGGATACTTGGACTCTCTTTGTTTATGAAACCATTCTGGATAATTCGTTTGATCTATGTACTCCGTTTGAAACGGCAATGACTGATGGACGATTTGATTTTGCTGGGCAAGTAAATACTTCTTAATAGGAAAATCAACCTCATAATAATCAAAAATACTTTGAACGAGCTTTTCCATCCGCTTAAGTTTAATAACCGGGTTAACAATCGATTTCTCCTGTTCATCTTTCATAACCGTCCATTTGCGATCATCAGAGGGATAAAATACAGCATCTTGATAATCACGATCTAATATGGACACGCACATCACTTCAGTTGGCGTTAACATAATAACTTCAGCATCAAGCGTGGCATTTTTAAGCTTAAAAGAAGGTTGATAGAATACGAGATATGTATCAGGAAAACGCTGCAAAAAATATTTTAACCACGGGTCGCGCTCATAACCTTTATCAAAATAAGATACTTCTTGAAGCGTACTCGAAGCCCAAATAAGCTGGGTGTCAAACACTTGATCTAAGAAAAATTGCTTTACGTCCTCTTCCCGTTCCGGAAGAGCCATAACCTCATCTTCATCTTCGGGATCATCCACTTCCTCTTTACGTTGAAAAAAGCGCTTAAAAAAGGAAGGTTCTTTCTCAGCATGATTCTCTAAATCAGGCTCACCTGTAAACACTCCTTGCTGCTCCTGTTCCCAGCGCGCAACTAACCGTTCATATTGATCTTTTTTTAACCTAATGAACTGGCCCGGATATTTATAAATATCGGTTTCATATCTAGATATGTAATCTTGTAACTTTACTAATTGCCCCATAACAACACCTTACTTCAAATCAAAAGATTCAATGACTTCATATTTTTTTTCGCGATCAGGATGGACGCGGTATAAGTTCACATGCCTTACATCAAATGAAAACGACTTCGGGTCATCTAATTTATTCTCAAGCGCTTCTTTGGATAAATGAAGCTTCCCTTTTCCCCACTTCTTTGCAAGTGTTATATGCGGGCGGTACGGGCGTTTTTCCTCTTCGACTCCGAGTGAGTCTAATAATTCATCCACACCACGTTTAAAATCAAGAACCTCTTGATCCCGTTCAATTTCGGCATACATCACTCGCGGCTGTTCTTCCTTACCAAAGAAATTTAGACCATTCATTTGAAGCTCTAATGGAGCACTCTTAAGGGTAGACAAAAGTCGTTTAAGTTGATGGAGCGTCTTCGGCTTTACAGCACCAAGAAACCTAAGGGTGACATGAAAGTCATCTCCATGAACCCACTTATGATAATCCACAAAAGGTTTTAAAGCCTCCTGCCACTTCACTAAAAACTCTTTGTACTCTTGTGGCACGGAAAAACCAATAAAATAATGAGGATCGTCAGGCATTTACTCGTCACTTCTCTTTCTATTTAAAATTTTTTGATTTTTTTATTTATTTTATAGTACAATATTTCTAAATCAATAATATCATGTATTCAAATAAATTCCAGAGGTGGTTTTTTGAGTTACCCATCACAAACGATGTTAAATCGGATTAAGGATCTTTATTTGTACCTTAATGAGAGAGGAACAGCCACAACAAAGGAACTATCAGAGCAATTCGGTCTTTCAGAGCGAACGATTCAGCGTGATATAAATATTTTACAATATAACGGACTCGTTGAAAGCTATAAAAAAGGCGAATGGACAACAACTGATAAAAAAGTTAAACTGCCTAAAGTCGATTAATGAGCTTGTAGTAATGATAGCTCTTGTTCCGTTAACTCACGATACTCACCACGAGCTAATTCTTCATCCAACACTAAACTTCCCATTTGTACACGCTCTAATTCAACCACTTTATGACCGCGTGATGCGAACATACGCTTAATTTGATGAAACTTTCCTTCTGTAATCACAACACGTACATACGAAATGTCACCCGCTTCAGCAATTATTAATTCAGCAGGTTTCGTCACATATCCATCGTCAAGTTCAACGCCTTGTTTAAAGGCATCTACGTCTGCACCTGTCACATAACCATCGATATGCGCTTCATATGTCTTCTCAACGTGTTTTTGAGGAGATAATAGCCTATGAGCTAATTCCCCATCATTTGTTAATAACAGTAAACCGACCGTATCTTTATCCAAGCGCCCGACTGGAAATAGTGAAAATGGTTGATAGAACTCATCTAATAAATCTGTCACACATGTTTCCACGTGGTCCTCAGTCGCAGAAATCACGCCTTTAGGCTTGTTCATTATGATATAGACATAATCTCGATAATCGAGCACCTGTCCATTCACAACGATCTCAGACTCCTTAGGTTCACAATGGAAAGACGAATCTTTAATCGCCTTCCCATCCACTTGAACCTTTCCTTTTTTAATTAACTTCTTCACGTCTTTTCTCGAACCAAATCCTTGATTGGCTAATATTTTATCTAATCTCATGACCACACCTCTTATGGGAAAAGTTTCGCAAGACGATTGACCCTGTCACCTAATAACCGTTGTAATAACGTTGTTTTATACGCCAGCCATAAGTAAACATAACCCCCAGTTGGAACGGCAATAAGAGTTTGAATGACAAACTTTAGTCTGCTTGGGTCGTCACTAAATGGTAAGCCAGCAATAAAGCGAGCTGCGATGACCACAACTGCCATGGCAACGGTTAATATAGCGATTAATAAGCTTTGTTTATATAAAGGTTTCACATTAAATCCTGTCACGCGATGAATTTTATACAAGTTTAAGGCTGCCGCTGTTAAAACGGCAATACCTGTCGCCATAACCGCACCTTTACCCTGGAATAATGACACGAGTGGGAAGTTCAAAACAATCTTAAGCACTAACCCCACCGCAAGACTTATGACGGCAAAGTTTTGTCGGTTTATCCCTTGTAAAATTGCTGCGCTGACGGTAAATAACGCGAAGAACAACGATACTGGAGCATAATAACTTAAGATCGCACCTCCGAATTTTACAGCGTCTTGCACTTCATATAACACACCATAAGCTTGTACCGATAAAATGGACAAACCAACAGCAGCTGGTAACACTAACAACACGACGATTAGTATGGCCTGATTAATATAATGTTTATATAGGTTATTATCATTTTCGGTGAACGCTTTCGTAATCGCCGGTAATACGGCCATCGCTAGTCCAATCGAAAGAGTCACCGGAATAATCACAAGCTTATGACCATAAACGAGAATAACCGACAATAAATCTTCTGAGATCTTAGCCTGTCCAATTGAGGACATAATTCGGTTAAACGTAAATTGATCGACCATTTGATAAAGGGGCGTCGCAATTCCGACTAACACGAACGGCCCGGCATAAGATAATAGCTCCCGGTAATGCTCTGATTTTGGAAACGATAGAACGCCTCCACTTTCTTCAAGCTCACGCTCCATTTGTGGTTTATGGCGCCTGTAGAAATAATAAAGTATAAACGCCGCTGCAATTGCACCAATTAAAGCCGCAAAAGCAGCAAGTCCAACCGCAAGTCTGATCGTTCCGTCTAACACCTTCATTACAATGAATGCCCCAAGTAATAAAAAGCCAATCCTGACAATTTGTTCGACGACAATTGAAAACGCAGTTGGCGCCATCGATTGATGCCCCTGAAAATATCCTCGAATCAAACTCATAGGTGCGACAACAATCAGCGCAAAACTGACCATTTTTATAACAAACGCCGCATCTTCTACGGAGTTATCTAAATCAGTATCCGATATAAAAATTTGCGCTAACCAATCAGCACTAAAAAACATAATTAAAAACATGACAAGTCCCATGACCATCATAAACATCATGCCTGTTTTAAACATGGATTGTTTCGTTTCATAATCTTCTAAAGCATCGTATTTCGCGACAAATTTCGACATCGCCATTGGTATGCCTAATGACGATAAGGTTAAAAATATTTGATATGGATTATAAGCGTATGAATAAAGGACCCCGCCCGTATTTCCAACTAACGCATAGAACGGAATCACATATAATAAGCCTAAAATTTTAGACGTGTAGTTCGCACCCGTTAACAGCATGGTGCCCCTTAACATCTTGTTTGACATGTTTTCACCTACAATTGTTGTTCAATCTAACCATTATATTTTATCATATAATAGAACGATATAAATGAAGAAAAACACACGTGTTGTAGAAATATGACGAATTTTAATACAGAAAGGCTTGAATAAATTGACATATGATGTAGTCGTAATTGGCGGTGGCCCATCCGGACTAATGGCAGCCATTACCGCAGGCCGAAACGGAGCCAACACTTTATTGATCGAAAAAGGGAATAAATTAGGGCGCAAGCTTGCGATTAGCGGGGGTGGTCGTTGTAATGTGACCAACGTGCTACCTGATGAAGAGTTAATCGCGCACATTCCTGGGAACGGGAAATTTTTATACAGCACCTTTTCCATTTTTAACAACTCTTCGATTATTGAGTACTTCGAATCGCTAGGCGTGAAGCTTAAAGAAGAAGATAAAGGCCGCATGTTCCCCGTGAGCGACAGCGCGAAAACAGTCGTGAGCACACTGGTAAAACAGTTAGACGTGCTCGGGGTTGAGGCCAGGCTCAATACGAAGGTTGAAGCTGTTCATTACGGTGATGATTCGCATGAGATTATTTTGGAAAATGAAAAAATCAAGACATCGTGTGTTGTCATCGCGGTTGGCGGAAAGTCCGTTCCGAACACAGGCAGTGAAGGACAAGGGTACGCCTGGGCGAAGAAAGCTGGCCATACGATAACTGAATTGTACCCGACCGAAGTGCCTTTGACGTCAAACGAGTCGTTTATTAAAGATAAAACACTTCAAGGCATTTCTTTGTACGACGTTGAGGTCACAGCCCTGAAACCAAACGGCAAACCTATTCAAGCTCACAGATGGGACATCTTATTTACCCACCAAGGCTTATCAGGACCAGCCGCCTTAAGACTCAGCCAGTTCGTTGTTAAAGCACTTAAAAAGTTTAAAGTTGATACGCTTGATGTCGCGATCGACTGCTTTCCAGATGAAGGGGAGCAAAACGTCGCCGATAAACTAATGAAGATGGCCAAAGAAAGTCCGAACAAGTCGGTGAAGCAAGTGTGGAAAGGCCTTGTACCTGAAAGATATTTGTTATTTTTAATGGGACAAATCGGACTTGACCCAAGCACAACGTACCACCACCTCAAGAAAAAAGAGGTGCTGGACTTAGCAGCCATGATGAAAGGTTTTAAAATGAGAGTCAACGGAACCCTATCGATTGAAAAGGCCTTTATCACAGGAGGTGGCGTGTCGCTTAAGGAAATCGTTCCGAACGAAATGGCGTCTAAACTCATGGATCGCTTGTTCTTCTGCGGCGAGATTTTGGACATCCACGGCTACACAGGTGGATTCAATATAACTGCGGCCTTTTCAACTGGTTTCGTCGCAGGACTGCATGCCGCTCAGAGGGCGAGTGAGGTTAAGGCTTAATGTAGATGCTTTTTCGCTAATGCGAAAAAGTGACCAAATGAATTATAATTAGAGGCTTTTGCGCTGGGTGCGCAAAAGCTTCTTTTTTGAATCTTTTTATCTACTCCTTTTCCGAGTTTATCTACCCCATTTCGGAATATATCTACCCAGAAATTTGTCGACGGAGTAAAAATCACCATTTTATCTACCCTTCAAACGAATTTATCTAACACTTGAGGATGATAGGATAGTGCTTTTTCACGGCCGGGCGCGCAATAGCTTCTAATTTAAAAACTTTTTAGACCCGTTCGCTCCGATGCGCAAATCCTTCTTTTATGGTACATTTAATACAATAAACAAATAGTGGAGTGATCATATGAATTGGGCTGCCTTAAAAGATGTTAAGACTGTTGCAGGATTAATCTTATCTATATTAACCGCCGCACTTGGCGTAGTGCTCGCTGTCAGCGAAAATAACTTTTGGGTACTTTGTGTTGTACTGTCATTTATTATTTCATTTTTAAGTATAAGAAGAGCTGATCAGCTGAATTCTAATCAAAAATAAACCCCCATCGCAACGATGAGGGCTTAATTATTAATCAAAATTTATAATAGTATCCAATCGAACTTGATCTAAATCAACATTTCCTTTTGTTACAATCTCACCTTCATAAATAGTTTCACCCGTCGCAACATCAATAACTTTTAGATTTAGACCGTTTAATACGTAAAGCTTCTGATCGTAGACCTCATAGGAAAAAGTCATTTGGTGGTTCTTTTGGCCAGATGGATGAAGCTCAATGTCATTAATAAATTTTTCTTCTACTATATCATAAGGCTTAATCAATAGTTGTTCTCCCTCAGTCGGCTGTTCAAAATAAAGATACTTACCATCAAAACGATTCGCATGTCCGTATTCTTCACTAGGAAGATCTAATTCAGAGAGTTCACCGTTTTTAATATCGTAACGATAAAGTCCTTCATCACGTTCTTTTTCATGAAAATCCCCATTAAGTCCTTCCTCTAACAACACGTCCGTTGCTCTAATCACCATAAATTGAGTTGGCTGATAAGTAACAGATTCGGTTAACTTGTTAATTTCAGTAAATCCTTGACCCTCTGGTTCTTTTGTCTCTAAGATTTTTTTGTCACTTACAATCGCTTCGCCTTCTACATCATAAATAAATTCTCTCAAAATTCTCGATTCCTGCTCGGCATAATTAACATAAATATGGATTCTTCCGTCCATATACTGCACTTCGATCACGTTGGCATAGTGTGCGTTTTCTACATTAATGACGGTCTCAAGCTCTTTTTCCGTTTCCTTATTCAAATAAGATACATTTAATTTGGCTCTAGACTGTCCTGTATAGTTCCAGTCTTCTTCGACAATCACTAACGCATCGTCACCATTGTAAAAGTTATTGTATAAGTAAGGCTTCCCTCTCATAAAGTCGCGATATTTTTCAATAAGCTCTTCTTCAACCGGACCCTTAGAACCAATCATCTCTTCAATAAAGCTAGACTCAATGCTGTATTCTGTCTCTTCACCATCAAACCTAAAAACATTTTGGATGTTATGCTGAACATAAGCCCCTGAGAAACTAACGTCTTCAACAACACTTTCATCTCCGTTTTTATGTTCAATTTCAAATCGCGGCAAGTCTTGACTTGCAAGTGCCGTTTGAACTAAATAAGTACTCACTCCAACAACGATTAACGCTAAAATGGCAACAACTTTCCAATATTTCCTCATGTCTTCTCCCCCTTACACCCGAATTCGGTCGTTCAATAATTTTCGGCTAATTAAAATTGAAATACTTGTCAAAATTAAAATCAAAACACCTGTCACCATTAACACTTCGGATTCATATAAGAATCCGCGGTCCATTAGTTCATAATTAAGTATACCCGGCGCAAAAACAATAGCTAAGTTCAAGATAACGTAAATTACTGCCAGCGCAATTCCTTTAATACGAAAGCTTCTCTCCATTATAATGCCGGTAAAAGTGGTAGTGACGGTAACAGCACCTAATCCATACATAATGACAATTCCATCAATACTTTTAGGCAAAATTAAGTTAAACATCGGATTACTTACGATTAACATTCTTAATGACACATCAGATCTAAACTGTTCCTGCAGCATTAAGTCAAACAGCGACTTTTCAATTAATAACGCAAAGTATTGAAAAGCAACTAACGCTAGTGTGGCCAATAAAATCGTCACAAGTTTCGATAAGAAAATATTAAGACGTTCTGTCGGCAGCATTAAAAGCCGATAAATAAACGTATTTTTCCCAAACCAATCACGGTACCAAATTAAAAATATATAAAACAAGATCGCACCTACACAAATAAAAATCGGTCCGGAGAAGAACATATTGTACATAATCATTTCAAATGATAACTCGCCGATTTGATTCAGCGCCTGCTCTTGCGTCATCTGCGCCTCTTTAATCAGCCCATCCAACCTGCTCTTATAACTTAAAACTTCATAAACAACACCGATTAACTGAACAACTAACACAAATCCCATTAACACAAACAACATCTTACTCACACGGTTGAATTCAAAATTCGTTAATTTTAAAAACTTCTTCATCCTCGGTACACCTCCCGCATCACATCAACAACGGATTTACCTTCCGTCTCACGTATTTCCTCAGTACTGAACTCTTTATAGATCGTACCTTCATCTAATAACACAACTTTATCAATTAAATGCTCAATATCATGAATCTCGTGCGTTGTAATAATCACGCCACGATCTTCGATTAAATGTGTCGTAAATACTTCCGCAATCTGTTCACGGCTGAAAATATCAATTCCTGAAAATGGCTCATCCATTAATATGTAATCCACATCTAATGCAAGGCCGAGTAACAGGTTCACTTTTGCGGTATTACCTTTAGATAAGCTCGATATTTTTTCTTCTCGTTTTAAGTTAAAAAACTTAAGCAGATCATCCGCGCGACCTTGATTCCACGCCTCATAATAGTCGTTCATAAAATCCATCGCTTCATCGATTGTAAAGCTCGGTATCATCGTTGTTGAATCTGGTATAAATGTGATTTTCTCAAACGTGTTCTTTCTCACCTTTTCACCATCAACTAAAATTTCACCCTTAAATGGCGTTAATTTCATAATGGAGTTTAAGATCGTCGTTTTACCAACACCATTGACCCCAATTAAACATGTAATTTCACCTTTATCGGCAGTAAAACTGACGCCATCTAACACTTTTTTACGCCCGTAATTCTTAACTAAATCCTTCACTTCAATCATTGGAATCCCCCTTTTCATACTTTCGTTTGACGAGATTTAGCGCATCATCAAGAGGCACATTAATCGATTTGACTGACGTCACAAAATCATTGACAGCCTGACCGACTAACTCTTCTCTTAAATTCTGTAATACTTTCTCATCAGAGGTCACACGACTCGGTTGATTCTTCTCTGTCTTAATCAAAGCCTCTTCCTCCATTTCCTTATAAGCCCGCTGTGCCGTATTCGGGTTAATCTTAATCTGGTTAGCTAACTCCCTCCTAGAAGGAATCGCTTGCCCAGGCTCTAGAAACCCTTTCGCAATTTGATTCTTAAAATGACGAACTACTTGCACATAGACGGGATCTCGATTGTTGAATTGCATATTCATCTCACACACTCCCGTTGATCTTGACGTAAGCTTACTATCGTTAGTGTATTAACACCATAATACACCTTGCGCAAAAAAATATGTATTAAGCGCTTAATACACCGATAACTGTATTATATGGTTAATACACTTTAAAAGTCAATCACTTTTTCGAAAAAAATTTTGTGTGGTAAAATGGTGGTCGGAAATTAGAGAGGAGATTAACACGCTATGAAACTCGTATCATGGAACGTTAACGGCTTACGTGCTGCCGTTCGAAAAGGTTTTTTAGATTATTTTCATGAAGTCGATGCGGACATTTTTGCCGTACAAGAAATTAAATTACAAGAAGGCCAAATAGATTTAGAGCTTGAAGGCTACGAAAAATATTGGAATTATGCTGAGAAGAAAGGCTATGCAGGAACGGCTGTTTTTACGAAACAAACGCCAATTAAGGTCACGTACGGCATGAACGGAGACTCACACCCAGAAGGTCGCATCATCACACTTGAGTTCGAAAACTACTATTTTGTCACGGTCTATGTACCAAATTCACAACGTACACTCGCAAGACTCCCTCACCGTCTTGAGTGGGAAGATGAGTTTTTTGACTATATTCATAGACTCGATCAAGACAAGTCCGTCATCTTATGTGGCGATATGAACGTCGCGCACGAAACGATTGATGTACGAAACGACAAAACCAATCATGGTAACTCTGGTTTTACTAAAGAAGAACGCGAGAAAATGAGCCGCTTACTAGACAATGGGTTTATCGACACATTAAGACACTTCCATCCCGACCGTGACGACATCTTCACCTGGTGGTCCTACATGAAAACCGTCCGAGAACGAAATATCGGATGGAGGATAGACTACTTTATTGTGTCTGAACGTCTTCAGGATCAATTAATAGATTCCGACGCCCATACAACGGTCATGGGGAGCGACCACTGTCCGATTTATATGGAGATAGATTTATAGAAAATATCTTCTCAGGTCATGCTACCCGGTTTATGAGACATTGAACAAAATACATGGTACATTGCCTCTCCTAAAAGTAAAAACTCCACGGCCCGAGCCGTGGAGTTCCTTTATGAAGCGACACTTTGCTTAACGGTTTCTCTCTTCGTCACCTTCACACTTGCTTCCTGAAAAGCACAGTACACAAACATCCCCGCAACGATTAAGTAACCGAGTGAATACTGAGGAGCTGCATTGAGAGCTAGCTCAGGTGCGTGCATGAAGCCTGCAAAAGATAGCCCCGCAGCGACCAACGAAAACAACCCAGCCTTCACAAACTCACGATCAATCACAAACACCGTGATCGCACCTAAGATAATCGCGGTAAACATCGCACCTTGCCCTAGCGGCACGATACCTTCTGAGATGCCCGCAACCGTCTCGCCAGCACTATTGTTAAAACGCGTCATTACATAATTCGCAAAATACGGAAGCATCGCAATTGCCACTGCTGGAAAATATTTTGCCTCATTCGATTGAAACGCCGTCCCGACCATTGATAGACCAACAAATACTAGAATTGGTGCAACCGCGGCAATTGGGATAATAGCAGACAACGCCGCAATTACACCTGTCACAGCTGCAAGTCCGAACACGACTGCATTTAAAATACTATATCCACGTCCAGCTCCCATTTCTTTAGACGCAACCGTTGCAATATAAATCGTCGTTGGAAACAATCCGCCAAAAACAGCACCTAACATCGTACCAACGCCATCAACAGCCTGACATTCTCGTACATCATACGAATCACCCGCTGCCGCCATGGCATCCACATTGTTCATCGTTTCAATCGCATTGTATAACGTTATCGGCAAAATCACTGCTAACAAGCCAACTAATGCCGTGAACAACAAACTCATTCCATCAAATGCGGCTAAGCTAGGTAAAATAGGGTAAAACCCAACATTCGAAAGACCTTCAGATACTTTATCCGCCGATTGATACCCAAGTGTTAACGCCAACACCGTTCCAATCACGATCGCAAATAACGTTGGCGGAATATTAAATGGCATCGCAATCTTGCCAATCACGCCAATAATGATAATGACAAGCGTCACCAGCCCAACCACAGGAATCGAGAACGTATTAAACAACATTTCCCCTGCAATAAACGTTAGCGCAACACCCGCTAAAGCCCCAAGCATCGCCGCTCTTGGAATCTGTTTACGCACCCAGTTACCTGTAAAACTCACTAAAGCCTCAATAAGTCCACTTAAAAACGCAGCCGCCACTGCTACTTTCCACGCAAGCTCAGGATCATTTGTTAGCGCAAGCGCTGGTGCCGTCACACCAAATAAAAACACAAACATTACAGGTGTGCTAATCCCATAAGACATCGCAGTGACATCGGTTCGGCCCTCTTTTTTCGCCAAACGATTCGCCATATACGCATAATATAAATTCCCAACCATCACAGCCACCGCCGCACCTGGAATCACTTTTCCAAACACAATACTAGCCGGAAATCCCATTCCGAGCATTGTCACCGCAATGATCACGAAGTTCGCGAGGTTATTTTGAAAAAGCGCGAAAAACGCATCCGTATCTTCTTTTTTAAACCATGGATAGTTAACCGTTTGATTCATAGCTTAAACCTCCTCTTTTATTTCATCTAAAAATGTCACGCTCGAGCCTTCAAGTGATTGAATACGTGCTAAAGACTCCACTTGATAACCCGTCTCTTCAATCTTCTGTCGCCCGTCCTGGAACGACTTCTCGATCACAAACCCAATCCCGACAATGCTCGCTTTGGACTGTTCAATCACGTCCACCAACCCAAGCGCGGCCTCCCCGTTTGCTAAAATATCATCTATAATGAGAACTCGATCATCCGACTTCAGAAAATCCTTCGACACCGTAATCTGGTTCGTCTCCTCTTTCGTATACGAGTAAACTTGACTCGTGTAAAGATGGTCCCTCATCGTTAATGACTTTTTCTTACGGGCAAACACGAGCGGCACCCCAAGCTCATGAGCAGCCATAAAGCTCGGCGCAATGCCTGATGTTTCAATCGTTAACACCTTCGTGATGCCAGCATCTTGAAACCGTTTAATAAACTCACGACCAATCTCCACCATCAAGTCCGTATCAATCTGATGGTTCAAAAATTCATCCACTTTAATCACGCGATCTGATAACACAGACCCTCTCTCCTCAATTGCTTTCCGTAGTTGTTCCATGTCAATGCCTCCCTTAAATATAAAAAAAGCCGAATGCCAAGAATCACCCATGACTATAAGCGATTCATCACATTCGACTTGTCTTAATAAAAAAGTATGCAAGACACCATACAAGACTAGAGACTTGTATGTTCGTATAATGAAAATCGCTTGTAGTCAAGTCATTTACGGTAACTTGGTAGAAACTCGTGGGCCATATTCCCACTATTATACAAGCGTTAATTTATTAAGTTGTTCGTGTATGATTGTGATTATATATTAATTCGACCAAAAATAAAACCCCATTTTCTAAAAAAACGAACAAACTTTAGAAAACGAGGTCTTATGTACGTGTTCTAATATAATGGTTCCAGTTCTTCCTCGACAACCCACTTATGATTCGTCACCTTCGTACCATTAGGGAGTTCAAAATCGACCATGTAAACCGTCGTCGGCGTGGAATAATCGATTGTATGTACCGCATCGTTCATCCCTTTCATATGCTGCGCACGAGTTAAAACTTCCGCGCCGTCCTTCAAAGCGCCAGCCGAAACATCCACGAGCTCCTCATGCACCACCCACTTATGCTCTTCCACCCGCATACCAGTGTTCGTTGACGTATAGGTCGTCGCGTAAGCAATTGTCTCATACGTCCCAACAATGGTTACTTCAACCCCATCCATCATCCCATCCATATGATCAGCCCGACTCAATGCCTGACTCCCAATAGGATAAGTCGGATTCTCAGCAACCTTCAACCCATCCGGAACCTCATACGATCCCTCATACACCATATCAAGATGATGCATCGCCATTTCATCCCCACTTAATACACCAACATGAGGATTTTGATTCACATAAAAAATAAAAAAGCCAGCAAAAAGCACAAAAATGATAAGTACATCTTTCTTAGTCATGCGCCTTCTGCCCCTGATTTTTCAGCCAATAACCAATTAAAATAAGTATGACACCAGAAGCTAAAAAAGCTAAGTCATACATAAGTGGATTTTCCGCCATTGGTCTAACTCTATGTAACTGCAAAATGTGATGATCAATAATTCCTTCAACTAGATTAAACACACCGCCACCAATCAAAATTCCACTCAAAAATATATTCCCGTTATGACCCAGCTCATGCTTCCTCGCATCACGAAAAATTTTAATCGCACCCCAAACCATCAGCGCCGAAAAAGCAGCCGTAAACAATCCGTCTGTAAAAATTTCTACCTTGATATTAGGACTTAATATCATATGGTGCCACTGAAGTAGTTGGTGGAACACAACGCCATCAATCGCACCTAAAATTCCTAAACCCAAAATAAAGCCCGCTACAAATAAATTTTTATTTTCTTTAGTCATGTCAACCATCCTTTCAGTTTTTCATCCTTAAAAGGATAGCCATTAATTAACAAATAAATACAAGTTGGGAATGTTATTTGAGCTATAATTACTTAATAAAACTTGAGGGTGAATTACGTTGAAAAAAATAGACTTCTCACTGTTTATAATTTCTTTTAAATAGGCCCATGAAAATGACATTATGCCAAGAACCATCCCGATAAAAATGTTCTTTTAATTCTCCTTCTTCATAAAAACCAAGTTTTTGATATAACTTAATTGCCCCTTTATTGTAAGAAAAAACCCTTAAATACACTTTGTGTAAGTTCAATTCTTTGAATGCAAAATTCAATAATAGCCGAAAAGCTTCCTGCCCTAAACCTTTACCCCAGTAATTTTTATCCCCGAGGCTTATATTACATTCAGCGTTACGGTTTACATAATCAATATTAATAAGTGACGTGACTCCAATTGGTTTATTACCTTCAACTTCTTCTATTATATATATTTTTGAGTTATTGGATTCAGTTATTTGTTCAAATAAATTCTCAGTGTCTGCATACGTATAAACATCTAATGTGGAGTTTGTGAAATGCATAACCTCTAAATCGTTTCTCCACTCATGGTAAGTAGAAACATCATCACTGGACATTTTTCGTAGACGAACTCTTACTCCATTAAACAGCATTGAAAGTTCCTCCCTTTAATTCTTCTTGCAACAGATTCTTTTTGAACAAGACTCCTTTTGGTTTAACCACCACAATTTATTCATCTTGGTTCTTTTCAAGCATCTCCCTTAAATATCCCTCTATCTTTTATTCCAACCAAAACATATTAACAACAATTATGGTCAAACTAAGCGAGTAAATTTATGGCAAGGGTGACGAAAAGATGGAATTTTTCAGTTCACAAGAATCTCTGACATTTGTTCAATGGTTACTCCGTGCACTCGTAGGCTTTACGTTCTTTATCGTCGTAGCCAAACTCATGGGTCAGCGATCACTCTCGCAGGTTGGCCTGCTTGATTTCGTCATTGTCTTATTAATCGGAAACATTATCGCCCACCCCTTATCAGATGAAGGCCTAGGATTAAAAGGTTCAATGATTACCATGGGGTCCATCCTAGTCCTTTACTTAATTGGCATTCTATTTAGTTTACGTTCGCATAAAACAAGAAAACTGTTTATCCCAGATCCGCTACCAGTCATCGAGAATGGTCAAATTATATATAAAAACATAAGAAAAGCCCGCATTTCTTTGGATGTTTTACTGTCTGAGCTACGTAAAAAGCAAACCGAAGACATTAACAAAGTGGCACTCGCTATTTGGGAACCAAGCGGAGAAGTCTCTGTTTTCTTAAAATCTGGTTACCAACCCTTAACACCAACGACTCTTAATACACCTATTCAGCCATTCCAAATGCCAAGAACCGTCATTCGAGAAAAAGAAATTGACTATAATGAGCTAAATAAATTCGGAAAAGATCAAACCTGGTTATTAAACAAAATCAACACAACTTACGGCAATGTACAGCTAAAAGATATTTTACTTGCCACCATAGACGAAAATGAAAACGTGAATATTTTCTTATACCATTAACAGACCATCATCATTTAGATCAATTCCATACTCACGGTGCGCCCAACTCACTAAAGACTGCCAAAGAGCACCAACGGCAAGATTGATTTCATCTAGATCCAGTGATAATCATATTTTGTATCTAACAGAACTCTCAGCTCAAGGTCTGACTCAGGTGCATCTAACCCTTTAGCCGTCGACCCTTCAATCGCAACTGCGATTAATGACTCTTTATACTTTTCTTTTAAGACATCTAGTATTTGATTCGCAACTCTAAGCCGATCTTCAGTTGTGAATGCTTGAGAAGCCCAATTTGTCATAGATATTCCGCCTTTGTTTTACGCCTTTTCCATAAGTTTATAATAATCATAAATAACCCCATGATAAAGAAGACGAATGGAATTAAAGATACTGATGTAATATCTGTTCCTACATAAGCCACAGCCGCAGTCAAAAACATGACAACAGTAAAGAAGATTGAAGCTTGTAGGTCTCTTTTCACTCTGGAAACTTTAGCACCCTTCCTTTTTTCTTGGACAATAATATAAATACCGGAAATAACCCCTAAAGTGCATAGCGCAATCCAAATAATATATGTAAATTCCATATTCAAATCCTTTCTACATTTATAAATAATCAAATATCTTGATATCAACCTCATCTATGTACCCAACTTGACTCTTTAAATCCCACAAATAGATCTCAGATGTTTCTTTATTTACCTGAAATGGTTGAAGTTGATCAAGAGTAGTAAAATAAATGGGATTATACTTAACTTCTCTAGTAGCTACGTTCATCATTTTTAATAATCCTTTAAAGGTCATACTTGAAACGCTTTGACCAGTTTCTTCATAAAGCTCTCTAATCGCACAATCTTTCGGCGACTCATTCTCTTCCCTTCGTCCCGCGGGCAGTTCCCATTGTTTTCTCAAGGTGTTATAACATAATAGATATCTGCCATCACATTTAATGACAGCATAAGATCCTGCCAATCTATGATAGTTATGCATTTCGCTTTCTTTTATAAATAAAAAATCAATAAATTTATATCCATTGTGCTTATCCACATTCATCAACTCGCTTGATAATTAATCCTCTTCCCTACTTTAATCGACAACACGACAATAAAGACCCCAAGCAAGATTTCCATCATGCCAGTAATAATCGGTACCCATCGTAATCCGAATAAGGTAATAATGACACCTGATAAAAAGGCGCCTAGCTGAATCGATAACGAGTAAGTCGTTTGCCAAGTCGCAAAGATTCGCCCTCTCATATGGTCCGGCACTTCATGTTGCATTGTCGTTCGTTCATAAGGTCCACTGAACGCCCCAACAATCCCAAACAGAATTAACACGATCATCCCTTGAATATAGTTCGACGTCAGCCCGAAACACATCCAAATCAAGCCGAACAACATATAGTTCAGACCATAATACACACGATTTTTAAACAAAAAGTTCCGCCTCGCAAGTGTATAAGCCACGATGAATGCCACAACCCCATGCGCGACATATAAATAACTCAATATGTAATCTTCTTCATGGTAAACATCAGAGGTGAACTGTTGAAGCATCAGATTAAACGTCCCGATAATTATTCCTGAGAAAATCGCGGCCACGACCACTGACAGTACCCATTTATTCACGTTGATCTGAGTGATTCCTTCTTTAAACTCTAGTAAATAGTTTTTACGTGATGCCGTCTTCTCTGGGAACTGAAAATATTTGGTCGCTTGATAGCTTAATAGCGCAGCCACCAGGCACGTGATCACATTTAATAGAAACACAAACTCTAAACTTGAAACAGCTAGCAGCACCCCGCCTAGCGAAGCCCCAGTCAGCCTCAACACATTATTAAGCGAAAAGCTAAACGAATTTGCCTTAACTAAATCATCCTTTTCAACAATATCCGGAATCACCGTTTGAACGCAGGTTCCATTGATGTTACCAGATAATAGAATGAACAATCTCGCAACTAAAAACACAACCCACTGCCAGTCACCTGGCGTACTAAACATGACTAAAAAGAATCCAAACCCAATGGCAGCCGTAACCTCTGTCGCTACAATCAACCGCTTAACATTTAACCGATCAATCCATACACCTGAAAAATAGCCTAAAACAAGTGGAATCAACCCACTCACAGCCCATAAGGAACCAAATGCTAGACCACTTTCAGTAAGGCGATCAAGCAACACGAGCATTGCCAGAAAAGCTGCCCAGTTTGTTAAAATAGTTATGATTGATGCAACTTGTAACAACCCATAGGCAGGATATTTTTTATATAAGTGATATAAAACCATTCTATGACCTTCGTTTCTATAATATGGAATAAATTAGTCAAGGAAATGGTACTACAATTTTCAAAAAATTACAAACACATATAAACATCTGCATGTTACAATAGTTTTAATTTAAGACAAGTGAGGACTAACTATGATTCAATCCATACTCCATCAACTAAAAAAGCTCGGTGTACACAGTTTAATCAGCAATGAAGCAATCATCTTAGAGATACTTGAAGACGTAACACAGTTAGACCTAGTCAATGAGACAATCGACCATTTGAATTCATGCATCAAAGGTACGGAGTTTAAGAAAGTCTTGCTAGTATGCCCAAGAGAATATTTAAATCAACTAAAACTTGTTGGCAAACAGATGGGTATGAAAGGCGAAAGAGTGATCTATCAAC
The DNA here is from genome assembly GCF_042685285.1 of Piscibacillus salipiscarius. Taxonomy (NCBI): domain Bacteria; kingdom Bacillati; phylum Bacillota; class Bacilli; order Caryophanales; family Bacillaceae; genus Piscibacillus; species Piscibacillus salipiscarius. Next base: position 49,760 of record NZ_JBHUMZ010000052.1, on the reverse strand, counting down.
GTTCATTAGAAACACCTTTGGAGAGCGCGCCACTAGATTACGAGATTTGGTCGCCCACTGACGAAAATTCGATTTCATTCTTATCTGAAGTGATGGGGAGAAGTGTGAAAGTCACAAAGAAGTTCCTAAAAAGCATGATGGTCGAACTGCCATCTCAGTACCAAAACATGTTCACCGTTTATAAAATCAATTCTGAACCAATTGGAGTCGTCCTTCCCCATTTGGAGCCAGGTCGCGATCAAGAAGGGCGACTATTTTGGATTGGCATTCACCCAAAACACCGTGGAAAAGGGCTCGGTAACCATTTACACCTCATCGGCCTTGAAAGGTTGCGTGCAGATTTTAAAGCCAAAACATATCTAGGCGCAACTGAAGTCGAAAACCTACCTATGAGGAAAACCATGCAAGCTAATGGTTGCGTGGAAGACCACCGCGTGTTGACGCTGGAGTATAAAACGTAACTGGTCAAGTTATTGATATATCAACTTTTAAAATTACCTGAACGTTTTCGGGATTTATCGTCATGTTTTTAATTTTACCTGCAGGTTTTTGAGTTTTATCGTCATGTTTTTGAGATTTACCTGCACGTTTTCGAAAATTATCGGCAGGTTTTCGAAATTTACCTGCAGGTTTCTCAAACTACCTCTAAGATTTTAGTTAAGGTGGAGAAGCATCATGAACAGAAAAAAGGGAATTTTACTCGTTATAACAGGGGCATTCTTCTGGGGAGTGGGTGGCACCGTATCATACTAATGATTTTTGTGATAGCGATGAATCAAGAGAAAAAGCCGGGTTGAGTATTGAAGATACGGTAAGTTTTTCAAAACTATCGTCAAGTTTTTGAATTTTAACGTCAAATTTTCCCATTTAAACGTCAAGAAAAAAACGAGCTCGAAATATCGGCTCGTTTTTTTAACTGTACATGACTGACCAAGAAACATAAATGAATGCCACGGTTATGACACCAAAACTTATTGCTAACTTCACTTTAAAATGGTTATTAACACGAAGATCATGATAGGCCTCAACTATCAGAAAAAGCCAAGTAAATAGTATAAGAACTAACGCATTTAAATCAATCCTCATGGGATAATTTAGTTCAATTATGTACATCGTTATGATCATCATCATTACCAGTATAAGTCTTAAAATCAATCCATAGTGTACCTCCAAAAATTCTAATAAACCGGGTCACACAAATCTACGTTATCTTCCTTGCCTGACCAACTGTTATAGATCTCTAATGTCCACTTATTCGGCTTTCTCTGATACCCATTTTCGTCAATCCAGTTATGTAAATGAGAGTAGACATGAAATATCTCTGAAGCATGCCCTTTAAAATTTAATACGGCATACTTTTGTTTTGGTACAATCAGACTGACCATTCCTTCTGGGAGATCTTCAAAATCATTCACTTCGAAGCAAACCCAGTACCCATCTTCATCCTCAGTTGACTCAGCAGCCATGAAAGCACCTATTAATTTCACTGGTTCAACCAGATGTTTGATTTCGCCCTTACGCTGCTCTAATAACATTGAAGCTTTAGGAATCTTTTCTCCGTAACCTGCCATATCATTACAGACAACACGAAATCCGACTAGTTTCTTTTCTTCAATTTCTTTTATGCCATGAAACGTAATAGGTGTAGTTTTATTTTCCATTCTATTAATCTCCTTTAACTTTTTTATCAAATGTTTATATACCGGAAAATGGACAATTTTGCTTCCTATAATTTATCTATAATATTTTATTCCACTCTCAAACGCCTCTTGATCATTATTTTCAATCCCATGCAAAGCTTCCTGCAACGCAAAAGTACTTCTGTAAAACTTTACTCGTTTGTCTAAAAGATCACTATCTGGATATTTCTTAAGACACAATTGATAAAATTCTTCTCCGTAGCTAGAAAGTATACCCGCGAAATCATAAGCCGGGTCTCCTAAACCAGATCCGCCAAAATCTATAACCCCCGATATTCTACTGACTTCCGGGTTCCACAAAATATTAGATGCACCGAAATCGCCATGGATAAGGGATAGGTCTGCAGCCTTAAAACTCTCGCCTTTAAGAAATGTTTCAAACGAATGAGAGATTTCCTTTTGAGCCTCATCCCTTATGTACGGAAATAATTTAAGCCGGATCTTTTCGTATAATTGATTCATTTGCTCAAAAGGATTATTCACAATTAAATTCAACTCTTGCCTGACTCGACCTATTGAAATTGAATGTAATTCTATTAAAAACGAAACGAGATTATCAGCTAGAGCCTGAACCTGTTCACTGTTCTTAATCGATTCAAATTGACTCTTCCACAATGGTTCGCCTTCAATGAGTTCATAACCAGTAAAAACGTCGCCTGGCTCTAACTTATCAAAAGAATAATAGATTGGATTTGGGATCGCGAGTAAAACTTTGTCTTTAATATAGTTCAAAATTTTAGTTTCGGTTCGTAGTTGATCAATGCCGTCTTGATATTTTGGAAACCTAAATACTAAGGAATCATTCACAATTAAGACATCATTATTTTGACCGATGTCATTTATGTAGTAATCCTCAATATGTAACTCTGGATAGTGTTTCTGAATCGTTTTGATATGTTTATGAGTCATTGGGCTATACATCCTTTAAAATTAAAAGCTAAACTTCTCTTTTTGATTATATAAGTCGACTCTTTCTTCCATGTCTTGGTTGCCATCTTGCCACTGAATAATCATGTAGATGTCACTAACATCTTTAAGCGTGATGGGATCACCATTTTCCTTAAAATAGGTTCCACCTTCAATGGTTCCAATCGATGTTTGAGCGATATTTTCCTCACCACCAGTCACAGTTACTGACTTTCCTTGAACAACTTCGTCACGTCCATTGATCACCGCATGAACTTTAATGCTAAAAAAATGTGACGTTACTTCTTTATCATTTTTCATCGTTAACTTACCATTGCCCGCACTAAACGTATCCGGCTTAATTACGACTTCGTATGAATCGACTTCCCAATTTTTACTTTCGCCAGATAAGGACAGGTAGTAATTATTTTTAATGACTTCTTCACTATTTTCACAGCTAACAAGGAAAGAAACTATCAAGATCAATCCTATTATGTAAATTAAGTTAGTTCTTTTTAACAAAATGTAATCACCTCAGATGTCCAAATACTAATGTTAATTAAAATTCATCTTGTTTCTTAGTTTTATGGAAATAATAATAGTAACATAATTCGAAGATGAGAAGACCTATTAACATACTCGCCCAAAAGGGGTGGGAAGAGTTAATAATATAAGTCACCAAATATGTCAAAGAGAAAGCAACCAAGCCTATAAGTAGCGATAGCATAAAAGGTTTTTTAACCATCATAACTCCTCCGCTTCTCAACTAACTCATTAAAACGTAATTAATATTTATTACTTTTTATACTTCACCCATTCCAAAACCAAGCACAAGAATGTATAACATTGTGATTAATGCACTTATGTTTAAAATGATTAAAAGCCATTTGCTTATACCCTTTTTACTTTTTAAGCCAAATATAGTTCCTAACAGTGGTAGTAAGCACATTGAAATGATGACGACCTTGCCAAATGAACCGAAAGAAACGTTATTAATCATTAATGAGAATAAAACAATAAATAATCCTAAGCACGTGGTAGAAATCAAACTGTAGTTTTTCATGTATTTTCGCTCCTATTTCATTGGTTAATCTATTATTGTGTTTCCTAGTAAATTTATTGATGCTTTAATATAAAAACAAACTCTTCAACTTCCATATCACGAGCGTTCGCAAATCCACTATCTTCATCTATAATAGTAAATCCACATTTTTCAAGCACTCGCCTAGAACCGATATTATCTTTTGCGGCTCGGGCGTATAATGGGCGTGTTGGATCTAAATTCAAGAACTGTTTAAGCGCAACTGTCGCTATACCTTTTCCCCAGTCCTCACGGTTAATCCAATAAGTCACTTCGCGGTCACCGAACATCTCAAAACTAATCACATGACCTACTATCTGATTCTCGTGAATAATGCTTTTCTTAATGATGTTGTTGTCCGTTAAAATACGATTCCAGTGATTCGAAAATAAACCCCAGTCCGTTGGGTCTTTAGAAGTGAACGCAGCCATGTGACTAGAGACAGGATCCTTCTGATGTTCAAAGAAAATCGGCAGGTCATCTTCTTGAATATCCCTGAGTGAAACTTGGTACATAAAGCCCCTCCTAATTAATCGACCTAAAATAAATTTGACTTTACACTTATATTAACATAATTTTCTAATCATTTATAAGATAAAAATAAAGCACGTGGACTCTAAACTAGAATCCACGTGCTTCAAAATTATTCTCCTTACACCGCACAACGATTTGGTCCAACTTCCATCTCGCGGCGTTCAACTTCTTCTGGATTTTTCTGACCCATGTTCGTTTTGCGAATTTCCTCATGGCTATTTGGCTGAGGCGGAAGATTATCAGTCACAAGACTTTTAAATTCTTCTTCACTGTCAACCTGAAGGCGATCATTCTTTTCGTAAATATTTTTAATCGTATCTTTAACCGTGCCATCGTCATTAATCTCTTTCATTTCCCCGAAATGAGCAGGTAATACCACCAGATCATCCGCAAGCTTCTTATACCGTTCATAAAGCGTATCGCGAAGGTCGCTTACCCATGCATCTGCCTTACCCGCAAGGTCTGGGCGGCCAATCGATTCGATAAATAAGATATCGCCAGTGAGTAGATACTGCTCATCAACGATATAGCTCGTGCTTCCGATCGTATGGCCTGGTGAATAAAAGGCCGAAATCTCAACAGAATTACCGACTTTAACCGTCGTTCCGTCTTGAACGTCTTTATATTCAAATGAGACGCCTTCATCCTCTTTAGACGGAAAATAATAATCAGCACCCGCTTCACTTGCGAGCGTTCTCCCGCCCGAAATATGATCGGCGTGAAGGTGGGTGTCAAAGACATATTGAATCGACACCTTCTTCTCATCCGCAAATGACTTGAACGTATCGGTCATTCTTACGGGATCAATGACAGCTGCTTCACCATTTGCGATGACCATGTATGACAGGCAGCCTTTCCCGATTCGGATGAACTGATACAGCTCACCGCCATCTGATAGGTTCCCTACTTTAACCGGCTCTAAATGTTCACTCCAAGCCGTCATGCCGCCTTCAACATAGGTTGCTTCCGTTAACCCTTTTTCATGTAAAAAGTCCACCGCCTTCTGCGACGAAATCCCTTTTGCGCACACTACATAAACCGGCTGATCTGCTGGAAACTGATCTTTCACCTCATCAAAATCCTGTTCTAACTTCTTAAATGGAACGTTTACACTACTAACGTTCTTGCCATTAATGGCCCAATCACTAAAATCTTCTTCTTTACGAATGTCTAAAATAAACACATCTTCATGGTTTAAAATCTTCTGCGCCACTTCTTTTACTGTAATAGACATTTAGAATCCCTCCGTTTATCAATAATTTCATCCATTTATAACATCCCCCTAAAGGTATGAAATCAAACGAAGATTCATTACGCCACTGGATTTGTGGCTTCATAAATTAATTGTTCCAACTCTTCTTGATACATATTAGTCTGCTCTTGAGTCCAATTAAATTCATTTCTCATAAATGCTAATACTTGCATTTTATGTTCAAGCACCCAATTAATTTCGAAAAATAATGCACCGGTCCGTCTTACAAAAAAGTCCACTGGTTTATACGCCTGCTCATGGTCGATAGCATACCTTAAACACGCATAAACAACAGGATCTAAGTCCGTATCAGTATTTTTCATATTGTTAAAAACTTCATCGACATTCGTACCATAACGATAGACAAGCTTTCTAGCTACAGACTTATCCAAACCACATTCAACTCCTTTTTTAATTCGATCTTGTAAAAATGATTCAAACCCTTTAGAACCATTAACATCCCCTCCAGATATTGGAATATGCTTCGTTTGTGATTTCGGGAAGGTTAATCCAAACTCCTCATAAAGCTGTTTTGTAACTAAATCTACAATATTCTCCGCCATTTTACGGTAACCTGTTAATTTGCCACCAGCAATGGAAATAAATCCTGAATCCGACTCAAAAATTTCATCTTTCCTAGATATTTCAGAAGGAGACTTTCCTTCCTCATGAATTAAAGGTCTAATACCAGCCCAACTTGATTCAACATCATCAAATGAAATATTCACCTCAGGAAACATGTGATTGATAGATTCTATAATATAATTACAATCGTCAACTGTCATTTTAGGTTGAGCTATATCCCCTTGATATGTTGTATCGGTTGTTCCCACGTAAGCCTTTCCATCTCTCGGAATAGCGAATATCATTCGGCCATCTGGTGAATCAAAATAAACGGCCTGTTTTAATGGAAAATGCCGACTGTCAAACACTAAATGAATACCTTTCGTTAATTGCAAAGTTTTACCTTTCTTAGATCCATCCATTTCTCTTAAATTATCAACCCATGGACCAGTTGCATTTACAACCTTCCTTGCTTTAATTTTTTGTACAGAACCATCTATCATGTCTTCACAGATAACCCCACTGACATTATTACCTTCATAGATTAAGTCTGTCACCTTCATATAGTTTAGTGCTAAGGCACCTTGTTCAACTGCCTTTTTCATAACTTCTAACGTTAAACGAGCATCGTCAGTTTTATATTCAACATAGTAACCTCCACCTTTCAATCCCTCAGACTTTAAAAGTGGTTCCATATCACTCACTTCATAAGGTTTTAACATTTTTCGTCTTTCACTTTTCTTAACACCAGCTAGGAAATCATAGACTTTTAACCCAACATTAGTCGTAAATGGACCAAAATTCCCACCTTTATAAAACGGAAGTAACATCCACTCTGGTGTAGTGACATGTGGGCCGTTTTCATAAACAATTTCACGCTCTTTTCCAACTTCAGCTACAACTCCAATCTCAAATTGCTTTAAATAACGTAAACCACCATGAACAAGTTTAGTCGATCTACTCGAAGTTCCAGCCGCAAAATCTTGCATTTCCACAACACCAACTTTTAACCCTCGATCAGCCGCATCTAAAGCAATACCAGCACCTGTAATACCACCACCAATAACAAGTAAGTCTAAAGAATCACTTTGAAAAGTATTTTTAATGGCAGATCTGTTTAAGTTTGTAAACTCCATACAATCGGTCCTTTCTAGTTCGAAATCTTATAAAAGCAAAAAAAGAGACCACAAAGCAAATCTATCTAACAAGAAATAGATTACAGTGGTCTCTCAAAGTCTCTGTCCCAAAATATTAACTTATCATTAGTATACCACATTGTGGAAAATGCTTAAAGTTAATAAACATTATTTAAATTCGCGTGTTGCATTTACAGCTTTACGCCAACCGTTATACAACATTTCACGTTGTTCTTCAGCTAACTTTTCCCTAAACGTTTGCTTAACTTTCCATTGTTTAGCAATTTCTTCTTTTTCGCTCCAGTATCCGACTGCTAGCCCAGCTAAAAACGCTGCCCCTAAAGCCGTTGTTTCATTGACAACTGGCCGATCAACTGGAACACCTAAGATATCACTCTGAAATTGCATGAGGAAATCATTCTTAACCGCACCACCATCAACACGAAGCGTTTCCAAGTCAATACCAGAGTCAGATACCATCGCATCTATCACATCTCTAGTTTGATAAGCCAAAGATTCGAGTGTGGCACGAATAAAATGTTCTTTTGTTGTACCTCGCGTTAATCCAAACACAGCACCTCTAGCATCACTATCCCAATATGGTGTTCCTAAGCCCACAAAAGCCGGAACAAAATAAACACCTTCTGTCGATTCAATTCTCGTCGCATAACCCTCACTATCAGATGTCTGATTTATCATTCGCATACCGTCACGCAACCATTGAATAGCTGAACCTGCCACAAAAATGCTTCCTTCAAGTGCATATTCAACTTTACCATTTATTCCCCAGGCTAATGTTGTTAGTAAACCATGTTTAGACTGAACGACTTCGTCACCCGTGTTCATTAACATGAAACAACCTGTACCATATGTGTTCTTTACCATACCTTTTTCAAAACAAGCCTGACCAAATAGTGCTGCTTGTTGATCTCCAGCTATTCCAGAAATAGGAACACTATAGCCAAAGAAATGATAATCGACCGTATGCCCATATACTTCAGAAGACTGCCGTACTTCAGGCAACATATTTCTAGGAACAGACAATATATCTAACAACTCGTCATCCCAATCCAAATCATAAATATTAAACATTAACGTTCTGGAAGCATTAGAGTAGTCTGTCACATGCTGTTCTCCACCAGTCAATTTATAAACGAGCCAAGAATCAATCGTTCCAAATAGTAAGTCTCCATTTCCGGCTTTTTCACGAGCTCCATCTACATGATCTAAAATCCATTTAACTTTAGTACCTGAAAAATATGGATCTAGTAATAACCCAGTCTTTCTATTGAAAAGATCTTGATAACCTTGTTCTCTAAGGTCATGACAGATATCCTCCGTTTGCCTTGATTGCCAAACGATTGCTCTATAAATCGGATTACCCGTACGTCTGTCCCAAACGACTGTTGTCTCTCTCTGATTGGTAATGCCGATACTTGCTATTTGAGAAGGAACAATCTCTGCCTTCCGAATTACTTCTGCCATACAATTCGTAATTGAATTCCAAATTTCATTCGCATCATGCTCTACCCAACCTGGCTTAGGGAAAAACTGCTCGAATTCTTGTTGTGCTATGTCGACAATCTCACCGTTTTTGTTAAATAAGATCGCTCTTGAGCTAGTGGTACCTTGGTCGAGTGCTAGAATATATTGTTCCAATCGAAATTCCTCCCTTATTTCTCAAGTGTCATATGCTGTGAGCAGTTATTTCGCCAGAATAAATTATAAAATCGTATACAATGCAGTATTTGCAACCGTAATCATCGTCATAAGAATAGTGTTTAAGAATGCACCAACATAAACATTACCTGTTTTTCTGAATAGATAACGGTTAAAGATAGCTGCGATTAATAAAACTGGTACAAGACCAATTACTAGAATAGAAGATAGTGATTCACCTGAGTAACCTGCCGTACCATTCATAAATAATAATCCATAATGATAGACAAGATATAGCACTAAACCTCCAATGAAGTGTAAAATCGCAATAATGTAGCCCTTTATACCATCATACTTCTCACTTGCGGTATTAACATTGACTGAAATACCGACAATAAAGAAGTAAATAAAGAATAGTGGTGCATATTTTAGTAAAGCTAAGACATGTTGACCTTCAAAAGTCTTAACTGCAAACGTCCATAAACGGAAATCAACTTTAAATATAGCATCGATTAAGTAAAGAACAGCATAACCAACCACAACTGCTACTATTGCAGTAACTAAAGCAGAAATGATTGTTTTGAAGCTAGCTTTGATACCATAGTTTTCAACCGTCGCACTTTCAGGCTTCTTAGATACAAAGTGATGAGCGACCATAACCATTAAAATAACTAGCGCCACGTTAATTGCCCAGTAGACAATTGGATTAACTGTAGGTCCTCCAAAGAATTCAGAGACTTTAATAAAATCACTCTGACTTCTTAAGAAAATGTACTGAACTACACCTAAAACTACCATGACAGCCGAACCTGTTTTAATACGTTTATCAACATTTTTCACTAGCGAATAAATCAATGCCAGACCAGAGAAAGAAATCGTGATCATACTGATTTGCCTTAATAAACGCATTCCATAGAAATCTTGCCCATATAAAGCTGAGAAAAACAGTGCTGGGAATAGGGCACCTAGAATGATAATTATATAGTTAGCAAGCTTCCCACCATCAGTCTTAGGCTCAGGTAATGGAGCTGGCTTCGTTGTAAAAATGTTTCTGAAGAATGGTAGCTTTGATAATAATAAGATGACTGGAATAAACAACATAAAGAAGCCAATTAAAGCAATAAATGATGCATACTCCTTAAACATCCACGTCTGACCATCTTCACCGATTTGAACCCGATCACTAAAGTCAGCAAACGCCATATCGTAGAAGTCTATTGCATAACCTGTTGATTCTTTTGAGAAATGATTCCAAGGATGTATTTCATTGGGCTGATAAATAATTCTTTCTCCGCCATCAACTTCGTAAACCTTACCGGCCTCAGGATTTTCTGGATTACCTAAAAACCCTTTACCTTCTTTTGTACTAACATAATCTTTTTTCACAACGGTTTTTCCACTAGTAGCTGCTTTTGCATCAAAGAAAAATTCATCATACTGCCCTGCAACTTTTCCAGATGTGCGTGGTCCGTAAAAGCTATTGATTTCTTTATCCGTATAGTCCATAGCGTTTAACCACTGATAATCTGAACCCATGGTCAAGGACGCATAAATCTTACGTATACCAGTCTCTTCATACTGCATTTCATCTAACATAACGGCATGTGTGGAAGAGAAACCACCCATAGAGTGGCCAGAAACAGCAATAATACCGTTACCCTCTTCATCTTTTAATACATAATCTTGTTCGTACATGTATTGTACAGCATCATGTATAGCATTTGGCCAGAAGGAAAAGAATGGAACAGGTTTCTCCATCGTTCCTGTTGAATGACCATGATCATATTGGTCTAACGCTAAAACAACATAACCTCTTTTGGACATTTCGATAGCTTGAGCATCCTGCATTTCAGCAGAGTTTAAATATCCATGAGTTGTTACAAGTGTAGGCTTAGCTTCATCGTCTGCTCCATCTGGCTTATATAGTAATCCAGAAAGCTCGCCTCTTTCAGTTTCAAAATAAATTCGGGATACATCTACATCCCCGTTTGAACTATTAAACAGATAAGCTATAAAACTTCCAATAAAAACAATCAATAAAGAAATGACTAACAATATACTTGGTTTCTTAAATTTACTCATTTAATCTCCCCCTAAAATTTAATAATCTTAGAACAAATAACTAATAGTAACCTAAATAGATACACCTCCTTAGTGCAGTTACCTTAAGGTTTAAAGATTAAAAAAAGACACATTAAAATAACTTTGGCATCCCAAAGAATTTAAATGTGTCTCCAATCTCTTCACAAAATATTAACTTTATAAATAGTATAAATTGTTTTGAAAGCGTTGTCAATTTTATGAATACTTTTTATAATTCCCAGGTATTTTAAAATCTCATAAATTACCAAAGCTCTCTATTAGAAGTGGTTACCGCATAAGCACCATTTTTAACTGCGTTGTCAACATCATCATCTGTTCGAATCAGACCACCAGCGATCACTTTAATCCCTGTTTTCTCATTAATTTCCTTCATCACACCTGGAACAATACCAGGCAAAACTTCTATATAATCCGGTTGTATCTTCTTACATACATTCAGATTGTGATCGAGCGCATGACTATCTAACGCAAATAACCGCTGAATCCCGATAATATTACGTTTTTTAGCAAAGGATACTGCATTTGCTTTAGTAGATATAATTCCATCTATCTTCACATTATGAACTAAATACTCAAGACCGTATTCATCACCTTTTAAACCTTGAATTAAATCCGCATGCATAATAACTTTTTTCTTATACTTTTTAGCATACTTAACAATATTTTCGACTTGAGATAATCGCGTCTCAAGGAAAATAATTAATTCATGATCAGTCTTAAGAACTTTCTCAAAATCTTTCATATTGCGTAGAGCTGGAATAACACAATTGTTCATTCAATCACCCCAAGACAAAAAATTTATAAGACCATTATACTAACACAAATTTATGAGTGCAGAAAGAATAATAACCTTTAAACCTATCAAACAAAATCAAACATTAATATAACACTCTTAAGCCTGGCCTAATAATTGTCCATAACTCTTCACCTCTGATAAACTTTCAGAAAATACCTTCAAAAATAGGAGGAATATTGGTGAGCAAAAAATAGGAGCGATGGGCTTTCCGATTTTAGGCAATTAAAGTCAGTTAGAACTGATTGTTTTATGCCCACCGTTTTGCAGGAATAGCTTTGCCATTAAATTAAGTGTACAAGACCCAAAAGTCATAATATGAAACCCTACTTTTCATTTCACCTATCATAGAGGTATAAGAGTAAACATGATGCTTAATTCCCTTCACGACTCATATTATGACCCAAACGATAAAATAAATGAATGCTTACGACTCCCATTAACGCTATTAATCCCGTTAAAACAATCGGCGGTACCCAGCTGCTTATAATCATAAAAATCCCCGCAGAACTAACGCCAATCATGATGGCAATCGAATACACCGCCATATACGTACTACGGGCATGATCCGGCACCATATTAGCTAACATCGCCTGAGAAACAGGAATATACATAATCTCCCCAATTGATGCAAACAACATCGCAACGATCAAAACGACTGGCGACTGACTAATACTAATTACGGTATATCCTATGAAAAACAAGACCAATCCCACTAATAAAACCGATTGATCATGACGTTTACGCAACAGTCCTGTCAATATCATAGTCAAGCACACAACGAGAATTGTGTTTTCTGATTTTAGAATACCTAGTAAGTTAACGCCATCAACTTCAAGCGGAAGAAAGGGCACAAATTGAATAGGTTCAGGAAACTCATTCGCAAGGCGCACCCCGATGTAATTGGTTAACTGCTCTTCAACTGAAATAATCAGAAGACTTGCGAAAGAAAACACCACAAACATTCTATGCCCTAGCATGTTCGTATATGATTTAAGCAGTTTAAAGCGCCTACCTTTATGTTCATTCACATAGTCTTGATCTGGAACATAAGTCTCCTTTATAAAAAATAAGGTAATGAAAAATGAAAGTAACGTCGCCGCCGCAACACCTAAAAACAAGTAAAACAAATAATGGAAGAATAAAAAGGCACCGACCATACTGCCAATCGCAATTCCGATATTACGAAGCCAATAGGAATACGTGTAAATCGCCTTCCTCTCAAGCGGGGAACTCACATCAATAATGAGTGCCTGATACACTGGATTCACCATTCCGTGGCTAAACTGTATAAGCACAAAAAATAAGAACGAGATATAAGGATAAACTCCCCATACCGAATTAGAAAAAGCAACGCCCATATACCCAAGAAAAATAATCAGCTCTGCCAAAAGAATAATCCTTTTCCGGCCTGTTTTGTCTGACCATGAACCACCCAAAACCGATCCAAGAACATTCGAGATCATCACGATGAGAAATAGGACCCCTGTGATCAAGCTTCCAACTTGCTTAGAAAAGTAGATGATTAAATACGGCATGACGGCCATCATGGACGTCGTCGACATAAACATTAAAGCTAATCGAATTTGAATCGTCTGATCAAACGATTTGAACCTCATACTCCACCCCACCAATGATTGATTAATCAATCGTTTGTAATGTAAAAAAGAGAACCTATTTGTAAATAGGTCCAAAAAGATTTAAGACTGATGAAACGTAACTCCCCCACAGCTCACTAAAACGTGAATCAGTCGTATTCAAACGAATGCCGATTAGTAAACTTGTGTATAACGTTGCAACTTTAAACGAATCTTGTTCGACTAACAAGCCTTTGTTTTGACCATTTTCGACAAGCTGGCTGATTCTCTCTAATAGCTGACTATGAAACTGATCTAACTCTTCGAAAACACTAGGAAAACGCGTGTGCTGCCCTACAATCAAGACAACTAACGTTAAATACGTATTCATCCCCGCAAAGATCTTAATATGTTTCTCAATCATCTTTTCTAGTTCCGTAATCGGATCATCTGCATCTGGATTAAAATTAAATAAATCATTCGATAAATCCGTGAGCGGCTCAGTGATTACTTTATAAAAAAGCTCTTCTTTATCTTTAAAATATGTAAACACACTGCCATAACTAATATTCGCAGCCTCCGATACCTTTTTAATCGTCGTTCCCTCATACCCTTCAGTTGCGAACAGGTCCGTTGCAACTTCCATAATTTTCTCTCGTCTTTTCATCATATTGACTTTTTGTTCTTCTGATAACGGCATTTATTTCACATCCTTTTACGAATGATTGATTATTCAATCATAATTATTATAACGAAGATGGAAAGATTTGTACAGAAGAATTTTCCATTAATCTATTTGCGAACCAAAAATCCCCACATATTGAAAGTCCAATACAAACGACTCTCCATCCCACTTCAGTCTATTTTGGACATAACCTATTGAATCAGCGTGATATCTTCCTGCGATTTGTTGGTAGGCTAATAATAAATATACCGGACTTCTGGAACTATACCCAATGGGATATAAGCCACTAACCGGATCCACCCACCCCGTAATTGGCTCTTTCAACGTCCCATCCTCATAATAGATTTCATTTAAATACTCTGAATCTCGCAAAGATAAATCAATCATGTATCGTGCTTGGTTTTTCTCACTGACCACTTCGACCTTGTAATCATCTTGGTAGGTCACAGTATATGAGTACTCCGCATTGTAAACATTCGAGTCAAACAGCAAACGAGCCTGTTGGTTCACAAACGAATAAATATAATTATAGCTCGTCGCCCCACTTCCACCAGATGGTATGTTTAAGAAAATATCACTCACGCCATCACCGGTGAAATCACCCAAAAACAAACCAGGGTCATAACCCATATCTTCTTCTAAATATATATTCGTAAGCAGATTGGTCGCTCCGTCATTGATCACCAGCGACATCTTTCGAATAATCGACACATCAGACTCCCTAAACCCCATCACATACACAGTGTCTGAAATCCCATCCCCCGTCACATCCCCTTGAGTCATCGCAACGATCTCATACATTGTAGGCAGTTCTCCTTTGAAGTCATGGTGTAATAGTTTATGCACGTCAACGCCGTATATTAAAAAATTCATGATTACCTAGCTTGTCTAATACTAATAGAGTAAAAGACATTATTTTTTTAAATTGAAAGGGGAATACACATGAACGATCGAAACTTTCGCATCATAGACTTGAGCTCACCACTAGACAATGACGTTAAAGAACCAATGCCACCTAAGATTGAGTACATGAAGCACGAAGAAGGGGCTGTACAAGCTGCGAATCTTCTTGGCCTTGAGCCATCAGACTTTCCTGAGAGTAAAGCATGGGCAAACGAGCAAGTCACACTCACCACTCACACAGGCACACACGTCGATGCACCATGGCACTACTGGCCAACCTCAGAAGGCGAACGCGCCAGAACCATCGATGAAATGCCACTAGAATGGTTCTATGGTAATGGTGTGCTATTCGATTTTAGTGATAAACCAGAAGGATATGAGATTCAAACAGAGGATCTACAAGAAAAATTAGAAGAGATGAATTACGAGCTTCAACCTTATGACATCGTCTTAGTCAGAACCGATGCGGATAAAAAGCTGTACGAAGAACATTACGCCTTTAAACATGCTGGTGTTTCAGCCGATGCTACTAGATGGCTCATTGACCAAGGCATCAAGGTAATGGGGACTGATGGCTGGGGATGGGATATCCCACTAAACCTCCAAGTACAAGACTATAAAAGCAATCCAAGAGATGACGTACTTTGGGCAGCCCATTATGTCGGAAAAGACCAAGAGTATTGTCAGATTGAGAAACTTGCAAACTTAGAACAATTACCTCAGAGCTATGGATTTGATGTCGCCGTCTTCCCAGTTAAAGTCAAAGGCGCTAGTGCAGGTTGGGCAAGGCCTGTTGCCATTATAAAGGAGGATTAACATGGGGTTTAATGGCTTTTTCTCCATTATCTTTATCCTATTTACTATCGTCTTAGTCGTCTGTGGATGGATCACAAAGAAATGGGTGTCAGGTTCAAATGATTACTTTATCGCAGGACGTGAAGTTGGTGTTCTAAATAATATTTTCGGAGTTGCGGCGATTGGGTTCGCCGGTACCATTATTACACTCGGACCAGGATTAGCGATTCAAAGTGGCTTTTGGGGATCCTATGGTTT
The DNA here is from genome assembly GCF_042685285.1 of Piscibacillus salipiscarius. Taxonomy (NCBI): domain Bacteria; kingdom Bacillati; phylum Bacillota; class Bacilli; order Caryophanales; family Bacillaceae; genus Piscibacillus; species Piscibacillus salipiscarius. The sequence goes on along the minus strand of NZ_JBHUMZ010000052.1, from coordinate 33,814 downwards.
TGGGATGGCTTACCTATTTGGTGGCCTAGCACTCTATGGCCTGCTTTTTGCCCCATATATCCGTAGATCAGGGGCTCATACTTTACCAGAATGGCTAGAGATGCGGTTCGATTCCAAAACTAGAATACTTATTACGCTATCTAGTATTTTCGGGTTGTTAGGTATTATGGCAAACAACGTTCTATCCATGGCATTAGTTACAACAGGCTTTACAGGCTGGTCACTCATCGCCACGTTAAGTGCCATCTTCCTCATGTTTTTAATTTTCACTTATGTAGGTGGTTTCTGGGCAATCTCGATGACAGACTTTATTCAGATGTGTATTGGCCTTGTCGCCCTCCCTGCGATGTTGATCGGGTTAATGACCAACTACGGTGGGTTCAGTTTCATCAGCAATAACTGGCCAGGTGACTTAAGTTATTTAACCTCTGGAATTACAAATGGTAGTCTTCCATTATTCTCACTTCAATATCCTAGTTTATTAACGTTTATTATATTATTCGCGTGTTTCCTTGTTTGGGGGAACAATTATTACTGGTTACGTGTATCATCAACCAGAAGTGAATCAACAGCTAAAAAGTCATTCGTCTATGCAGCCATTATTTTAGCAGTTGGTCCATACTTAATCTTAACCTTATCAGGGCTTTATGCAGGTACAGCATTTGCGGACACGTTCGCACCTAATGGAGATGTAAGTCCAATGTCCGCCTTTGGGGTTGTCTTAAAAGGACTTCCAATTGCGATAGCCGCTTTCGCGTTACTAGGTGCTTTAGCAGCTTCAATCTCAACATCAACAACATCCCTAATTGGCGCATCAAGTACAGCAACTCGTGATATTTATCAAAAGTACTACAGACCGAATGCCACACCAAAAGAATTAACTGTTCCTTCTAAAATTATTACGATGGTGTTAGGCCTACTTGTTTGGGTACTTTGCTTTTACCCGGGTGGTCCACTATTTCTATTCGCCTTTTCAACCGCATGGCTTGGCCCACCTTCTGTCTTAGTTTTACTAGGAATTTGGTGGAAGCGAACCACAATGGCAGGTGCCTTTACAGGTGCTGTCGTCGGTATTGGTCTAACAACACTCTTCACCATCTTAGAACTCACAAATATCTTCGTGCTATCTCAATATACTCATATTGGTGTCGTTGGATTAATTACCACCATACTCGCAACCGTGATCGTGAGCTTATTAACCACTCCAAATTATTATGGGCAGTCCGATTGGCAAAATAACGGCAATCACACGACTACTTACCAACTAGATGAGAAAGAATTAGAAGTGTTAACCCTCATTGCGAATGGTTATAACACCATGGCAGAGGTGAGTGACATGTTAGGAGTTGATTCAGCTGTCAGTAATAAAATTATAGAAAAACTCGATCAGAACAAAATTATTTACCGTAAAAAATACTCAGGCCCTGGCTTCTACACATTCTACATTTCAGAAGCTGGACAAAAACTAGTTAAACACGACGAAACATACGACACAGTCGCTCAACTATCTCGCGAAGACGTTATGTTCTTGAAAGAAATTGAAAAAGGCACAGACAACTTCAAAACGTTTATTCAAACGAACGAATACGACTCATTAAAGGTATCTGTCATTCTATCAAAATTTATCCGACAAGGTTACTTGCATGAAAGTGGTATCTGGAGACGAAAAGTCAAGCTCAATGAAAGCGGTCAAAATTACTTGAATTCGATTAAAGCGACAACAGCTTAAAATTTAGAATAGAGGTGAAAAAGATGAAGTTTGTGACCTTTCAAGACCCACAAGGAAACACTCAATACGGCATCACGGATGAGGTACATGTGTATCCTTTAGGCCCGGATTACCCTAGAACGATGCTAGAGTTCATACAAAACCATGATCAATATATGTCTCAACTAAAGATGAACGAACTAGACAAATCGTATTCTCTAGAAGAGGTCAATCTATTAGCCCCTTTACCGAATCCACCAAGTATTAGAGACTTCATGGCATTTGAAGAACATATCGTCAACGCAGCTAAACAAATTGGAATGGAAGTGGCAGAAGCATGGTATGAAATTCCGGCTTTTTACTTCACCAATCATCTAGTCGTATCAGGGCATCAGGCCCACATAGAGCGACCACCAAAATGTGTGGCTTTAGACTATGAGTTAGAAATGGCTTGTGTCATTGGAAAAGAAGGCAAAAACATTAAAACAAGTGAAGCAGAAAGTTATATTTTTGGATACACAATTCTTAATGACTGGTCAGCAAGAGACCTGCAGGCTAAAGAAATGAAAGTCGGCTTAGGCCCTGCAAAAGGAAAAGATTTTACTACAACGATTGGTCCATATATCGTAACTAAAGATGAACTAGAACCATATAAACTAGGTGATCGATATAACTTAGACATGGTCGCAAGAGTGAATGGTGCTCAGCTATCAAAAGGAAACTTCAAAGACATCCATTATACCTTTGGTGACATGATCGAAAGAGCTTCAGATGGCGTCACGCTTTATCCAGGAGATATTATCGGATCTGGAACGGTTGGAACTGGTTGCATCTTGGAATTAGGAACAGAAGGTAAGTGGCTCGAGCCTGGGGATACAGTTGAGCTTGAGATTACAGGGATTGGGAAACTAAAGAATATAGTTGTATAATGCTGTAAAGCTCCCTTATTTAAAATTTTAGGGAGCTTTTTTTCATAGCTTATGTTTGAGTTAAGTGTAAAAATTATCAATAAATAGCCTCTCTTGCACCTTTAAATTCACTTTCATTAAGCTCAGGATAATGCTTCTTCCATAATTCAAAAACATTATGATTAGTAGCTTCACCATTTTTAGATAGTTTCACTATATGGAAACCATATTCATCACCACATCTTTTCATAGTTCTTTTTCTTTTGTGTGAATAAATTTTACCAGATTGAGTTATGGAATAGTGACCTTCATAACCTTTTATTGTCTTTTTATCTTCCAATGTAAAACGTCCTTTCTTAATTGTTAATAATATATTAACTATCATAATTACCTTTTTCTTCAGCAACCAGTTCATCTCCATGATTAACCTCTTTATAATACTTTACTCGGTTTAATCTAGTCTTTAAATAACCTTCTAACAGCTTGTCAGTACAATATACATAACACCCTTTTTGTCCTCTAGTCATCAGTGTTCGATAAGTGTTACGGATAATTTGATCTGCTACTTTTTCTGCCTTTTCAGGTTCTTCTTTCAACATCTTCTTAATCCCTCTTAATGACTGATCCGACTTAGCTCTTTTGGTGTGATCAGTGATAACTTCTCCATTTTCAAATCTCAAGTCATCACCAATTATGACTCCCACATAGTCAAATTCCAAGCCTTGGCAGGTATGAATACAACCCGCTTCATGAATGGACTCTTCATCTATAGCCCAAGTAGATGTGTTATCTAAGTTCCAACTCATGCCAAAATCATATTCTTCAATTCTAATATCATGATACTCAGATTTTGAACGATTATCTTTTGGCCACTCCCAGCAATATCCTGAGACGATTCTAGATTTGTTATTAATTTTATTTTTCTCAAGAATTTCTCGCTTCATTTCATGTGGATCTGAAAAAACTTTAAAGTTATAATCTAAACCCATATCATTGGCATTTGCTGTTTCTCTAATTTGCAAAACATCTTCTAGCCAAGCAATATACCCATCAGAACCATCACATCTAAATTGTGATGCTAATTCACCATAAGTAATTTCGGCACCATATTCATTTGCAAATTTCTTAATCATGTCAACATTTCCAACATCTTTTAAGGTGACACGTTGATTTTCATCAATAAAGAACACAGACAATTTTGCAGTGTGTATCACTTCTTTTACTTGGTTTTCACCCATATTTTGAAACATACCAGACTTCTCGTTTAATCGATGGGCCTCATCAACAACTAAAATATCTAGTTCATTCTCCTCGGTATCTGTATAACTTCCTGACCCTTTAAACAAATTATCAATTCGAGTTTTCTTGAAGTCACCTTTAAGTTTAGTCGAATATACACTTCTAGGTGCAGAATTTTTCGTTACATACTGACATGTCAATGATTGATTGGTTAAAGCAACCAAGAGATTTATAGCTAAGACAGATTTACCAGTCCCAGGGCCACCTTCAACAATCATCACTTGTTTCGTATCAGTCTTTACTGCTCTTTCAGCAAGTTCTAAAGCTGTTTCATAGAAAACCTTTTGTTCATCAATCATAACAAACTCTTGATTACCTTTAAGCATGCTTGCTAAAGAGTCTTGTAGTGATTTGGAAGGTCTAATTTTTCCTTGTTCAATTTGATATAGGATTTCTTTATTGTCTCCATGCTTAATATACTTCTTAATAAAGTTCCTTAATTTTTCTACGTCACCTTTAGCGTAAACAGGAGCCAAATTCAAATAGTATTCATAATAATCGTCTGTTAAAGGGTCATCTTGTTGCTTGCGATAATTATGTAAATACGAACAAGGCTTAAGCTGGATGTATTGATCTTGAACATTTTCATTATAATCTTCAATCAAGACAGCATAAGACCAAGCTTGATAAGAAGGATGTGTTACCTCACGAAAGCCTCGGTTAATTGCAGTCTTAACAATCGCTTCCTTCCCTTCAACCTTTTCAACCTCAGACCATTGTTTCAACTCTACAATAACAACTGAATCATTGTCACCATCATGACCAGACAAAAGGAAATCTACACGTTTTGATGTGTAAGGAATCTTAAATTCTATTGCCACACCAGCATCATTGGGAATAGATTGATCATTTAGAACTCGGTACATATGTAGCATTGAGTTATCCCATGAACGTATCTCAGACTCACTAGTTCTTCCTAGTTTTAATTCAAACTGGTCTAGGATGTGTGAAACAAGTTCATCTTTATCAACATGTGTAAGAAACTCTTCTTTACTAGCTTCGTATACTATCATATTTAACCCTCACTAAATATTTAATAATGTTTTATAACTTTTAAACTCTTAAAATGATATTAGAAACATGGAAGTACCATTTTGTCAAAAAAATACAAAACCTGAAAACTCTATATGCAGCATGGTGTGTTCCACCAAAATCATATTTAATTTGACTTCTTTTTATAATCAAATAAAATGTCTTTCACGTTTTCTTCTAAATTATTCTTATGAAAAATTCTTTTAAATAAAGATAAAGTAAGTCTAGGCTTTTCAATGTCTTTCTTCATCTCATATATTAATTCATAAAATTCTAGATTTCTTTTTTGATCCGTTATACTTATTCCGTTTTTCTCACAGACAGCGAGTTTTTCTAATACTTCTCTTGAACCATATAATACAATGTTAGTTTTTTGATAATAATAAAGTCTATCATTAAATTGAGGTGCATATAAAATATCAAAATACTTGGAATAATGCTCTCCTTTCTTTTCCGCTAATTTAAGATATAACTCTCTTCTTTTAGTTAAGAAAGCACCTGCAAGTAGTGCTATTACAGTCATTATCCAACCATTTGCATTTACCCATTCAAGTATAACCAAATGTTTCTCCCCCCTTTTTATTTCACAGTTGAACCATAATATTTGACCTTTTTCTTATTAAACTTAAAATATTGCCCTTTTATAATACGGACTCAAATTAATAAACAAATCTTTCAACTTCTCTTCATCCACTTGATTCTCAAACAGATATTCCAATAACTCTTCTTGCCTCGATTGACCTAAGCTTAATCTATATAAGGTCAATATTTTTATTAAGCGTTCATACTTCGCGCCGTCTTTACTCATCGGATACATGGGAACATGGCGTTCGATTTTGATACCTTCATGATTAGGTAGGCACCAATATGGGACAAGTTCACTTGTCATTTGATTACGTTCTTGAGTGTTAGCTTCATCGAACATTTCTTTCCATGCGTCTGATTGAAATTCTAAGTCTTTATATTTTTCTGCAATGTTTTGTCTAATAACAAGTCCTTTATACCTGTTAATTCTACCTTCTCGTTGTTCAATATCAATTGGATTAGACGGTAAATTCCAGTGAACGATCTTTCGGCAATAGTAATGGAAATCTAGTCCTTCTTGTCCAATTGAGGTTGTTGCTAGAACGAATGGTCTGAATGGTGAATTAAATGCTAGTCTTATACTATCCTTTCTCTGATCGCTGGATTCTTGAGATTTAACATTTAAGAATCCTACAGCAAAATTGGTCCGCATTTTCATGCTATCTTGTTCTTTTGACTTGCCTTTGGCTCGTTGTTTGAACCCTTGATACGTATCCACATTATAGCTAGCCGAGTGGGCATTTAAGCCTTTAACCATTTTTTTGGTTACTTCTAGATTTTGCTGATGAATTTCAACATTTTTAAGTCCACCTTCTTCAAGGAGCATATGTCTATATTCATCCATCATGGCTTGAATATTACCGTCGATGCTGTATTTTAAGATGCTTTTCCAGTGAACTTTTCGGCTACCGTATTCTAATTCAACAACGGCTGTTGCTTCTTGGGTGTTGAAACGATCTATAATGGACTTGCCAATTTGGACGGCATAACCTAATGTCGCTGAATTCACATGATTAAACATTCTTAGAGCTGAAATTGTCGGTGATCCAAGTACCATATCTGTTAACACTTCTACTAAATCATCAGGCTTTCTTCCAAGAACAGGAATCCCATTCAGATAATAGTCTTTTAATTTCTCAAAGTGTTTAATGAACACTAACTTATCACTCTTAATTTGAGCTTCATCTTGAGAATCATCCTCTAAGCTTAACGTCGATAGAAATTCATCAGATCTAATCCAATCATTAACCTTTTCGTTATCCAAATCTAATAACATAGGTGCGAGGTAATACCAGCGTTCATCTTGTCTGTTAGAATCCTCAATGACTGGCATTTCTAATTGGTCTAATAAGTCTTTTATGTCGTTACGTACTTTATCTTTAATTTCTGATAAAGATAACTGTTGATTTAACGCATCAATAGGATCAAATAAGTTCATTAAAGTAACAGACGGATAAGCCAAACATAAATGATTCATGTTAGCTGGCTCATCATCTTTAATCGCAAACTTAATCCTTGGGTTAGGAAACCTATTTTTCGCAAAATAACTTCTGTTCTCTTTCTTATTTTTCGGCGTTCGTTTAATTAATTCTCCAATTGATAGACGCTCTGATTCATAGGATAATAATGTCGCGATAGCACGAGGCACCATTTCCCACGCTGAGAACACCAAGATTTTAGAGAAGTTTTTCGCATGTTTGTATGGCCCTTGTGGTTCATAATATGGCAGTGAAGGCGGAAGCCAAAGTAACTTATGTGCTTCATCTTCAAATGCCAAATCACGCAATCCCTTCAGTTTTGCATTAGTTTCAGGAAGTTTTTTATACTTTTTGATTTGATTACGTTTCAACCACAAATTAGGCTTATTCGCGATATTTAATTCTTGTTTGTTTTCTTTAAAATAGTTTAATAGATTCTTCTTAATTTTATAATTCTCCATATATGACATTAAAAATGGAGAAGACTTCACATAATCAATCGGCAAGTTTTGTTTTAAGTCAGTTTGATTCAGCATCTGATCCATTTCAATAAACGAGAGAATATCACCCTCTGAAATATCAAGAAAGTGATTTTGCTTAATATCTATTAAGTCATCTGAATTGGGGACCGACATTCTTTCCGTTCTTGCGATTCCTTTATAAAGTTTGTCTTCCGCTTCCTTTTTCAACGCTGAGACCATCGCGAAGTCTTCAAGTTCTAATTGTCTTAAAGACACCGAGTAATTGTTCCAGACTTCCTTGAAATGCTTCAGTTCATCAGGGTGATGTTCAAACAAGAATTCGACTAACTGCATAAATTCACGGTAGTGAACATCCTGTTCATTTTCAGAGATTTCTTCTAAGGTTGAATACAATTTATAAGGTGTCGCAGAGAGTAATAGAATTTTGATGTCTTGCTGATCCTGCTTTTCCGAATTAAAGAATTTATTCGCTAATAGTGCCGTTTCATTGTCTTCATCCGACCGAATGAGTTCAGGAAACCGTTGAAATTCATCCATGATGACTAAATCTGGATCCATTAAATCAACGCTGATTTCAGCCATCATCTTCCGCAACTTATGTATGAGCCTTAAAGTGTTATTGATGTTTTTGGTTGAGCCTGATTCTTTAATGTCGTTTGCCACTTGGTTAATCATTGTTAAAATTTCAGGATGTTCATGAAAGTAATGGTCTACTTTAGAAAGAATTGTTTTTAAATACTTGCCATCACTTAGTTCATCACATTCTTGAACCTTTTGTTCATAGAAGTTTTTAGCCCACTGATTCCAGCTTTTAGTGGCCGTATATTCAAGCAGTAAATCAATCTCGTTTAAATGCTCTTCGATAGGCTTATACCATTTCAATATCGCAAATAATAATGCTCGCTCGCGCACACTTCCCCCGCCACCTGTCATCTTAAAGGATGTGTGAGGGGTTAAAGGAATTAATTGTATATAAGATTGATCTTTCTCAAATTGCTGTTCAAAGATTTTTAAATGCTGCATGGATAATCTTGTATCTTCCATTGATTCTAGGGTGACGTTCTCGTCAATCTTTAACTTTTGCAGGTTCTGACCCGCAATGCTTTGATTGGAACAGACGTAAACGACTTTAAATAAATCATCATCTAAATCTTCTTTATAATAACGAGCCGTTTTTGCGACTACTCCTCTTGCCACTAATGTCTTTCCAAGCCCTACTTCGTCTGCGACAAGTACTCTAGAATAGTCAGATTTAAACAAGTCAAAAACACGCTCAACTGTGGCCCTTTGAAAATCCATTAAACCATCTAATATTTCCGCTTCTTTACGCTTTAGATCCATCACTTTTTCACCCTTTTAACTGATTTAAGGAATGTTCGGTATAATGTTTCAAATTCTTCTGGAATGACGTCATTGTCATTGATATATTCCATAACCTTTTGAATATCATCGAGTTTTTCTGGAGTTCTAGAAGACGTTTTTAGCATGTTTTCATAGATGACTGGATAATCCGAGTAGGCATCATCCCATCTTCCTTTCCCGCTTCGCTTTCTTTCCATCTCTTCAATCATAGATAAGAGGAATTCATCATCGAGTAAGAAGGCAACGTATTTTAAGAATGTATATTTATCTTGAATAATTGATTTAAAGATGGCTTTGACTCGATCATCTGGAAGCCCCTCAATCGGTATCTTAATGATTCTTTTAACTTCCTTATCTTCCACCATAGCCGTTACACGAAAGAACTGACTTAGCTCGAGTAAACTAAGGTTCTCCATACTCACTTCATGCTCTAATGGCACATCCTTCTTACTATTGATTGAGCCAATTTTAAATGTCACATCTTCTGGCAATGAATCAAAAGTTAGTTTCAGTTCATATCCATCATCATGCTCAACAATTGAAGCTCTTCGTTCTACGCGAGTTAACTCTTTTATCTTTCGTTCTAACTCTTCAGTTAGATCCATTTCTGTTTCGTCTGCTTGGTCAGGTTTGACTGCTTTTTCGAAAGGAGATTCCAGTTCATCTTCACCAATGATGTCCTCGATTAATTCCTGAATACGGAAACCTCTTTTGCGATATTGAAGCTTTAATAGAAACTCAACGTTCCCGTAATAAGCACTATTCGTTAGGTTCGCAGACCCAATATAAAATTCATGCCACGTATACTTTGAGCGTGCATAAAATTTGGCATGAATGTCTTGAAACTGTGATTGTTCTAGCTCTTCTTGTTCCTCACTTAATGAGCCTTCTCCTTCTACGACCAAGTCTTTTAAAACATATATATCAAATTCCTCAAACAGTTCCTCGTCTATGCCTGCTAGTTCAGACCGTCTCGTAATTAACGTTTTAGATGGATTCGATAAAGACTTATCATTCAGTTTTTGAAGCATGGAATTTGTTAAAAACGGCGAAATAACTAGTAAATCATGATACGTGTCAAATAGATTTGAATGTTTGTCTTCATATCCATTAATCCCGAGTGGCATGAATTCAAAGTCAGGATAGTTTTTATCGGTCTGAAACTCGACATACTCCAACTCATTTAAAAGAGACTGGATTTTCGTACTTTTATCCGGATTTGAATGCGTATTAATATAATTGAAGAAATCTATTAATGGTTTGTTTTTATCCCATTTCTGTTTAGTGAGCTTCCCTTCAAGATTCACAGCCACATCCCAGCTTCGATCAAAGGTTAGATTTCTTGATAGGACGATTAACCGAAATAAAGACTCACCTTCAGAATTTACATACTTAATCAGCCATACTTTAGGATGAAACGATTTGTTATTTGGAAGCATGACTTCGAATACACTGTTTTCCATTAAAGAGAAGATTGAGTTCGCATTTTGCGGCACTTGGATCTGACCACCTTCACAAAAGATCGCAAACTTATCTGCGCTTTTACGTAATGCTTCTAACATATAGTACGGATTTTCATCGCTAAAATCATCTAATTCTGACGATAAGCTTAAAGCTAGTGGCACACCTACTAATGCCTCTAGGTCAAGCGAGAACGTAGTCCCCATGGCAAAGTCTAATTCGTAACTTTCTGGTGGGATTAATTTTTTACTGTAATTTAACCGATCTTCTCCTGGATTAAGCATCTTCCTGTTTCAACCCCTCAAAAATATCCATCATTATATTTTTCGCATCGTTAAAGCGATAATGAAGATTCTCAGAACCGACCCAATCGTTTTCATCTTTGTAGACATAGTTCTTCGTATTATTCAGCTTCGCACGGTCTCTTGATTTAAGTTCAATTTCACGTTTGATAATCAAACTGTCGATTTCTTCAAGTTTTTTAGATGCGACCGCCTTTTTCCAATTACCAAGAAAACGCATTAACTTCATATTATGAATACCTAATCTTCTAAGTACTTGATGGTAATCAAACGTTCCAAACTCATTTAACACAAACTCACTGTTCAGCCATTGTTCCCATTTATCGACAGATTTGTGGTTCTCTCCGTTAGAAAGAAGAACGTTATATCTGATATTTGCACCTTTAATAAACTGATTAAAACGTTCAGCTAATGAATAGTCCTCTTGTATGTGAGACGGAAGGTTCGTTAGTTCTCCAATCCAATCAAATCCCTCTAATTGTCTGACGAACTCCTCGTCATATTGCAGTAGGTGTGAGAATAGACTATCTTTTGAAAGAGGAGAAGTCATAATGCGCTGCTTCAGATATAAAGCTTCTTCATATGTAAGATCCATATCAATATGTTCTTTCCAATCCTTTGGTGGTAGAAGACATCGCCAAAAAGTCCCTGATAACTCATTTGAGAAACCAGAGTCATCTTGTTCTTCATTCCCTAATGACTTCAGAAGTTCCATATCTTTATTCAGTGAGGTAACCGCTCTAGCGTAATGACTTAAAGACAACCCTTGATGTTTTAAAAAGCCAAATGTCCTAAGCCCATTCCAATAAATGCTGGACGGCTTCCTTTTAAGGCTTGTCCCAGCTCGGCCTCCGATCACACCACGTTTATTATTTTTCTTAAGTATCTCTATTAACTCAACTTCAGTTCGTTCTAATTTCTCTTGTAATTTAACAGCACTTAAGTTTTCCTTCTCTAGTTCCATTAAGATATATGGAACGATAAAGAAATACTTAGCACGCGTTTGTAGGGTTGAAGTTCCAGGAAATAATATATCTGCAAATCCATCACGAATCATGCCTATTCCTAGCTCATCAACTGCTCCTGGCTCACTTAAAGCATGTAAAACAGACAGAACCTTTTTACGATGATCTGTTGAATAATCAATCCAACCGATTTCTATTGTATTCAACGTCGTACCCCCAATTAAATTAACTCTATTTCTATTTAATCAAAGAATAGTAAGATATTTCAAACTTGTAATCTATTAGTTATAGATAACTTATTATCTTACCTCTATTAACAACGCTTTAAATTGTTCATTTATACTTGTTCCAAGCGTTAAATAATCTTTCCATTTTAAATGATATTGATTTACTAGATGAATAGGCTCTTCTCGGCGATTAGTTGTTCCTTTTGATGCTTTTTCATCCCAAGAACAATTACCTGTTAATATGCGATCTTGATGAATATGAAAATCCTTATCTACTGCATCACCCTTTGGAGAAGGCTTCCAATATAAATGTTCGTTTGTAATTAACAAGGCATAACCAGTGTAGTCAGCTCTTGTCTTAGTAATATCTTCTAGTTTTTTCACATCTTTAATAAAATCATATCTAGAAACATCTAGAGCACCTTGCTTTTTTAGGTGAATATGGTTTCCGTTATATATGGTTTTAAGCAAAGAAGTTCTAAATCTCATTTCAATAAGAAGTTTACGGCCATTTTTATCTGCCCATATATCAACTTTATGGTTTTGCATAGGATAATCTATTCTCACTTGATAACCTAATGAACGAAGGTGATTGGCCAAACGGTCTCTTAAATCTCTCTGGGACTGTGGAATTTCTTGTTTCTCCTTAAAAGAATCAAACCAAGGAACATTAGTCGAGAATTCATTAAAGTTATTTATATTAGATTCGTCATTTTTGAAGCAGACTTAGCAATATCAGAGTTAATAGTCATAGGGATACATATATAGCGGAAATGGCCATTATTAAACTCATTGACTTTGCTGTAAGTCGACCACTCCATCTCGTAATCACCTAATAAACTAATAGCTTTTTCTCTTCCTTTTTTGGTGCCTTCACCAGTGTTATCAGCCCAACTCAGCTCTCCGTTAACTTTTTGCCCAAAATGAATTCGGAAATCCTTGTCTACAGTGTTTCGATAAGAATTAGGTGGTTGATAATAGGATGGATCATTCGTTAGAAAGATCACATACCCCTTATCAACTACACCATTTTCAATCATATGCTCGACTCTCTGAAAATCCTTTAATACATCATATCTTCCAGTATCATGAGCTCCTTGTTGATTTAATACATATTCTTCATTATTAACATTTTGAATTAACGCTTTAGTCTTGTATTTCAGCTCAATAGCAATTTTTTCTTTATTATGGACAACTAATAAATCCAAATAAATCTTTGAGTCTTTACCGTGAACTTTAGTTTCAAGTCTCAAATCACTATCAGGATAATATTGTTTAATCTCCCATGCTAAAGCATGTTGGAAATCCGCTTCAGAATGAAAAATAGGTCTATGTGATGACAATGAACTTAGAACTTTACCTATTTCAAACATTTTTATCTCCCCCCAAATTGATTATCATTATTTGAATTACTTAAATTGTGACTCTTCGAATTTTTATCAGATGTAATTTCTTGCATTTTCAATCTTCGACAAAAAATGTATATTTCCTTTATTATTTATTAGGCTCCTAACAGTCTAAAATTTATGTATCGATACTTCTCCATTCACCTCCCCACATCTTAAACCATACAATATTATGTTCTTATCTTTATATTACACACTTTATTTTGAGGTGATCGAAGTTGGCAAGAGTGGCTTATAATGAAAATGATGTTAATTTAGTTGCGAGAATGATGAGAGCTGAAGCTGTTGGTGAAGGCCGGTTAGGTATGCTCATGGTCGGGAATGTGATTGTGAACCGGACTGCTGCGGATTGTTTAGATTTTGAAGATTTAAGGTCGATTGAGGATGTCATCTATCAAGTACAAGGCGGGAACTACTCATTTGAAGCTGTTCAAAAAGGGAATATGTTTTATTATCGCGCTAGAGGGACAGAGAAAAAATTGGCTCGGCAGGTATTAGATTACTGGAGACAGCACCCTGCTCAGTATGCTCTTTGGTATTTTAACCCGTATGGTCAGTGCCCTTCGACGTGGTTCGGTCAGCCATTTACAGGGCAGTATAAAGAACATTGTTACTACGAACCACAAGCAGGCACATGCGCAAGTGTTTATCGCTTTTAATTTAAATAGGAGCAGGTTCTTAAAACACTGCTCCGTTAAATTTTAATTAATGTTGATGACCATGTCCTGTTGATTCATCTTTGTTCTGACACATCACTGAACTGTCATGAGGATGATCTTCGCACTCTAACTGGATCGTGACGTGGCCAATATCTTTATGCTGAAGTTCAAGTTCAACTTCTGTTAGAAGGTCTTGGCACTCGTAGATTGACAACTGTCCGTCGACAACAGCATGGCAAGATAAAGCGTTTTTCCCGCTTGTAATGCTCCACACATGCAGGTCGTGAATGCCCATAATCCCTTTGACATTTTCAATGGTTTTAATCACATCATCTAACTCAATATTTTTAGGCGTCCCCTCCATCAGCACGTGAATAGATTCCTTTGTGACACGCCATCCACTAATTAGGACAAGTATGGCAACGATAACGCTCGCAACTGGATCCGCCCATCCCCAGTTAAAGAAGATGATGAGTAATGCAGCAGTAATTGCCCCAACAGAACCAAGTAAGTCACCTAATACGTGAAGGAAGGCAGCGCGTAAGTTTAAGTTATCCTCTGTATCTCCTTGCCTCATTAAGATCCATGCAACCAGAATGTTTACTAACAAACCTAGTGTTGCAATGATCAACATGCCTGTTGACGCAACATCAGGTGGATTTGTAAAACGTTGATAAGCTTCATAGAAGATATAAAGCGAAATCAGAACGAGCGTCACACCATTAAAGACAGCTGCTAAGATTTCAAATCGTTTATACCCATACGTTTTACTATAGTCCGCTACTTTCTCTCCAAGCGTAAAAGCAAGTAAACCAATCCCTAGAGAGATGGAGTCACTAAGCATGTGCCCGGCATCTGATAAAAGGGCTAGACTGTTTGTGATAAAACCGCCAATCGCTTCAACGATCATAAAACCAGTAATAATGAAAAAACTAATCATTAACGCTTTTTTATTGGCACCATGTGTATGATCATGACCATGATCGTGTCCCATGATTTATCCTCCTTTAACTGTGCAATGCGTGCTTAATCGTTTGTTCAAGTACATTCATCACATGCTCATCATCATGTGAATAATAAAGCGTCGTGCCTTCTCTTCGGTATTTAACTAGACGTAAATTTTTTAAGAAACGAAGCTGATGTGAAACGGTCGATTGTCTTAAACTGAGCGTTTCCGCAATTTGATTCACGGAATATTCATTTTCAAAAAGCAAATGAAGAATGCGAACCCGGGTCGGGTCTCCAAGAGCTTTAAACGTTTGCGAGACGACAAATAACGTCTCTTCATCTAAATCGTTATACTCAAACTCAGATTGGTCTTCATTAGACATTTTAAAACCTCCTGTTAAGGTCCTTATATGTGTATATTAGTATATGTTCATATTTTATAAATGATAGTCGAAATAGTCAAATAATACAAAAAATGAACAATCCCACGAGGAGACTGTTCATTCTAAGTTTAAGTTATGTTTCTTCCTATAAAATTAGCGGATGGTGGCTTAAGGCCAAGTTCTCTTGACCAGATCGATAGCTGGCCGATATGGTGAATTTCATGGGCAACGATATGGTGAACGATCTCATCAGCAGTATACGCTTCATCGTCCCATGGCACCGTGACTACTTTACCTTTTAAGTCATCTAGATTTGTTTCCAGAAAATCGTTGATGTCTTTTCGGAACTCATCTGATAGTGATTTTAATTTCTCTGGCGTTTTATAATTTTCAAAGTGAATGACTAAATCGCCTTTACCTTGAATGCCCCGTACCCAGCTGTATTCCACATCTATAATATGAAAAAGTGTGTACAAAATACTGCCGACTCCACCTACCCTCGTTTTTAACAGTTCTTCCAAGGTCAGCTGTTCGCACCAATCAAACCATTCATCTCGAACCTGCCAGTTATATTTAAGAAATTTAATCATTGTCTTAACCCCCTAATTGTTGCCCACGCTTCATAAAAGTTTTTCAAAGATGAAAAGTAATTATATTTATCACTCATGATAGTTTATAAGATTGGTCTCGAACCACAACAGTTTCGGGATTAAAACAGATTAATACATTATCCTCGTCAAACCTTTTGAAACGTCTATCCCACTGATCCATCTCTGGACCCAAGTATCGAGCTAGCAACTGGTTAGCAATTTTTCTATCAAAAGTTTCTACCGTAGCTCTTCCTCTAAATCCTGCATGTAAAAACGAACCTGTCTCTTGATTAAAATCAACAATACCAATAGCACATTTTGAATTTCTTCTAATCCTTTTTGGAAATGTATCTGAAGCAGTACCGATTATCCATAATCTGTTGTTATACCACAAAAACCAAACTGGTGAATCCTTAGGAGTATCTTCTTCAACTGTAGATAAGTGGGCCACCAAAGGTTTCGAAAGCAATTCTTCTAAATCAAAGCTTTTACGAGTATCTTTAATAACTTTCATCTTAACCCCCTTACAAGTCAAACAAACATCACTTTTTCACAGCATGAACGTAATGAATGGTTTCAAAAGCCTTTAAGTAGTCGTTTCTATTACTAAAATATAGCTCATTTATTTTACTCGGCTCAAGATGTTCATAGATTAGCAAACCGACTGCTTCTAGAAATTTCTCTAATTCTGTATAAGAAAAACTAGTTTTCATCGGTTCCCCGCTTGCAGCTGCCATTTTAACCATGTTTTCGACTCTATTAGAATATCCCTTTTCCGTAAATAACGTTTCATCGCCATAATCAAATACAATCGAACTACCATTAGGAACTTTGTTAAACAGATGAGCAATTAATTTCGAGGTCTCTTCTTTAGTTAAATAATAAGAAACTCCTAAAAGGCTAAAAAATGTCTTTTTATTTACATCAAATCCTTGATTAATTAGATCTTTATCAGAAAACGTTTTAGTGAAATCCATTGGGATGAAGTGAAGATGACTTGGAATGTTAAATCCTGCTTCTTTTAATCTATGCTTTTTGAATTCTTGTGTAGGTGGGTAATCTATCTCGAAGATGTCTAGAGTTGTCTCCAGTTCGGGATGCCGATAGCTAAACGTATCTAAGCCTGCCCCTAAATTTACATATTGTTCTACGCCGAGATCAACTTCATTGAGCAATACTTTTTCTGCGTAAGCCGCACGAGCCAAAGGTGTTGGGGAAAGCTGAACTTGAGTAATCCATTTTAATATTTCTTCTTTGTTCTCTTTTAGTTTTTGCGCAATATCTGGGTTGAAGAATTGAACGCCTTGTAACATATTCTCCTTAATGTTATTAAACTCCTCTTGAGTGATTAAATCCTTAACGACATAATCATCAAAGATTTTAAGTGAGTCAAACCGGCTGTGATACGCTCTACCAAAAGCAGAAATTAATGAGGTCATACTGGACTTATTTTCTTTCATAGACACACTCCTCAAACAAAAAAATAGGATTCCCCTGGCCAGGAGAATCCTATTATATACTTTTATTATTTAATTGTAAATTATAGCATAAATAGATTTTTTTGTCAAATATTTCGCTTCTCATTATAACCGTGATAAGTAATATCTAATTATTAACAATAGATTTATATCTCCCCGATTTTATCCGCTGAAATAATTGAAAGAAATATACTGAGAGCTCCCATTATACATAGGACTGTAATGACTAAATCATAATTAAGGTTTATCAGTTGTGCAAAGTGTGTTTGCATCAAGACAATCGCACAAATCACAGTTGGAATCGTCATTCTTTTCCAAATCCCAAAGTAAAAAAGCGGAATAAAAGTAATTAACGTAATTACTAGAGAACGAACAATCATCTGATTAAGAAAGGTAGTTAAGTCTGTACGAGTCAGATTCCCTTTAATTATTGGCTGAACTTGATCAATTAAATAAGTCACTGTTCCAGTTAACAAATACGAAACCATGGTGAGAAGAAATACAAACGTTGCTATAAAAAGTATTTTCGCAGCAAATAATTTCTGCCTGCTTATTGGATACCTAAAAGATAAAGAAATAGTTTTATTCTTATATTCATCAATAAATACCTGGGTAATCAATGATGCTCCAAATAAGATAAAACCTTTTTGAATTTCTGAGATCAAGTCAATAACGGTAGCATAGTTCTGACCAAAATCAGTACTAACAGCTTTTATAAAAAATACTGGCAAGAACATTAATATCAAAGTATAGATAATCACTTCACTTATGACTGACTTTTGTTTTAGTTTCTTCCACTCTAATTGCATTAATTTAATCATTTATATCACCTCCATTAATAAGATGATAAAAATAGTCTTCCAGCGAGTTGGAGTGTCTCCGAATTTCTTCAATCTCTAAATCATGAAGTAAAAGCATTTTTGAAATATCGCTTTGCGTATAAGTCATATCATAAATACGAATTTTTCGTTTTTCTAAGACTTTCATGTTGTGAATATGAAGTTCATTCTCTAATAAATAAACGGCTCGCGTGACATCACTGACCTCAAGCTCAATATAGTCAGAACGTGCTTTTCGAACATCTGTCATCGTTATTTCGTTTAGTAATTTGCCTTGATGAATTATACCTACTCTATCAACAATTTGCTCTAATTCTCCTAATATGTGACTCGAAAGTACAAACGTCATCCCATATTCCTTATTCAGCATCCGAATTAAGTGTCGCATATCTTTAATTCCAATTGGATCTAACCCATTTGTCGGTTCATCCAAAATAATTAATTCAGGCTTTGTTATGATGGCTCTCGCAATTCCAAGCCGCTGCTTCATTCCAAGCGAAAAATCCTTTACTACTTTGTCTTCAATTCCTTTTAAGTTTACCAATTGCAGTGCTTGTTTCATGTCATTTTCATCATAAAATCCTAAATACTCACAATGTAGCTTCAAATTATCGAATGCCGTTAAATGCTCAAAAAATACTGGATAATCAATAATACTTCCAACTTTAGTTAGCAAGGAATTTGTTTTTTTGGTGAGCCTCTCATTAAATAGCAATATTTCCCCTTTTGAAGGATTGTTTAGTCCCGTAAGCATCTTCATAATCGTTGTTTTACCTGCACCATTTTGACCAAGAAGGCCGTAAATTTCACCTTTATTAATCAAAATATTTATATCTGAAACAAGTTCCTTCCCTTTGGCTTTTTTCGTTAGATTATTAGTCTGAATGACATATTCCATCATCTCATCCCTTTCATTCGGCTATCTTAATCATAATGGTTAAAAACAACTTTTTTCTTACTTGTTCCTTACAAATTCCTTAAGTTTATTATTTATTCATAAAGAAAAGAGGTAATTCTTTATGAACACCTCTTTGAGACCTCTAATATGTTACCCGCTTAAAAATGCATGTGAATACCGTTTTTTCGAACGGTTTACTAACTAGCTTAATCTCACCGTTCATCTCCTCTATTAAACGTTTCGTAATACTTAAGCCCAGACCACTACCCTGAAATTCAGGATTTCTCGCATCATCTAGGGTATATAGCCTTTCGAACACACGGTTCTGATGTTTTTCAGCTATACCTTTACCTTGATCCCAAATATCAATAGCTATATTTTCGCCTTGTTCTCGAATCGTTAACCCAACCACGTCACCATCACTACCGTAACGAATTGCGTTAGATATTAAATTGTTCAGAATCTGATTCAACGCATTTTCATTACCGAGAATAAAGTAATCCTGTTCTGGAATATCGACCTTAACTTGAAGACCTTTTGACTGCACTAAATGATAAAAGTCTAATACGTTCTTCCGGCAAATTTCGTTAATCGATAAACGACTCATCGGAAAATCAACATCACCTGACTCAAGTTTGACAAGGTCAAAAAATTGGTTCATTAAATCGATGACACTTAATATTTTGTCATGAAGACGACCAACGAGTTCTCTTCGCTCTTCTTCTGACAGGTTGTCATCATGTTTTAATTTCTCGACATATCCTAAAATAACGGTTAAAGGCGTTTTTAAATCATGAGACATATTTGAAATCATCTTTCTTAAACTTTCGTTTGTTCTTGCGAAGTCAGCAGCCACCTTCTGGTTATAGCTTAACAGACGATTAATTTGAATAAGCATGTCTCGAACAGAGTGATTATTTGTTTGAAGAAATACTTTTTCAGAGGTTTCCTTCTCAACGATATGAGATAAATTATCGCGTATTTGAATAAGCTGCATATTGGTTTGTTTATTTGATAAATATTGAGCACCAATAATGATCAGCAAAACTACTATAATTGAAAATAGTAAAAAATTCATAGTTACTCCCCTAATTTATAGCCAATCCCCCAAACCGTTTGAATGTAACTCGGTTTTGAGGGATCTTCTTCAATTTTTTCTCGTAATCTACGAATGTGAACATTAATCACATTCTCATTGCCAAAGTAATCATCTTCCCAAATCAACTCATATAGTTGCTCTTTTGTAAATACTCTGTTTTGATTCATCATAAAAAGCTTTAAGATATAAAATTCCTTAGAGGTAAGCTGTATATTTTTCCCGTTTACTTGTGCAGTAAAGGTTTCTAAATTAAGTGTCAGGGCTTTGAATTGAATCATGTTTGAAGATGAATTTCCACCTGCAGAAACATAGCGTGTTGCTCTTCGAATAGCAGCTTGAACTCTTGCTGTCAGTTCAATTACGGAAAATGGTTTACTGATATAATCATCCGCCCCAAAACCGAGACCTAACGTTTTATCGAACTCACTATCTTTTGCTGAAATAATAAGTACTGGAACAACGCTTGTTTCTCTAATTTTTCTCAGAAACTCCATGCCATTGAGCTTCGGGAGCATTAAATCAAGTAGTACTAAGTCAATTTGTGTAGTTTGAAAAAGTTGAAGCGCCTCTTCCCCGTCAAAAGCAGTCATCACTGTAAAATGTTCTTGTTCTAAATGGCTTGTAACAAGTTCACTTATTTCTTTGTCGTCTTCTACTATTAAGATCTTCTTTTTCATAATTAAATTTGACTCCTTTTGTCCAGAACTGTTTCTCCTAATAAAGTGCTTTATCAGAAAAAATTTACTTTTCTATCTCATAAATCAACGTATCGAATAGTTCACCGTTTGTATAAAGCAGTATAGCCCACACTCCCGCTTCTGGTAGATTAACAGACGACGGTGAATGTGCATCCGCTCCATTATTCTCGCCCGCAAGTCCAATCGTCCACCCATTTGTCAGCACTTGGTGTACTTCTTTTGTTGCTTTGTGCATACCTACCACCGTTAAATCAACAGCTAGAGGTTCTTCAATTCCCCAGAGGTGCCACATCCACTTCTGACCTTGATTAACACTCGGCATGTCAACACCTATCACTCCTGATTTATTTTTATTTCCGATGATATTGCCTTGAAATCTTACAGCTTTATTCTCCCAATCGATTTCCTCAAAATGGCTCTTCTCTACGAATTCAGGTGCATCTTCAGGTAATTGAATCTCTGATTCTTGTGAAGTGCATCCGACCACAATCCATGCAAGACTGATAAGAACTAATGCAACCTTTTTAATATTGATCATCTCCTATCAATAAGTGTAACTTAAAACTCCTTCCACCTTTCCGCAATGTCTTTTCCAGAAAAAAACGATATCAGTCCAATTAAAAATCCAATCAGCCCTAACCAAAACGTTATATTGGTTATGTTCCAGATATAGTCTGGAGTTAGATTTTTAACAGCTTGCATCACGTGAACTTCTCCGTTAAATGATGCAAATATGATCACTTTTTCTAATCCACTAAGCGCCATTAACAATACGCCTAGAAAATAAACATCAAACTAAGATTCTTCATTTTATCACTCCTTTGAAGGAATTTTTAACCGGTCTTGAACAGTCAAATACAGCTTCTCCCCGAGCCCAAATAAGATGAACGTAACAATTAGTGTGCCTGGTATGTAAAGCCAGTCAGTCAAATTAGGGAAAACTGGTTTATGTTTTAAGTAAAAATAATTGCCATCGACTAATGGGTTAACCATTAAAACGACCATAAGATAAACGATAAACCATAAGAATGAGAGGTATTTATCGTTTAACCTAACTCTAGCTTGATAGGAAATCATGGCGTAAAAAGGTAATAACAATGTAATTACATGATTGACAAAGAAGCTTATACCTAATGGATGACTGATGCCGTATACCCGGCTTGGATACAGAAAACTGGTCCACGCATACAAACTAAAAAAGCACAGGACTTTGAATAACTTTTCATTCTTGGTGATTAAATAAATGATGCCTAAAATTGTGTTGATGCGGCTAATATGTAGTGGCAATGATTCGGATAGGTCAAAATTCATGATGACTGCGTATGAACCGTAGAGTAGCACCTGCTGCGTGAGACTTAAGATGAGAATGATGATCGTGATGAGTGTTCGTTTCTTTTTTATTTTATGGCGAAAGAAAAACAGACAAAAGCCTATTAACATTAGCCCGGCTATATAAATGAGATGGTCGAATCCAAAGAGTGGAATAAATTCGCCACGGCTCAAATTAACCATTCCTTCTAATATAATCTATTTTAAGTTAACTTTATCATAATTTTCGGTATTTTTTGATATGAACTTATACTGAATTTAAATTCATCCTAACCCTTGACATTAAATCTCAGTACGTTAACATAAAAACTGTACAAAACGTTTAAAAATAATTTAACAAACTTACCAAACGTTTGGTTATGTTGAATTAAAGCCGAATCACTATTATAATCAGTAGATGTGATTCAGGCATGACTCACACTAAAGTGTCATACATCAGTCATCATGATAAGTCATGTCTATAGTAACGAGTGACTGATCTCTGGTTAGAGATGAGTTTTTATTTGAAACTTTTATTAAAATATTTCTAAACAAATTAAACGTTTTGAAGTATTTTAAATAAATAACAACAAATTAAAAAAAGGGGAGTTTTTTAATTATGAATAGTTGGAAGAAAATACTTGGGCTTAGCATTGCATTGCTAGTTGTGGTTACATTAGCAGCTTGCGGCGGAAGCAGTGAGGAGTCTAGTTCAGAAGTAAACCAGGACGAGATTTCAATCGGTCAAATTAACTGGGCTGAGAACATTGCTGTTACAAACATGTGGAAAGTGATTCTAGAAGAAAAAGGCTACAACGTGAAGTTACAATTACTTGATATGGGTACGATGATGAAAGCGTTAGAAAGTGGCGACTTAGATGTAAGCTTAGAAGTTTGGCTACCTGTTCAAGATAAGAATTACTTAAAAGAATATCAAGATACCGTTAATTTCTCAGACGCTACTTGGTATGACAATGCTAAAGTAGGACTTGTTGTTCCAACTTATATGGAAGATATTAACAGCATTGAAGACTTAAACAAAAACAAAGACAAGTTTAATGGCCAAATTATCGGCTTTGACCCTGGTGCAGGTACGATGGAAGTGACAGAGGAATTAATTAAAGATTATAATCTTGACTATGAGTTAACATCTAGCTCTGAGCCTGCAATGATCACTCAAATTGGTGAAGCAGTTAAAAATAAAGAACCAATTGTTGCGCCACTTTGGAGTCCACACTGGATTTTCGCTGAATATGACCTTAAGTTCCTAGAAGATCCGAAAAAAGTATACGGTGGAGTTGAGAAGATCCACCACGCAACAAGAACTGATTTTGCGGATGAATATCCAAAAGTTAGCGAGTACTTCAAGAACTGGAAAATGACAGACAAGCAAATCGGTGAATTAATCAACTCTGTTGAAAACGCAGAAAAACCTATTAAAGGTGCTGAAAAATGGGTTAACGAAAACCAAGAGTTAATTAATGAATGGACTAAAGAGTAATAGATAAAGAGCTGGCCTCACGTGCTGTGAGGCCAGTTTTTTATACGCTTCGAATTATATCTTCTGAATTGACTTAGTAAAATCTCCCACACGATTAAATATCTGGTCTGGCTTAGTACTAAACTCTAGTGTTTGATAAGTTGATAACCACTGCACTCCAATTGTATGTACGTTAGCTTGTTTCCCCGCTAAAATATCCGCTTCACTATCTCCTATAAACATGGCGTCTGTGTGATCGACGTTTAGATACGCTAATGCCTTTTTCAACCCTTCTGGATGGGGCTTTGGATCAATAACATCATCACCTGTGATAATGGCGTCAAATAAATCATTCATTTTTAGATGATCTAAAGATATGAGTAAGCTTCTTCTCGCTTTTCCAGTTACAATTCCTAATTTATAACCTTGTGTACTTAATTGATGTAGCAACAGTTGTATCTCTTCATTCTTAAAGACAAGTTCGTGATGTTTTTCACTGTATTTTTCATAATAGAGCTCAATTGCTTTGTCATGATCTGTATTAACAAGATTCTCTCTAATGATTCCCGTTTCAGATGGACCAAACATACTTTTTATTTCTTCAGATGTAAGTTCAACATTATCGAATTCCTTAAATATTGCCTGAAACGCATAATAACAAACCGGTAGCGTATCAGCTAAAGTACCATCAAAATCAAATATAATAGCTTTAATAATAACACTTCCCTTTAATTTTAAGGTTTAAATATATCAGCCACTAGATTACTAAACTCTCTTAAATAATGTAGGTAATGATCACCTCCATAGTTATAACGTTTATTATACATTTTGGCTACAACAAGGTTGTATTTTGGAATCACTAATAGAGTCGGGCCTGTTATTCCAAGGATTTGATAAGACCCTTTAGGGACTCTCTCACCAATCTCACTTTGAATGCTGGGTGTACCTTGAGCGTACCAAAACAGACCATTTCTTGGCAGATTAATATTCTTATAGATCGGACTCTTAATTTGAGTAGCTAATTCTATTACTTCCCTAGGAACGATTTGTTTACCTTCCACGAGCCCTTTATTTAGATGTAAATTTCCCCATTCCGCAAATTCACGAGCTGTTGTATGAAGGTTTGATTCTGTTCCATCATTCGTTTGCCCTATCTTATATGATTCCTCTTCATTTGCAGTAATAATTTCTTTCACTAGTGCATCATTAGTTTCTGTTTGCCAATTGAGCAACGTATAACTACAAAAAGGAATCTTAATAGGGTATCTCTATAAATTATTTCTCTATACTATCTCGCGCGGTATTTGTGGTAGGCATATGATTGAAAACATTGGCAAGCCCGAATCTTATTTATCACTTTTTTTCTTTAGAAGCAACTTTTCATTATAATCTATATGATGGTTGATTCCTTTTATAGGAAATATTATGAATTTCCCTTTCGCGAATGACAACAAGAATGATGATGTTGCAAATGATCATAATTGTCATGATGGCGCCACCACTCATAAGGAGGTTTCTGCGGATAACCATCAGGCGAGTCTTCCCAAGTTTCTTGACGTCCAAATGGTGTCAGGTCAAGATAGTTGAACGGAGTAAAGAGTATATCAACACCTCGTAAATATGTAGAATAAGTATGATAAATTTTGTCACCATCACGTAAGAATACACTTACCCCTTGATGCTGTACCCCATCAGATGTCGCTTCAAAGTCATAATTAAAATCGCTGTCATACGATGAAAACCACGGTACGTTCCAACCCATTTGTTTCTTAAACGGTTCAATTTTGGAAAATGGAGCCTGGGATACTAATATCAATGAAGTATCACGGGCTTGCAAATGAGCTAGGTGTCCCATGCTGTCAACAATCATTGAGCAGCCTTCACACCCTTTGTCCCAACTTGGATCGAACATAAAGTGATAAACGATGAGCTGACTATGCCCTTCAAATAAATCTATTAGTTTTGCTTTGCCATCTTTTCCATCAAGGATGTACTCTTTATCAAGTTCGACCATTGGAAGTCGACGACGCTCGGCATTTAGTGCATCTCTTGCGCGAGTGAGTTCTTTTTCCTTTGCCAAGAGTTCCTTGCGTGCTTTCTCCCATTCCTCTCGAGTAACGACTCTAGGCATGGTTGCGCCTTTGTTACTATTCTCCACAGAATATCTACTCCTTTCATTGTAAGGAATACACAAAGCACTAACCCAATCTTTACCTTCTTTAAATAATTTTAACATAATATTCAGATATTTTTACTAAGAAAAAGACGAGCTTACTATTGATCTTGTTGTTCAACTATTGTCCCAGTAAAAAAGGGAATTTGTTAATAATTATTTATTATTTTCTTTTCTAAAAAGTTTTCCTCTATTATCTCCTGTTTCTCACTAACTAATAAAGATTGAAATTCACCAAATAATATTTGTATTTCTTTCTCTGTGTTAATTAAGTCAATGCTATTTTGGTAGTCATCCTTATCCTTATATTTTGAAATTTCCAATCATTTCGTACTATCATCCTTGCTTTGAAGATAAACAGTATTAAAATCCAAATACTTTCCATAAATCTCTGATGCTCTTTCTTGAATACTTAAATACTCATCCACTTTATCCTTTTGAATATGATATTGATAAACTTTTACAAACATACTCACCCTCCAATCTAATAAACTTTATTCAACATTACTGCCATTAGAAGAACAACATCTTTTAACTTATTTTACCATATTTATTCCTAATAACTTTTGAACATAGTATATACGCAGGAAATATAGATTCTTTTCTTGTATATGGACTATATTTTAGAGGGGGATCAACTTGAAGATAAAAGGGGTAATCTTAGCACTATTTACGTTATTGGTTCTAACTGCCTGTATAGAAGATTCAAAGGAATTAACTTTTCAAAATGAATCAGACAACTGGTTAGTAGAATACACAGCAACCGTTAAGGGTGATGATCAAGAAACGAATAGACTTTATGTCGAATACATTGGTGAGGGCGAGGCGCCAGAACGCATCGACTATCGAATTGTTTAAAGTTCAGGAGAGGCTGAGGGGACCAATACTACATTGGAACAAGGTGTTCTGAATTCAAAGTTAAGTTCGTGTTCAGGTTGTGCTGTCACTTATGAAAATGATGAAGTTGAGATAACTATTGAGTGGGATGATGAGAGTGAGACGTTTAAGCTGAATAATAATTGAGTGGCATTTTTGAAGTAGTGAATATTTAATAGATTCGTAAGTGACCGATAAACTTTAAGAAATGACCGATATATTTTGAAAAGTGATCGATAAATTCCAAAAAGTGACCGATAACCTCAAAAAGAGGCCGATAAATTCGCCATATAATAGAAATGAGCATCGACTAGCGTTAGCTAATCGATGCTCATCTTTTATATATAAATAAGGGGTAATTAGTTTGTCACCACGCCTGCGTCTGGTGAATCGACGCCGTGGCGGTAATAATCAACATGTTCTGCTTCGAGTGGTTCTTTTTCTAAGATTAAGTCTGCTGCTTTTTCGGCAAGCATTAAGACAGGTGCGTGGATGTTACCGTTTGTGACGTATGGCATAGCTGATGCGTCTACGACTCTGACATTGTCGAGTCCGTGGACTTTCATGGTGTTCGGGTCAACCACGGCCATTGGGTCTGATGCTGGTCCCATTTTCGCTGTGCAAGATGGGTGTAGTGCTGTTTCGGCATCATTTTTTACCCATTCTAAGATTTCTTCATCTGTTTGAACAGATGGGCCTGGCGAGATTTCGCCTGCGTTATAAGGATTCATTGCTGGTTGCGCCATAATGTTTCTTGTTAGGCGCACAGCCTCGATCCATTCGCGTCTGTCTTGTTCAGTTGATAGGTAGTTGTACACCATGCTTGGGTGCTCCCTCGGGTCTTTTGAACGAATCTTAAGCGATCCGCGTGCGTCTGAATACATTGGGCCTACGTGCACTTGGAAGCCGTGCTTCGTGTCAGCTTTTTGACCGTCATAACGTACCGCTACTGGTAAGAAGTGATACATTAAGTTTGGATAGTCAACATCTTCGTTCGAACGGATAAACCCTCCGCCTTCGAAGTGGTTCGTTGCGGCTGGTCCTGTACGTCCAAGTAACCACTGTAGGCCAATCCAAGGCATGCGTAATTTGTTTAAGCTTGGTTGCATTGATACTGGTTCAGGGCATGAGTACTGAATATATGCTTCTAAGTGGTCTTGTAAGTTCTCACCAACACCTGGAAGGTCAACTACTGGCTCAATGCCAAGTGACTTCAAGTGCTCAGCGTCGCCGACTCCAGATAACTGAAGAAGCTGCGGTGTGTTAATTGCGCCACCTGCAAGCACCACTTCTCCTGCTTCAACCTGATGATCTTTACCATTTCGGCGGTAATTAACAGCTGTTGCCTTCGTTCCAGTAAATTCGATTCCTGATACGAACGCACGTGTGCGGATCGTTAAATTACGGCGATGTCTAACTGGATCTAAATAAGCACGAGATGCTGAAAAGCGGCGCCCTTTGTAAACGTGTTTATCAAATGGACCGAATCCTTCTTGGCGGTAGCCATTAACATCCGGCGTGCGGTTGTATCCTGCTTCAACGGCTGCATCGAAAAATGCTTGGAATAACGGGTTTTTAGCCGGACCGCGTTCAAGTTTTACTGGACCATTTAACCCGCGATAAGGATCATCTGAATCAGCAGCTAGTGCATTTTCTAAACGTTTGAAATACGGAAGAACATGCGCAAAGTTCCACGTTTCCATCCCTTTATCTGAACCCCAGCGTTCATAGTCCATTGGGTTTCCGCGCTGATAGATCATGCCGTTAATTGAGCTTGACCCGCCAAGCACTTTACCACGGGCATGCTTAATGCGGCGTCCGTTCATATACGGCTCAGGGTCTGACTCGTACTTCCAGTCATATAAGCTCTTGCCAGCTGGGAATGGTAAAGCTGCTGGCATTTGAATTAATAAATCCCATGAATAGTCACTACGTCCTGCTTCTAAAATTAATACACTGCTTTTTCCGTATGCACTGAGGCGGTTACCCATTACCGAACCGGCACTCCCGCCACCAATGACGACGTAATCGAATTTTTCTGTCATGTTATGAAACCTCCTTGAATGCTTTTCTTTTTATTTAAACCAATGAATCGGCTCTGGTTTTGTATTTCTGAAAATATGCTTCGTTTCTGTATATTCTTCTAACCCTGGTTTACCGAGCTCGCGTCCAATACCTGACTGTTTATATCCGCCCCACGGAGCCTGCGCAAAGTATGGGTGGAAATCGTTGATCCAAACCGTTCCCATACGTAGCTGAGCTGCTGCGCGTTCTGCTTTATCGATATCCGTTGTGAACACAGCTCCTGCAAGACCATAAATCGTATCATTCGCAAGACGAACCGCTTCATCTTCATCTTTAAATCGTTCAACCGTTAAAACTGGACCGAACACTTCTTCTTGCACAATTCTCATGTCCGATGTGCAATTCGTCATAATCGTTGGCAAGTAGAAAAAGCCATCCTGAAGTTCAGGGTCTTGTGGGCGAGCGCCGCCAACTAAGACTTTGGCGCCTTCTTTTTTGCCAATTTCAACGTACTCTTCTACTTTTGCACGATGTTCTGCTGAAATTAATGGTCCTGACTGCGTATCTTCGTCAAAACCGTTACCTAACTTAATGTTCTTCGTACGTTCAACTAACGCTTCGACAAACTCATCATGAATCGAATCTTCAACAAGTAAGCGCGCACCTGCTGAACAAACTTGACCAGCATGGAAGAAGACGGCGTTTAACGCTTGGTCCACTGCTGTTTCAAAGTCAGCATCTGCAAAGACGATGTTTGGATTTTTACCGCCTAGTTCAAGCGCAATCTTCTTCACATTGCCGCTTGCATTTTGCATAATTTTCTTACCTGTATCAATGCCGCCTGTAAATGAAATCAGGTCAACCTCATGGCTCACAGCTAGCTCGTTACCAACAGTTGCGCCTTCACCTAGAACTAAGTTCACAACACCTTTTGGAAAACCAACTTCCTCCATGAGTTCTGTTACTTTAATCGTTGTAAGTGGCGTAATTTCGCTTGGCTTCATCACGATCGTGTTCCCTGCTGCAAGTGCTGGGGCAATTTTCCATGCTGCTTGCAGCAGTGGATAGTTCCAAGGTGTGATCTGACCGCATACACCCACTGGCTCACGAACGACTTTACTTTGGCTATTCGGAATTGGCGAGTCGATGATCTCTCCACCATCTTTGTCTGCAAGACCTGCAAAGTATCTGAAAACCCCTGCGATATCGTCCATATCTTCACGGCTTTCTGTCAATGTTTTTCCTGTATCTAGTGATTCGAGTTTGGCTAGTTCCTCTTTATCACGTTCGATTAACTGAGCAATATGAAGTACCTTCTCGCCTCTTTCCGTAGCAGTCGTAGATTTCCAGTCACCATGGTCAAAAGCTTCGCGAGCTGCTTTGATCGCTTGCTTGGTGTCTTCTTCATTGCCTTCAGCAACTACCTCAATTACCTCTTGGTTATATGGATTAATAATCTCTCTCGTCTTTCCGTTCAATGCGTCCGTCCATTCACCATTAATAAACATCTGTTTCATGAATGAGCCTCCTAAATTTATTTTGTTAAATTATTTTTTAACGTATTTAATAATTTTAATATACCATAGCAAAAATGCTTTGTAAACCAACGACTTTTGCATAAAATTAATTTTTGACTTTTACTGACAATCAGTTATAGTTACAATTAAAGTAGTTAAAATTATATTTAACATGTTAAATGAACAAAACTTGGAAAACATAATAACGAAAAGAGGGATGACTTTGAGCGATCAAACCAATCGAAGTGAAGAATTGCTTGAAGAAGCTGAAGGGGCTGTCATTGACGCGATCGCCGAGACGATGGACTTATACGGAGTGACGCCTTCCATCGGACGGTTATATGCAACGATGTATTTCAAACACGACCCACAAACGCTGGATGATATGAAAGATGATCTTGGCATGAGTAAACCAAGTATGAGTACAGCTGTAAGAAAGCTGCAGGAAATTAATATTGTTAAGAAGGTTTGGAAACGAGGCTCTCGCAAGGATTTATTTACTGCTGAGAAGGATTTCTTCCAGTACTTCTCGCATTTTTTCGGAGATAAGTGGGAACGCGAAGCTAAGATTAACCTATCTGCTATTGATCATGCTGAAGATCAACTTAATCAAGTTCTTAACGATGAGAAGGCCAATGATGAGGTCAAAAAACGCGCCGAACTCGATTTAAAACAGCTTCAAGATTATCGTAAATATTGCCACTGGCTAGAACGACTGGCCGATTCCATTGAGTCAGGTGAAATTTTTGAGTTCTTGCCGATTGATGAGGAAAAATCTAAGAAAGAGTAATGCGAAACAGCCCCTCCAGATGTGGAGAGGCTGTTTTTTCGTTAAGTAAAATTAGTATGTACTTTAATATGGTAGCTACAATTAAAACTTTGTATAATAAAATTAATCTTAATAAATTAGGTGCTGTGATGAGAGTGACTGTTGAAGAGTTACAGAAAAACTTTATAACGTATTTAAAGTTAGCTTCAACAGAAGACGTGATTATTACACGAGACGACGTTGAAGTGGCAAGGCTATCGTCTCATTTTGAAGGGATAGTACACGAGAATTTACCATTGTATGGAGTTGGTCATAAAGCTACATATGAGGAATTCTTACAGCTTCGACATGATTCTGACAGACGATATGAGTATATTGATGGTGACATTTATTTACTTGCCTCACCTAAAGTTGCTCATCAATACACAGTTACTCAATTACTGACGATGTTCTCAGTTTATTTTGATAATGGAGAATGTTTACCATTTGTCGCGCCATTTGATATTGAAGTCAAAAGGCAATCAACAGAAGAAAAGAATATGGTTCAGCCTGATTTAATGGTGATTTGCGATCTTTATCAACATGTTGGAGAAGATGATTATTATAAAGGAGTCCCCTCATTAATTGTTGAGGTACTTTCAAAGAGAACTCAAAAGAAAGACTTAATCTTTAAACTAAACCTTTATATGTCATGCGGTGTAAAAGAGTATTGGATCGTAAACCCTGATAACCAAGAAGTTATGATTTATCATTTTGACAATTTTAATATTAAAAAATACAAAACATATAAAAATGACGAGAAAGCTAGTTCGTTTATATTTACAGGATTAGAAATAGATTTGCTTAAAATATTTAGAACAGCATAGTTCTTATTCAAGACTTCTGGTCTTTCTTTGTCATAAATTCTTGATCAACTCACTTGTAGTGATTTAATTCAATATGATAAAACCCTGCGCGTATATAAAAAACATCATAGACTTAATCCGTCTATGATGCTCTAATAAATAATTTATTTTAATTCAAGAATGCTAACTAATTCCACATGCACCGTATGAGGAAACAGATCTACTGGTTGCACAGATTTTAGTTCGTAGTTAAACTGCCTTAACTCAGCAGCATCTTCCGCAAATGAACTTGGATTACATGACACGTAGACAATTCGTTTCGGCTTTGAACGGCCAATTCGGCGCATAACTTTTCCACCTGCACCTGAACGTGGTGGATCTAATAATAAGATATCAGGCTGACCGAATTCTTCTAATACATGGTCGATTCCTCTTCGTGCATCTTGCGCCAAGAAATAAGTATTATCAATGCCATTTTCTTCAGCATTTCGTTTCGCCGACTCAATAGAGCTTTCAACGATTTCAACACCCGCAAGTTTCTTAACTCTGCTCGCAAATGGTAATGAGAACGTCCCAACTCCGCAAAATAAATCAATCATCGTTTCATGCTCTTTAGGTTGTCCCATCTCTAATGCTAAGTCGATTAACTTCTTAGCTTGAGTCGGATTTGTTTGGAAGAATGTATCGTACCATAAGCGATACTGATAACCATAAATTTCATCGTAAATAAAATCACGACCTGCTAACACATGAATTGCTTCTGCATCAACCCGGTCAGCCCAAAGCGTATTTTCTAACCACATTAAGCTTTTGACTTTTTTATATGGACTGATTCGATCAACCAAGTCGTTTACAGCTTCTTTAAGTTCACCGCTCGGTGGCTGAGTTGCAATTAAAGCTAGCATGATTTCACCTGTTGTAAAGGACTGGCGAACCATTAAATGTCGTAATAAACCAGTGTGTGCTTCTTTCTCGTAACCTTTTAGGTCATGGTCTTTAGCCCACTTGGAGACTTCTAGCGATGCGTTGACCATATCATCACTTGCGATTAAGCAGGTTTCAAGGTCAAAGACATTTCTAAAATTACCTTGTTCATGCATGCCCATGTTACCTTCAGGTGAGAAAGTGAATTCCATCTTATTACGGTAATCCCACGGACGATCCATACCGATCGTTGGTTTCACGAGTTCAGGATCAAAACCTTGACTCTCAATCGCTCTTTTAACGTATTCAGTTTTATGCTTTAACTGTCCTGAGTATTCCCAATGCTGCCAAACACACCCGCCGCATATATCAAAATGAGGACACGGCGCAATCGTACGTTCGGAACTTGCTTCTACCACTTCTTTTAGTTCTGTTTTGCTCCACTTTTTAGTTGGATACAAAGCGTCCACTTTCACTTCTTCACCAGGAATAGTTTGCGGAACGACTAATTTTAATTTCTTCGGATTTCCTTTTTCATTTTCCCGCCAAACCACTGCTTGACCAGAACCTCTCCTGTCTAAGCTTTCGATTTTAGCCTGATACTCTTCTCTATTTTCATCGGACATATGTAAATCCTCCTTAACTTCACACCAATAGCTTTTCCAATCGTACATATAGAAAATACCATATTTCAACTCTAGATGATATTAAAAAGATGCTTTTGCGCGCACGCAAAAGCTTCCTTATCTCAATTCTTACAATTATAAATGAGCTAAAATTTTTTTGTACATGATTCAGAATACTAATGACAAAAAAATCATCTTTATTTTTTGATCTCTAATGTTATTTTGCATGTTTCTAACTACATTCACTCTGTTCCTATCGACAATCAATCAGTCCTAAAGATAAATAATACTTTAATGCTATCTTGGTCGTTCTATCAAAAATAAATAGATTAAACAAAAAGAAAAAGCTACTAGACTTGTGAACTGACCCAGGGAAATGAGACAAGAAAAAACACCTATGCTGCCACGGTCCTGTATTCAACAGGGCTGTGGCAATTTAATTTTGAAAAAGGTCGTATATAATT
>NZ_JBHUMZ010000051.1:0-90911 GCF_042685285.1 Piscibacillus salipiscarius | reverse complement strand
GCAGAGAGGTCACACCTGTTCCCATGCCGAACACAGCAGTTAAGCTCTCTAGCGCCGATGGTAATTGGGGTGTTTCCCCTGTGAGAGTAGGACGCTGCCGGGCAACCTAAACCAAGAAGTCAAGTTACTTCTTGGTTTTTTTAATGCATTTAAAATTTTAGTCATTAAGCATAAGAATTACATTTTATATGGTATAGGGTATAAATAGATTCTATAGAATAAAAGGCCCAAAATGTCCTTGTCTATGCTAACCAATAAGTGTTTGGTAT
This sequence comes from Piscibacillus salipiscarius, assembly GCF_042685285.1. Taxonomy (NCBI): domain Bacteria; kingdom Bacillati; phylum Bacillota; class Bacilli; order Caryophanales; family Bacillaceae; genus Piscibacillus; species Piscibacillus salipiscarius. The sequence goes on along the minus strand of NZ_JBHUMZ010000051.1, from coordinate 90,642 downwards.
AATTATTAACATTAATCTTAAAAATCGTTCATAATATAAAAATTATATAGATAGAAAGGGAGGGTTATATGGAATATATTAATCAGTACTTAGGACATGATTTTGATGTGATGTTAGTACGCATTCTTCTAGCTACAATATTATGTGGGCTGATTGGCTTTGAAAGAGAATTAAAAAAGCACTCAGCTGGTTTTAGAACTCATATATTAGTTGGTGTTGGTTCTTGTTTAATGATGTTGTTATCTTTATATGGTTTTGAAGCTTTTATAGATCATTATGACAATATTCGTTTTGATCCTGCAAGAATTCCTTCTTATGTTATCAGCGGTATTGGTTTCTTAGGTGCAGGAACAATTATGGTGCATGGAATGACGATTAGAGGTTTAACGACAGCTGCTTCAATATGGACAGTTGCCGGGATTGGACTTGTGATAGGAGCTGGAATGTATTCTTTAGCCATACTTGTTACAACCGTCGTTCTTTTAAGTTTAATTTTCTTAAATTCTTGGGAGAAGCTTTTTACTAAAAGTAAATCTGATAATTTCATACATTTAATAGCTAGTAATGAAGTTCATATTGCTAAGGTGTTAAATATCTTTGATGAATACTCTTTAGTAATCAAACGTTTAGAAATTGAAAGTGAAAGCTCAGACCAACGAAATATTTACATTGAACTTGAGAAAAACCAAGATTTTGATAGAAACGATATATTAGATGAAGTAAGTAAGTTAGATCATGTCACTTACGTTTACGAAAAATAATGCTTTTGTGCCTTTATGGTACAAAGGCTTTTTTAGTTTGTTTAGAAATAATAGTTAAGTGGAAAAATTTATAAAGTAGAGTAAGCTTTTTAGTTTGCAACAAAATAAAATATGAGTATAATAAAAGTATAGTCAAAGATAGTCAAAGTCAAATTGTCTAATTGACTATTCTTTAACTAATGTTGATGGAGGGATGGGCGATTGCGAAACATTTCGGATATTATTGAAACCTATTTAAAAAAGGTAATTCAATCAAGCAATAGTGATGTCATTGAGATTAAGCGAAGCGAAATTGCGGATCGTTTCGAATGTGTGCCATCTCAAATAAATTATGTAATTAATACACGTTTTACTGTTGAAAAAGGGTATATCGTAGAGAGTAAACGTGGGGGTGGAGGATATATTCGCATTATGCGAATTAGGCCAAAGTCCAAATCAGAGTTACTGGATGAACTGATGTTGTTAACAGGTAATCAGTTAACCCAACAAGCAAGTCTAGACTATACCGTTCGGTTATATGAGGAGGGGTTGATCTCAGATCGCGAACAAAGGTTAATGAGTAAGATTATGCATCGCGATATATTATCAATTCCATTACCGATGCGAGATCAGTTAAGAGCTAAGATTTTTAAAGAACTTTTAATGACTTTAAAAATTCATGATATATAAGAGGAGGGTGGACAATGAAATGTCAACGCTGCCAAGAAAATGAAGCGACTGTTCATTATACCCAAGTTTTGAATGGCCAAAAGACAGAAATCCACCTATGTGAACAGTGTGCTGAACAAGAAGGTTATATGGATTTTTCTAACGACAATATGTCTATTCATCAATTATTAACAAGCATGTTTCCTTTTGATCAAAATGTAAATCAGCAACAATCTGTGAGCCCAAAACATCAACTAGCTTGCGACCGTTGTGGAACGACCTATCAACAATTTCGAAAACGGGGAAAATTTGGCTGTAGCAATTGTTATCATGCGTTCGAAGCTTACTTAAACCCGATCTTTAGAAGAGTTCATAGTGGAAACACGAAACATGTCGGAAAAATCCCAAAACGTGTTGGAGGTAATTTGCATAAACAACGAGAATTAGAACAGTTACAAGCAAAATTACAACAACTTATTAATGATGAGGCGTTTGAGGATGCCGCACAAGTTCGTGATCAAATTCGTAAATTGAAAGAAGAGCTACAAGAGAATCAGGACGGTGATGCATAATGTCATTACAAAACTTTATCAATGATGCTATCAGTCCTTGGATGAATACTGAAGGTTTAGATAATGATATCGTGTTAAGTAGTCGAATAAGGTTAGCCCGGAACTTTGAACAGGTCTCGTTCCCAACAAGTGGGGACCAAGAAGCACTATCCAAAGTTTTAGAGTATATGCAGCAGGAATTTGACCAACAATCTTATAAAGACTTTAAGCAGCTTCAATTAGTCAAGATGAAAGATTTAAAACCTGTTGAGAAAAGGGTCCTTGTTGAAAAACATTTAATTAGTCCTAGTTTAGCTGAAAAAGATGAAACAGGTGCTGCGCTTATTTCTAAGAGTGAGCAAGCATCTATTATGATTAATGAAGAAGATCATTTAAGAATTCAGTTATACTATCCGGGATTTGAGTTAAGTGAAGCGTTAAATAAAGCACAAGAATTAGATGACTGGTTTGAAGAGAAGATTCGTTTTGCATTTGATGAAAATCGTGGATATTTAACGAGTTGCCCGACTAATGCCGGTACAGGGCTCCGCGCATCTGTTATGATGCACCTTCCAGCCTTAGCGATGACAAATCAGATTAACAACTTGATTCCTGAAATTAATAAGTTAGGTTTAGTTGTTCGAGGTATTTACGGAGAAGGAAGTGAAGCTCAAGGACAGTTATATCAGATTTCTAATCAAATGACGCTAGGAAAATCTGAAGAAGATATCGTTGAAGATCTAAAAAGCGTTGTGAAGCAAGTTATTGAAAATGAAAGACGTGCTCGTGAATGGATTATGGAGCAGTTGGGTATACAGTTAGAGGATAGAATTTTTAGATCATATGGAATTTTAGCGAACAGCCGAATCATACAATCCAAAGAGGCAGCAAAATGCTTATCTGATGTTCGCTTAGGAATTGATTTAGGATTAATTAAAGATGTTTCTAAAACGATTCTCAATGAGTTAATGGTTTTAACACAACCTGCTTTCTTGCAGCAATATGCGAATAAAACATTATCACCAAATGAGCGCGATGTATTCCGTGCTAATTTAATCAGAGAAAGATTGCAATTGGAAAAATAATTAAAGGAGGTCATGTTCAATGATGTTTGGTAGATTTACTGAACGAGCACAAAAAGTATTAGCATTATCACAAGAAGAAGCCATTCGTTTAGGGCATAACAATATTGGAACAGAACACATTCTTCTTGGTTTAATAAAAGAAGGCGAAGGAATTGCGGCTAAAGCGTTGCAGTCATTAAATGTAACAGCAGATCAAATTCAGCAAGAAGTGGAACAATTAATCGGAAGAGGACAAAACACGTCTCAGACCATTCACTATACACCTCGCGCGAAGAAAGTGATCGAATTATCAATGGATGAAGCCCGTAAGCTAAGTCATTCCTATGTAGGAACTGAGCATATTTTACTTGGTTTAATACGAGAAGGAGAAGGTGTTGCAGCGCGAGTATTTAATAATTTAGGTGTAAGCTTAAATAAAGCGCGCCAACAGGTTCTACAGCTTCTAGGTAGTAATGAATCAACTTCAAGCCAACGTGGAGGTCAAAAGCAATCAAATAATGCGCACACGCCAACTTTAGACTCATTAGCAAGAGATTTAACAGTTGTTGCTCGTGATGGTGGCATTGACCCTGTCATCGGACGTAGCAAAGAAATTGAGCGTGTTATTCAAGTGTTAAGCCGCCGCCGCAAGAACAACCCCGTGTTAATTGGTGAACCTGGTGTTGGTAAGACGGCGATTGCAGAAGGATTAGCGCAACAAATTGTTAATAACGAAATTCCTGAGATTTTACGTGATAAACGTGTTATGACTTTAGATATGGGTACGGTAGTTGCTGGTACGAAATATCGTGGTGAATTTGAAGACCGCTTGAAAAAGGTAATGGAAGAAATTCGCCAGGCTCGTAACATTATTTTATTTATTGATGAACTTCACACGCTAATTGGCGCGGGTGGTGCAGAAGGTGCCATTGATGCATCAAACATTCTAAAGCCAGCGCTAGCACGTGGAGACTTACAATGTATCGGCGCTACAACGTTAGAAGAATATCGTAAATATATTGAAAAAGATGCTGCATTAGAACGTCGTTTCCAACCAATTCAAGTGGATGAACCGACGTCTGAAGAATCCGTCAGCATTTTAGAAGGTTTACGGGACCGTTATGAGGCTCACCACAGAGTGACCATTTCGAATGAAGCGATTGATGCAGCTGTGCGTTTATCTGATCGCTATATTACAGACCGTTTCTTACCAGATAAGGCAATCGATCTTATTGATGAAGCGGCATCACGTGTACGCCTTCGTAGTTATACTGCACCGCCAAATCTAAAAGAGTTAGAACAAAAACTAGAAGAAGTTAAGAAAGAAAAAGATGCAGCTGTACAAAGTCAAGAATTTGAAAAAGCAGCATCGTTACGGGATAAAGAACAAAAGCTAAAAGATGAGCTTGAAAAAACAAAAGATCAGTGGAAAGAAAAGCAAGGTCAAGAAAACTCAGAAGTCACGATTGACGATATCACACATGTCGTATCAACTTGGACTGGAGTCCCTGTTTCTAAATTGGCTAAAGATGAAACGGAACGTCTGTTAAACTTAGAAGACACATTACATGACCGTGTTATTGGTCAAGATGAAGCGGTTAAAGCTGTATCAAAAGCTATTCGCCGCGCTCGTGCTGGGCTTAAAGACCCTAAACGACCAATCGGTTCATTTATCTTCTTAGGTCCAACAGGTGTAGGTAAGACAGAGCTTGCGCGAGCTTTAGCTGGTGCTATGTTCGGTGATGAAGATGCGATGATTCGTATTGACATGTCTGAGTACATGGAAAAACATTCGACTTCACGACTAGTAGGTTCACCTCCAGGTTATGTTGGATATGATGAAGGCGGCCAGTTAACAGAAAAAGTACGTACGAAGCCTTATTCAGTGATCTTACTTGATGAGATCGAAAAGGCGCACCCTGATGTCTTTAATATTTTACTTCAAGTTCTTGAAGATGGTCGTTTAACAGATTCTAAAGGTCGTGTCGTAGACTTTAGAAATACCGTGTTAATTATGACATCAAACGTTGGTGCACATGAACTTCGTCGCCAGAAATATGTTGGTTTCACGATGGATAGTGAGCAAAAAGATTATAAAGAAATGAAATCTAAGATCATGGAAGAGCTTAAGAAAGCGTTCCGCCCGGAATTCTTAAACCGTATTGATGAAACGATTGTCTTCCACTCACTCGAAGAGAAGCATATTAAAGAAATCGTTCGTCTCATGGTTAAGCAATTACAAGATCGCTTAAGAGATAACGAAATTTCATTCACATTATCTGAAGAAGCCATTGAAAAAATAGCTGATGAGGGTATGGATCTTGAGTATGGTGCTCGTCCACTTCGCAGATCCATTCAGAAAAATGTTGAAGACTTCTTGTCAGAAGAGCTATTAAAGGGTAATGTAAAGACAGGTCAAACAGTTGAAATTGATGTGAATGACGATGGCGAATTCTATGTGTCTTCGGTAAAAGAATTAGAAACCACTTAGATTAAACTGAACGCAGCCGGTGTATTCGCCGGCTGCTTATTTTTAATTTTAGTAATTGTCCAACCAGTAAATATAATATGCAATTTACATAAATATCATCAAAGGAGAGAGAGTAGCATGGCTAAAACAAAAACAATCTTTTTTTGCCAGGAGTGCGGTTATGAGTCACCAAAATGGATGGGGAAATGCCCTGCTTGTCACCAGTGGAATACAATGGTGGAAGAGAAAATTCGTCCTAACAAAGGACAAAGCAAACATAGTTTAGGTAGTGTAAGTTCAGAGAGAAAACGCAAGCCAAGTGCGATTAATAAAATTACTTCACAGGAAGAGCAAAGAATTGAAACAAAGATGGAAGAATTTAACCGTGTGTTAGGTGGGGGAATTGTACCGGGGTCATTAGTTTTAATTGGAGGAGATCCGGGTATTGGTAAATCAACTTTGCTACTTCAAGTTTCTTCACAGTTAGCAGCAAAGTCTTTACAAGTGTTATATATTTCAGGTGAGGAATCTGAAAAACAAACTAAATTAAGAGCTGACCGTCTAAATATTAGTGAAGATGAGTTATATATTATGGCTGAGACTAATATAGATGACATAATCGATTCTGTTGAAGAAATGAATCCGTCTTTTGTTGTGATCGACTCGATTCAAACGATTTATCACGAAGGGGTAACATCAGCACCTGGTTCCGTATCTCAAGTAAGAGAGTGTACAGGAACATTGATGAAACTAGCAAAGACAAAAGGTATTCCTATTTTTATTGTCGGTCACGTCACTAAAGAGGGATCAATTGCTGGGCCGCGCCTTTTAGAGCACATGGTAGATTCGGTGTTATATTTTGAGGGTGAGCGTCATCATACGTTTAGAATCGTCCGAAGTGTTAAGAACCGTTTTGGTAGTACACATGAGATGGGGATCTTTGAAATGAAAGAAGAAGGGTTAGTTGAAGTGAGTAACCCTTCTGAGATTTTCCTTGAAGAACGCTCTCAGGGAGTTGCTGGGTCCACCGTTGTGGCTTCTATGGAGGGTACTCGCCCGATGTTAGTTGAAATTCAAGCGTTAATTTCTCCAACGCAGTTTGGTAACTCAAGACGAATGGCAACAGGTTTAGATCATAACCGCGTTCCGTTGTTAATGGCTGTATTAGAAAAGCGTGCTGGACTGCTTTTGCAGAATCAGGATGCTTATGTGAAAGTAGCGGGAGGTGTAAAATTGGATGAACCCGCTATTGATTTAGCAGTGTCTGTAAGTATTGCTTCCAGTTTCCGAGATCAACCGACAAGGCCAGAAGATGTCTTTATAGGTGAAGTTGGTTTAACCGGGGAAGTTAGGCGAGTTTCTAGAATTGATCAGCGCGTTCAAGAAGCAAGTAAGTTAGGATTTAAACGTATTATTTTACCCAATAAAAATCTAAATGGGTTTACTGCACCTAATGGAATAGAATTGGTTGGTGTTGATTCGGTTCAAGGTGCACTAAAGGCTGGCTTAGAATAAATTTTGACTAAAATATGGATATTTATAATCATTCTTATTTGTAACACAATTGACATAAAGTGATTTTGGTGTTAAACTATAAAATTATTTATTTTTGACGGTAAGGTAAGTGCGTGTTAAAATTTACTAAAGCGAATATCGAAGGTTATGGTTTAAGGTAAAATTGGTAAAGCTAGATTTAGGAGGTGAAAAAGTTGCTGAAAAGAATTTTGCAGTTATTTTTTGTAATTGCCGGCGGTACGGTTGGTTACTTATATTTCCCTGATTTATTGCAGATTTGGAACGTCGGTGAGCCCGAGTGGTTGTATCCATATGTCGGTATGACGCTAGGTGCAATTATATTTTTTATTATTTCTTATTGGCTAGTGGATTATATTGTAGACTTTTTAAAGGTGACGGAAGAGAAGCTAGTTAAAGCTCCAGTTGCAGACTTATTGTTTGGTAGTTTAGGTCTAATTGTCGGCTTGATCATAGCATTTCTAGTAAACATTTATTTACAAGATATCCGTATTACGGTTGTTGCTGAAGTGTTACCGATGTTTGTAACGATTGTTCTAGGTTACCTAGGATTTCAAGTTGGTTTTAAACGACGTAATGAATTCATTAATTTAATCAGTGTACCGAAAAGGGATCAAAAGACTAAAGAAGTTGAAGGTTTAAATGAAGCTGAGACTTCAATTAGACCTAAAATTTTAGATACGAGTGTCATTATTGATGGACGGATTGCAGATATATGTGACACAAAGTTCCTTGAAGGTACGATTATTATTCCTCATTTTGTATTAGAAGAATTACAGCACATTGCGGATTCATCTGATGTATTAAAAAGGAACAGAGGTCGTCGAGGGTTGGATATCTTAAACCGTCTTCAAAAGGATTCTTTAGTAGATGTCCAAATCTACGAAGGTGATTTTGAGGATATAAGTGAAGTGGATAGTAAACTAGTTAAATTAACCAAGATTTTAGACGGTGTTTTAGTTACGAATGACTACAATTTAAATAAAGTTTCAGAGTTTCAAAATGTTACAGTTTTAAATATTAATGACTTAGCGAATGCCGTTAAACCGATTGTATTACCTGGTGAAGAAATGGATGTTCAAGTCATTAAGGCAGGCAAGGAAGAAAAACAAGGAGTTGCCTATTTAGATGATGGGACTATGATCGTTGTAGAAGACGGTAAAAACTTTATCGGTGATACAATTGATGTCATTGTGACCAGTGTTTTACAAACATCCGCAGGCAGAATGATTTTTGCTAAGCCAAAGGCACTTGAGAAGGCGCAATAGTTCAGAGTAAAATAAAGGTTGGTACATCTTGATGTGATAAGATGATCAAGAGTATCAACCTTTCATTTTTATTATACAGTTTTTATAGGGAGAATTATCATGCCATTATATCAAGTTATTGTACTCGCAGCTGGTCAAGGACGAAGGATGAAGGCGGGTAAAAACAAGCAATTATTAGAAATCGGCGGTAAGACAATTATCGAACGAACGGTCGATGTTTTTGAATCGGATGCATGGTGTGACTCCATCTATCTAGTGGCACATCCAAGTGAACTTAAATTAATGAAGCAACTTGCTTCACAATACGATAAGGTTAAAAGTGTTATTCCAGGTGGTAAAGAGCGTCAAGATAGTGTTCGTCAAGGCGTCAATCAATTAGAGCAAAACTTAATCACGTTCATCCATGATGGGGCAAGACCTTTTATCTCTCACGATGAGTTACATCGTTTATACATTGAGACAGAGGAAAGTGACGCAGCATTTTTAGGCGTCCCCGTAACAGATACGATTAAACAAATTAAAGACGGGTATGTAGAGACGTTAAAACGTGATGAGTTAGTGGCAGCGCAAACGCCACAAGCATTTAAATATGATTTACTTAAGCGAGTCCATGATTATGCCTATGAGCACCAATTATACGCAACAGATGATGTTGCGTTATTAGAGTTTTTAAATCAATCACCATCTTATGTAGAAGGCTCTTATCAAAATTTTAAAATTACTAATCCTGAGGATATACAAAAAGCAGAAAATATGCTAAAAATAAATGGGTTAGATCATTCTTAAGGAGGCGCTTTCGGTGTTCAGAATTGGACAAGGGTTTGATGTACACCAGTTAGTAGAAGGACGTCCATGCATCATTGGTGGAGTTGAAATTCCTTATGAGAAGGGATTGCTAGGTCACTCCGATGCTGATGTGTTATTACATACAATTGCTGATGCAGCGCTTGGGGCTATTGGGGAAGGGGATATTGGCAAACATTTTCCTGATACCGATCCTAAGTTTAAAGACTTTGATTCAAAAGAGCTATTAAAAGAAGTATGGCAGAAGGTGGAAGAGCGAGGATATACACTCGGGAATATTGATTGCACTGTGATTGCTCAAGCACCTAAAATGGCTCCGCACATAGAGGAAATTAAAGAAGTGGTCGCAAGTTTATTAAACGCTGATGTATCGCAAGTTAATGTTAAAGCGACTACGACAGAGAAGTTAGGTTTTACAGGTCGTAAAGAAGGGGTTGCAGCTCAAGCAACCATATTAATACAACACAAAGAGTAATTTGTGTACAATAATAAACGATGAAAGTAAGTGGAAAGGAGCTTAACAATGGCTGAACAAAAAGTACGCGTACGTTATGCGCCAAGCCCAACAGGACATTTGCACATTGGGAATGCCAGAACAGCATTATTTAATTACTTATTTGCAAGAAGTACTAATGGTGAATTCGTGATTCGAATTGAAGATACAGACCAAAAACGAAATGTAGAAGGTGGAGACCTAAGCCAGTTAAAATACTTAAAATGGCTAGGTATTGATTGGGATGAAAGCGTAGATGTTGGTGGTAACCATGGCCCTTATCGTCAGATGGAACGTTTAGATATTTATAAAAAATATGCCCATGAGCTATTAGATCGCGGTTTAGCTTATAAATGTTATATGACAGAAGAAGAATTAGAAGCTGAACGTGAAGAGCAACGAGCAAAGGGACAAGTTCCGATGTATTCAGGTGCTCACCGTGATTTAACAGATGCACAAATTAAACAATTTGAAGATGAAGGACGCAAACCTTCTATTCGCTTTCGTGTACCTGATAATGAATCGTATACGTTTAATGATATTGTAAAAGGTGAAATTACGTTTGAATCAAGCGACTTCGGTGATTGGGTCATTATGAAAAAGGATGGTACACCAACGTATAATTTCGCAGTTGCAGTTGATGACCATCTAATGGCGATTACACATATTTTGCGTGGTGAAGATCATATTTCAAATACACCGAAACAAATGATGATCTACCGTGCATTTGATTGGGACGTGCCGACGTTTGCGCATATGACATTAATTGTAAACAACCAACGCAAAAAACTAAGTAAACGTGATGAGTCGATCATTCAGTTTATCGAACAGTATGCTGATTTAGGTTATCTACCAGAAGCGTTATTTAACTTTATTACGCTTCTAGGTTGGTCGCCAAAAGGTGAAGAAGAGTTGTTTACGAAGGATGAATTCATCGACATCTTTGACCCGGAACGTCTTTCAACATCTCCAGCTGTTTTTGATACAGGTAAATTAAAATGGATGAATAACCAGTACATTAAGTCAAGTTCTTTAGAGCGTGTGATTGACTTAGCGTTACCCCATTTGATTGAAGCGGAAAAAGTGGATGAAAACGTAAGCGGTGAAGACCGCAAGTGGGTTGAAGAATTAATCGCTTTATATAAAGATCAGCTTAATTACGGAGCTGAAATTGTGGAGTTAACAGAGCTGTTCTTTAAAGAGGAAATTGACTATGGTGTGAGCGAAATGGAAGTGCTACAACAAGAACATGTTCCTAACATGCTTAGCCATTTTCAAATTGAAGTTGGGCAAATGGAAGAATTTACCCCTGAGAATATTAAAGCGGCTATCAAGGCTACGCAAAAAACAACAGGCGTTAAAGGTAAGAAGTTATTTATGCCAATTCGTGTCGCTGTAACTGGTCAGCAGCACGGTCCTGAATTGCCGAATGCCATTCATTTATTAGGTCAACGAACAGTTATGAATCGTCTGAATAAAATCGTTGGCGAGTTAAATCATTCGTAACATATTAGGGGATTCGTATATAATAGAAATATATATAGTTTAAAGCACTGATGAGGAAAAGTAGAGATCTTTGCTTAATCACAGAGAGAGCTGCATGGCTGAGAGCAGCTTTTAAGCAAGTTTTCGAAATGCACCTCTGAGCCTTCACCCGAACATTAAGTAAGGTGAAGCGATTGGTTCTCGTTACGAACTTTAAGTGAGAGGTTTTAACACCTCTAAACAGAGTGGGACCGCGCACAAAGCGTCTCTGTCTATGTAGATAGACGGAGACGCTTTTTTATTATTAGATGAATGGTCTTGATTTAATCAGCAAGGGAGGGAATCTTAATGTTTAAGTTCCTTAAATTACTAAAAGAAGATGTTGATGTGGTGTTCGGTCAAGACCCGGCAGCTCGTAATCGCCTTGAAGTCATGTTAACGTACTCTGGTGTACACGCTGTTTGGGCACACCGCGTCGCACATGCGTTTCACAAACGTAAATTATATTTTATTGCAAGAGTCATTTCACAGTTTAGTCGATTCTTAACAGGAATCGAGATTCACCCCGGAGCCAGGATTGGCAGACGATTCTTTATAGACCACGGTATGGGAGTCGTCATAGGTGAAACGTGTGAAATTGGAGATAATTGTACGATATACCAAGGGGTCACGCTCGGAGGAACAGGTAAAGAAGGTGGTAAACGCCACCCGACACTTAAAGATAATGTATTAGTTGCAGCTGGAGCTAAAGTGTTAGGTTCAATCACATTAGGTGAATGGGCGAAGGTAGGTGCTGGTTCAGTTGTGCTAAAGGATGTCCCGGATAATTCTACTGTCGTTGGAATCCCAGGGCAAGTCGTTGTGCAAAATGGTGTAAGAGTTAAAAAAGAACGAAAAGACCTGAATCACCATAAGCTGCCGGATCCAGTTGCGGAAAAATGCGACATGCTAGAAGCTCGAATTGCTCAGCTTCAAAAAGAATTAAGTGATGTGAGAGGAGTGTCAAAAGAAGATGACGATCAAGCTCTATAATACACTGACAAGGCAAAAAGAGACGTTTAAAACGATCGAGGAAAACAAGGTAAAAATGTACGTGTGTGGGCCGACCGTCTATAACTACATTCATGTTGGAAATGCACGTCCAGCGATTGTATTTGATACAGTAAGACGTTTTTTAGAATATAGCGGATACGAAGTTGAATATGTTCTTAACTTTACAGATGTGGACGATAAATTAATTAAAGCAGCAAATGAATTGAATGAAGAAGTGCCAGACATTGCAGACCGATTTATTAAAGCTTATAAAGAAGATGTATCTAAATTAAACGTCAAAGAAGCAGTGCATCATCCGAGGGTAACCGAGACGATGGATGATATTATTTCATTTATTGAAGAGCTCATTGAAAAGGATTTTGCTTATGAAGCGGACGGAGATGTTTACTTCCGAACAAGGTCCTTTGATGAGTACGGAAAGTTATCTCATCAATCAATTGATGAACTCCGCTCTGGTGCTAGAATTCAAGTCGGCGAGAAAAAAGATGATCCATTAGATTTCACATTATGGAAAGAAGCAAAGACAGGTGAAATTTCATGGGAAAGTCCATGGGGAAAAGGTCGACCTGGTTGGCATATAGAGTGCTCAGCTATGGCGCGCAAGTACTTAGGTGAGACGATCGATATTCATGCTGGTGGTCAAGATTTAGCATTTCCACATCATGAAAATGAAATTGCACAATCAGAATGCCATAATGATACAACGTTTGCGAACTACTGGATGCATAATGGTTATATTCAGATTGATAATGAAAAGATGTCTAAATCACTGGGGAACTTTATTCTTGTTCATGATTTAGTAGAAAAACATGACCCTAATGTTGTAAGGTTCTTTATGCTTAGTGTCCATTACCGAAACCCAATTAATTTCAGTGATGAATTGTTAGCAGAAGCAAAGAATAGTTTTAATCGTATAAAAACGGCCTATCAAAACTTAGCCCATCGTAAAACCGCGAGCTTAAACTTAACTGATGATAACTCAGTATGGCAATCCAAATTAGATGAATTAAAACAACGTTTTATGAATGAAATGAATGATGATTTTAATACAGCAAATGCCATTTCTGTACTGTTTGAGTTAGCAAAAGAGGCTAATATCTATATTCAGCAAGATCAAACGTCTACGACTATTATTGATGCATTTACAGATCTATTTGATGAATTAACGACGGTTCTTGGCATTTCTCTAGAAGAAATCGAGCTATTAGATAGCGATATAGAGGCGCTAATTGAAGAACGAATTCAAGCTAGGAAAGATCGTGATTTTGCTAGAGCAGACAAAATTCGTGATGAATTAAAAGATAAAGGAATTATTCTTGAAGACACTCCACAGGGAACGAGATGGAAACGATCATGACCAGCACACATGATGTTAAACAGATGAAGAGCTTAGCTTTAGCGTATATGGGAGATGCCGTGTATGAGCAGTATGTTCGTGAATACTTGATTAGGCAAGGAGAAGTGAAGCCGCAAGTGTTACATGAACATGCCGTGTCGTTTGTTTCTGCTGATGCTCAGGCTTATGTGCTTAAAGGCTGGCTTGATGAGGCTTTATTATCAGATGAGGAACAAGGTGTTGTTAGACGAGGCAGAAATGCTAAGTCTAACACTCCTAAAAGTACGGATGGACAAACTTACCGATTGAGTACAGCGTTTGAAGCATTAGTTGGGTATTTGTATTTAAAAGAAGATGATGAGCGATTAGGTTATCTCGTCACTCAAGCGATACAAGATTTAGAAGAAAGGAGAGCTTAGTATGAATGAAGAATGGATTATGGGGAAAAACCCGGTCATCGAAGCGTTGAAATCAGGAAGACCTATTAATAAAATTTTAATGCTAGAATCCATGGAAGGTCGTGTGCAATCTCAAATTGTCAAATCGGCAAAACAGCAGGGTGTACTAGTACAAAAAGTTCCAAAACACAAATTAGACCAAATTGCTGAACATCACCAAGGAGTAGTGGCTTCAGTTGCGGCTTATGAATATGCTGAGATTGACGATTTATTAGAAAATGCCAGAAAAAAAGATGAAGCTCCTTTTTTAATCTTGTTAGATGAATTAGAAGACCCTAGAAACTTAGGATCTATTATGAGAACTGCTGATGCTGTTGGAGCGCACGGTATTGTAATCCCTAAGCGTAGATCTGTTCAGTTAACCCAAACAGTGGCTAAGGCATCAACTGGTGCTATTGAATATATTCCAGTAGCTAGAGTTACGAACATGAACCAAACGATTGAACGACTTAAAGAAGAAGGAATATGGGTAGTTGGGACAGATGCAAAAGGAAAACAGGATTTTCGTGAGTTAGATTATGATTTGCCATTAGCGGTTGTAGTTGGTAGCGAAGGAAAGGGGATTAGCCGTCTGGTACTTAAAAACTGCGACTGGTTAGTGCGCTTACCTATGAAAGGTCATGTCACATCTTTAAATGCATCTGTATCGGCTAGTTTGTTGATGTATGAAGTTTATAGAAATCGTTTTCCGCTAGGGTGATACCATGATTGTTCTAGTGGTTGACGGTTATAACATGATTGGTGACTGGCCTGAGTTAAAAGTTTTAAAAGAATTTCAACTAGAAGAAGCAAGAAATAGGCTAATTGAAATGTTAGCGGAGTATCAAGCCTACACTGGATATCGCGTCATTGTCGTTTTCGATGCATATGGTGTAAAAGGGACAGAGAAAAAGAGAAAAGAACACCGTCTTGACGTGATATTTACAAAAGAGAACGAAACAGCTGATGAACGGATTGAAAAACTAGTTAATGAAGTTAAAAACGTTCAGACGAAAGTGTATGTTGCAACTTCTGATTTTGCTGAACAATGGACGATTTTCTCTAAAGGGGCACTTAGGAAATCCGCCAGAGAACTGTTATTAGAAGTTAGAGAAATTCATTCTGAGATTCAAGAAAGTGTAGAAGAGCATTTGACGCTGCAACCTAAATCTAAAATTCCTCTCAGTGAAGATGTACTTAAATACTTTGAGAAATGGCGACGCGGTGGTAAATAGTAAAATAGTAGTTGACTGAAAATTCACAATTCCTGTATAATGACTGTATATTGTAGTGTTCAGCTCTGGGGGGATCTGTGTGGTCATCAATGAAGAGACGAAGAATCAAATAGATTGGACGGATTTAGATGACGAGGAAGTCGTTGAGTTTGTCCATGAAGGAAATGTACAAGCACTTGATTACTTAATAAACAAATACCGAAGTTTTGTAAGGGCTAAAGCGCGTACATATTTTTTAATTGGTGCAGACCGTGAGGATATTGTGCAAGAGGGCATGATTGGTCTGTATAAAGCCATTCGTGATTTTCAGTCTGAAAAATTATCATCGTTTAAAGCCTTTGCTGAACTCTGTGTGACTAGGCAAATTATTACGGCAATTAAAACAGCCACAAGGCAAAAGCATATTCCTTTGAATTCTTATGTCTCATTGGACAAGCCTATTTATGATGAAGAATCAGATCGAACCTTGTTAGATGTCATTGCTGAGCATGATACGTCAGATCCTGAGAAACTATTAGTTAATCGCGAGAAGTTCGTCGACATGGAAGATAAAATGGAAGAGTTGCTAAGCGAATTAGAAAGAGAAGTTTTACACTTATATTTAGATGGACAATCTTATCAGGAGATTTCATTACAGTTAAATCGTCATGTTAAGTCCATTGATAATGCCCTTCAACGCGTGAAACGTAAACTTGAGCGCCACTTATCCGTTAGCGAGCTCACCTATTAAATGCCATTGACACCCCATTTTGAACATGGTACATTAAACAAAGTGATAAAAAGGAAGAGGATTGTCATGCGAAAGAAAGTTGTGCTAGCATGCACGGTGTGTAATGGTAGAAACTATACTACAGATAAAAAACAACAAAGTGCAGAACGTATTGAAGTTAAAAAGTATTGCAAGAGATGCGGCGAGCATACATTGCATCGTGAAACAAAATAGATCAATTGCTCAGGTGTTTAAGAGGGGGACATGCAGTGTTTAAATTCTTAAAAGATGTAAACCGAGAAATGCAGAAGGTTAGTTGGCCTAAAAGCAATGAGTTATCAAAATATACGGTCATCGTTCTTCTTACAGTCTTATTTGTAGCTGTTTTCTTTACGGTTGTAGATTTAGGAATTTCTCAAGTACTAGAAATGTTGTAATGATTAAATTGATTATATAAAATGTATTTGTGATATAATGAATGAAGAGACAAAACCCGCGTTTAGTCGGGTTTTTTAATTTACCTAAAATTCGGCTATACCTGCTTTGTATAATCGATTAGATGAGGAGGGAAGGTTTTAAACCTAATATTATGGAGAAAAATTGGTATGTGGTTCATACTTACTCTGGTTATGAAAACAGAGTAAAACTTAACCTTGAAAAACGAATTGAGACGATGGGGATGGAAGATAAAATTTTCAGAGTCATCGTTCCTGAAGAGGAAGAAACAGAAGTTAAAAACGGCAAACGTAAAACAGCGATGAAAAAAGTATTCCCCGGCTATGTCCTAACGGAGATGGTTATGACGGATGATTCTTGGTTTGTTGTACGTAACACACCTGGTGTGACTGGGTTTGTCGGGTCTACTGGTTCTGGTGCGAAGCCAACACCACTTCTGCCTGATGAAGCGGACCGAGTCTTGAAACGTATGGGTGTTAAAGATGAAGTGAAAGATTTTGAGTTTGATCTAAAAGAATCCGTGCGTGTAACGGATGGGCCGTTTGCTAACTTTACTGGTACCATTGAAAACATTGATATGGATAAACAGAAGGTAAAGGTTCATGTTAATATGTTTGGAAGAGAAACTCCGGTAGAATTAGACTTCACCCAAATAGAAAAATTATAGGATAACCCTTGCCAACATCAATCAATATATGCTAGAATTTTTATGTTTCTTATGGTCTGAATAAGATACATGCATAGAAATATTGAGTGGGAGGGGAATGAACCCCATTTACCACATCACGGACTTTAAGGAGGTGTGTCTCGTGGCTAAAAAAGTAATTAATGTTGTTAAACTTCAAATTCCTGCTGGTAAAGCGAACCCAGCGCCACCAGTTGGTCCTGCATTAGGTCAAGCTGGAATCAACATCATGGGATTCTGTAAAGAGTTTAACGCAAAAACACAAGATCAAGCAGGTACAATTATTCCGGTTGAAATTTCGGTTTATGAAGACCGTTCATTTACATTCGTAACGAAAACCCCACCTGCTGCTGTGTTACTTAAGAAAGCAGCTGGTATTGAATCAGGTTCAGGTGAGCCTAACCGTAACAAAGTTGCAACGATTAAACGCGATCAAGTTCGCGAAATCGCTGAAACTAAAATGCCTGATTTAAACGCTGCTGATGTTGATGCAGCAATGCGCATGGTAGAAGGTACTGCGCGCAGCATGGGTATTGTCGTAGAAGACTAATCCCGTATTGAGATATGGCGGAAAGGGGTTGCGAAGTAATTCGCAACCTTTATTACGCTTATTTTTAGTATAACTTTGAAAGTCGTTCAAAGTAGAAATAGAGGCGAGCTCGTCGTAGTGATTGCAGCAAAACATCTTATTTGGATTGTAACTACGCCTCTGTCTTCGCCTAAAGGCTCGTGACATGCGAGTTTTCTTTAGTGGGAGGTCAAACCGTTAAAACCACAATGAGGAGGATTTATCATGCCAAAGAAAGGTAAAAAGTATCAAGAAGCATTAAAGCTTGTTGACCGCAACAAAGCTTATAATGCTAATGAAGCTATTGAACTAGTGAAAAAAGCTTCAACAGCAAACTTTGATGAAACAGTAGAAGCTGCTTTTCGTTTAGGTGTAGACCCTAAGAAAGCAGACCAACAAATCCGTGGAGCGATGGTTTTACCACACGGTACAGGTAAAACTCAACGCGTTTTAGTATTCGCTAAAGGTGAAAAAGCTAAAGAAGCGGAAGCAGCTGGTGCAGATTATGTTGGAGATGAAGAGTACATCAACAAAATCAACCAAGGATGGTTTGAATTTGATGTTGTTGTAGCCACTCCAGATATGATGGCGCAAGTTGGTAAATTAGGTCGTGTATTAGGACCAAAAGGTTTAATGCCGAACCCTAAAACAGGAACAGTTACTTTCGAGATTGAAAAAGCTGTTCAAGACATCAAAGCAGGTAAAGTTGAGTATCGTGTAGATAAAGCTGGAAACATTCATGTACCTATCGGTAAAGTTTCTTTCGATGATCAAAAGTTAGTTGAAAACTTTGATGCTTTAACTGAAACCATTGTAAAAGCTAAACCACAATCATCTAAAGGAACTTATATGAAAAACGTTTCTGTGGCTTCAACTATGGGACCTGGCGTTAAAGTAGACGTTTCATCTTATCTATAATAATTAGTTGACAAACTTTTAAAAGTTATATATAATTGCGTTTGTTGAAAATTAAATGAATGACGTTATACCGTAGACAGTAGGAGCAGATATATCTGCTTAAAAGAATTCCTGCCGAGGTGTGCTAGATTGAAATGATGCGTACAAGTGTGTACGATTATGATATTGATGCCTCCATGTCTACATGGAGGTATTTTTTTGAGCGAAAACACCGCACGGTATGATCGGAAACCAACGACTAGGAGGTGGAACGATGAGCAATGTACTTGAACTGAAAAAACAGCAAGTCGATCAAATTGCAGAAAAACTACAAAACAGCAAAACTACAGTTCTTGTTGACTATCGCGGTTTAGATGTTGAAGAAGTGACTGAACTTCGTAAACAACTACGTGAAGCAGGTGTTGACTTTAAAGTTTACAAAAACACAATGACTCGCTTCGCAACTGAAAAAGCAGGTTTTGAAGGTCTTAACGAATTACTAGTAGGCCCAACAGCTATTGCAACTTGCGAGGAAGATGCAGTTGCTCCAGCGAAGGTTATAGGACAATTCGCTAAGGAACACGAAGCCCTAGAAATTAAGGGTGGCGTTATTGAAGGTCAGGTAGCAACACTTGATCAAATCAAGGAACTTGCAGAACTACCTTCATACGAAGGACTTGTATCTATGTTACTCAGCGTACTACAAGCACCAGTTCGCGACTTCGCTTATGTTACCAAAGCAGTTGCAGAACAAAAAGAAGAAGAAGGCGCTTAAGGCGTCATAGTCGGATAAAAACAAAAATACTTTAAGGAGGAACTTATCATGACTAAAGAGCAAATTATTGATGCTATTAAAGAAATGTCAGTATTAGAATTAAATGACTTAGTAAAAGCTATTGAGGAAGAGTTTGGCGTAACAGCTGCTGCACCAGTTGCGGCTGCGGGTGCTGCTGCAGGTGGCGAAGCTGCTGAAGAGAAAACTGAATTCGACGTTGTACTTGAAGAAGCAGGTGCATCTAAGATTAAAGTTGTTAAAGCAGTACGTGAAATCACTGGTCTTGGCCTAAAAGACGCTAAAGAGCTAGTAGATGGCGCTCCTGGAACAATTAAAGAAGCAGTAGCTAAAGAAGAAGCTGAAGAAATGAAAGCTAAGCTTGAAGAAGTTGGCGCTAAAATCGAATTAAAATAGTATCACATTCATAAAGCTCGCTGTTCCATTCAGCGAGCTTATGTTTATTTAAACCTTATTTTCTATAGTGGTCTTTACACTGTAAAGAGGTGGCATTTATGAACGATCATTATTATTCAAAAAATCCTACAAGTAAAAGAAACCCTTCACAATTCCAAGCAACTCTTAGTTCCATCACATTAAACTTCCTTACAGACGAAGGTGTATTCTCCAAAAAGCAAGTTGATTTTGGTACAAAAACATTAATTGAGCATGTAGATTTAAAAGGGAACCAAGGCTCTATTCTTGATTTGGGTTGTGGTTACGGACCAATTGGGATCACATTGGCAAAGCGTTACCCTAATCGACGAGTTGTCATGGTTGATATAAATGAAAGAGCTGTTGAGTTAGCCAAAAAGAATTGTGAAATAAATGATGTAAAACAAGCTGAAGTATTGCAAAGTGACGGGATTGAAGCAGTTGCTAATCAAACCTTTGGGGCAGTCATTACAAATCCACCGTTTCGTGCAGGTAAGAAAGTTGTTCATCAAATGATGGATGACAGTTATAACCTCTTAGAAAATGAAGGGGAATTATGGGTGGTCGTACAGAAAAAACAAGGTGCTCCATCATTAAAAGACAAAATCGAGACATTGTTTGGAAATGTTGAGGTAGTCGTTAAGAATAAAGGGTATTATATATTGCGTGCCATAAGATTTGACTCGGATATACCCGTGTGATAATATTAAAAAATGCCAATATATACGTTTGTTTGTCAAGGATTTTTTATAAAAAGAAATCAAATAGTAAACAAAACGTATATTTTCGATACTTTTGACCGATAAATGTATAGAGTCTTAATTTTACTATTAAATGGGGTATTCATTCTGGAAAAAGTAAAGATGAACAACTCATTATTAAAAATCATTATAACAAACATTCGTTTTTATGACGAATGTTAATATAAATAATGCTTGAAAAACTTTTAAGTGGATCAGGCAATGTTCGGCATGCCTTTTTGTCGGACCGTTTTTTGTTTGTCCTTAGTGAATCTTTTTCACTAAGTCTCTATTAAATCTGGTTGTTTGAGGGGTGAAGCAGTTGACAGGTCAACTAGTTCAATATGGTCGACACCGCCAACGTAGAAGTTATGCTAGGATTAGTGAAGTGCACGATCTGCCTAATCTAATCGAAATTCAAACCAAATCTTACGAGTGGTTTTTAAGAGACGGTTTGAAAGAAATGTTTGAAGACATTTCACCAATTGAGGATTTCACAGGAAACTTATCACTAGAGTTTGTGGATTATAGCTTAGGTGAACCAAAGTATCCTGTAGATGAAGCGAAGGAACGCGACGTGACGTATAACGCTCCTTTACGCGTTAAAGTCCGCCTCTTAAATAAAGAGACAGGTGAAGTGAAAGAACAAGAAGTCTTTATGGGTGACTTCCCATTAATGACAGATACCGGTACTTTCATTATTAATGGTGCCGAACGTGTTATCGTATCACAGCTTGTTCGTTCGCCAAGTGTTTATTTCAACGATAAAGTTGATAAGAATGGTAAAAGAGGTCATACTGCAACGGTTATACCGAACCGCGGCGCATGGCTAGAATTCGAGACGGATGCTAAAGATGTTGTTCACGTCAGAATTGACCGTACTCGTAAACTACCATTAACAGTGTTGCTAAGAGCATTAGGATTTAGCTCAGATGATGAAATTCTTGATCTTATTGGAGACAATGAGTTCTTACGCAATACATTAGAAAAAGATAATACCGAAGACAGCGAAAAAGCTTTAATTGAAATATATGAGCGTTTAAGACCGGGTGAACCCCCTACAGCTGACAATGCTCGTAGCTTATTATATTCACGTTTCTTTGATCCGAAACGTTACGACTTAGCTCGTGTTGGTCGTTACAAAATGAACAAGAAGCTTCATTTTAAGAACCGCTTATTAAATCAGACATTAGCTGAGACAATCGCGGACGAAGAAACAGGTGAAGTGATTGCAAGAAAAGGCGATAAGTTAAATCGCCGCCTATTAGATAAAATCATGCCTTATTTTGAAATGGAAGAGGATGCAGTTGGTGAGAAAATTCTAGAGCCGCAAGATGGGGTTTTAGAAGATCCGATTAAAATCCAATCCATAAAGATAGTAGACCCAACTGATCCTGAAGGGGAAAAAACACTTAATGTCATTAGCAATGGTAATGTAAGTGATCAGGTTAAGAACATTACTCCAGCTGATATTATAGCATCTATCAGTTATTTCTTTAACCTATTACACACGATTGGTAATACTGATGACATTGACCATTTAGGAAACCGTCGTTTACGTTCTGTTGGTGAGTTATTACAAAACCAATTCAGAATCGGTTTATCTCGAATGGAGCGTGTGGTTCGTGAACGTATGTCAATTCAAGACACAGATTCGATCACGCCACAACAATTAATCAACATTAGACCAGTAATTGCGTCTATTAAAGAGTTCTTTGGTAGCTCTCAGTTATCTCAGTTTATGTATCAAACAAATCCATTAGCTGAGTTAACTCACAAACGTCGTTTATCTGCATTAGGTCCTGGTGGTTTAACTCGTGAACGCGCAGGTTTTGAAGTGCGTGATGTTCACTATTCTCACTATGGACGTATGTGTCCAATTGAAACACCAGAAGGTCCAAACATCGGGTTAATTAACTCATTATCATCTTATGCAAAAGTAAATGAGTTCGGTTTTATTGAAACACCTTACCGCCGTGTTGACCCAGAGACTGGGAAAGTAACAGAGCACGTTGATTACTTAACTGCTGATGAAGAAGATAATTACATCGTTGCTCAGGCTAACGCTAAATTAAATGACGATGGTTCATTTGTAGATGAAGAAGTCATCGCTCGTTTCCGTGGTGAAAACACTGCTGTTCCACGTGAACAGATCGATTATATGGACGTATCACCTAAACAGGTTGTGTCTGCTGCAACAGCTTGTATTCCATTCTTAGAGAACGATGACTCAAACCGTGCTTTAATGGGTGCAAACATGCAGCGTCAGGCAGTACCTTTAATCAGGCCAGATGCTCCATACGTTGGAACTGGTATGGAATATGTATCAGGTAAAGACTCAGGCGCAGCCGTAGTTGCGAAACATGCAGGTATTGTTGAAAAGGTTGAAGCTAAAGAAATTCATATTAGACGAATTTCTGAAGTGGACGGAAAAGAAGTTGAAGGTGACCTTGATAAATATCGCCTTGCAAAATTTGTTCGTTCCAACCAAGGTACGTGTTACAACCAAACTCCAATCATCTCTAAAGGTGATCGTGTTTCTGAAGGTGAGATTCTTGCTGATGGTCCATCTATGGACAAAGGTGAGCTTGCCTTAGGTCAGAACGCGCTTGTAGCGTTTATGACATGGGATGGTTACAACTATGAGGATGCCGTCATCATGAGTGAACGTATGGTGAAAGATGATGTCTTCACTTCGATTCATATTGAAGACTTTGAAACGGAAGCTCGTGATACGAAATTAGGACCTGAAGAAATCACACGCGACATTCCTAATGTTGGTGAAGATGCACTTAAAAACTTAGATGAAAATGGAATTATACGAGTTGGTGCAGAAGTTACTGATGGTGATTTATTAGTTGGTAAAGTAACACCTAAAGGTATGACAGAGCTTTCAGCAGAAGAACGTCTATTACATGCGATCTTTGGTGAAAAAGCTCGTGAAGTAAGAGATACATCATTAAGAGTACCTCACGGCGGCGGGGGCATCGTATTAGATGTTAAAACCTTTAACCGTGAAGATGGTGATGAATTATCACCTGGTGTTAATAAATTAGTACGTGTTTACATCGTACAGAAGCGTAAAATTTCCGAAGGGGATAAAATGGCTGGTCGTCACGGTAACAAAGGTGTTATCTCAAGAATTTTACCTGAAGAAGATATGCCTTACTTACCAGATGGAACGCCAGTTGATGTCATGTTAAACCCGCTCGGTGTACCTTCGCGTATGAACATTGGTCAGGTATTGGAATTACACCTAGGTATGGCAGCAAGAGAAATGGGAATCCGTGTTGCTTCTCCAGTTTTTGATGGGGCAACAGAAGAAGATGTTTGGGAAACTGTTCTTGAAGCTGGCTTAGCTAGAGATGGTAAGACAGTACTATACGATGGTCGTACAGGTAGTGCATTTGATAATCGTGTGTCTGTTGGTGTTATGTATATGATCAAACTAGAACACATGGTTGATGATAAATTACACGCACGTTCTACAGGACCATACTCACTTGTTACACAGCAACCACTTGGTGGTAAAGCGCAATTTGGTGGTCAGCGTTTTGGTGAGATGGAAGTTTGGGCACTTGAAGCATATGGTGCAGCTTATACGTTACAAGAAATCTTAACGGTTAAATCAGATGATGTTGTAGGCCGTGTGAAAACGTATGAAGCGATCGTTAAAGGTGAAAACCTGCCTGAACCAGGTGTTCCAGAATCGTTCCGAGTACTTATTAAGGAACTTCAAAGTCTTGGTATGGACGTTAAAATGTTGACTTCTGAACGTGATGAAATCGATATGCGCGATTTAGAAGATGAAGATCAATCTGAAGAATTAAATGTTTCGATGGAATCAACAGAAGATCAAAATGTAAGTGAGAAATAACGGTTAAAAATATAAGGGAGGTAGGCTCCTTGATCGATGTAAACAGATTTGAGTTTATGAAAATAGGATTAGCTTCACCTGATAAGATTCGTTCTTGGTCATTTGGTGAGGTTAAAAAGCCAGAAACCATTAACTATCGTACGTTAAAGCCTGAAAAAGATGGTTTATTCTGTGAACGTATTTTTGGACCTACAAAAGATTGGGAATGTCACTGCGGTAAGTATAAACGTGTCCGTTATAAGGGAGTCGTTTGTGACCGTTGTGGTGTTGAGGTTACGAAGGCAAAAGTACGCCGTGAGCGCATGGGGCACATTGAACTTGCTGCCCCTGTCTCACACATTTGGTATTTCAAAGGCATCCCTAGCCGAATGGGCTTAGTATTAGATTTATCACCTAGAGCTTTAGAAGAAGTTATTTATTTTGCTTCTTATATCGTGACGGATCCAGGTGATACGCCTTTAGAGAAAAAGCAACTATTAACGGAAAAAGAATTCCGTGCTTATTACGAGAAGTACGGAAATACGTTTAAGGCTCAAATGGGTGCTGAAGCAATCCGTAAGTTACTACAAGACGTTGATTTAGACCGTGAAGTTCAGGAGCTAAAAGAAGAGCTAAAAACAGCTCAAGGCCAGCGTCGTACAAGAGCTATTAAACGCCTTGAAGTATTAGAGTCATTCCGTAATTCAGGTAACAACCCTGATTGGATGATTATGGATGTACTTCCGATTATTCCACCTGAGTTAAGACCAATGGTGCAACTTGATGGTGGACGTTTTGCGACTTCAGACTTAAATGATTTATATCGCCGTGTGATCAATCGTAATAATCGTTTGAAGCGTCTGTTAGATTTAGGTGCGCCAACGATTATTGTGCAGAATGAGAAGCGTATGTTACAAGAGTCTGTTGATGCTTTAATTGATAATGGTAGACGTGGCCGCCCTGTTACAGGACCGGGTAACCGCCCATTAAAATCACTTTCTCACATGCTTAAAGGTAAGCAAGGGCGTTTCCGTCAGAACTTACTTGGTAAGCGTGTTGATTATTCAGGTCGTTCTGTAATCGTTGTAGGACCTAACTTAAAAATGTATCAGTGCGGATTACCAAAAGAGATGGCAATTGAATTATTTAAACCATTTGTCATGCGTGAATTAGTAAACCGTGGCTTAGCTCATAATATTAAGTCGGCCAAGCGAAGCATTGAACGCTTGCGTCCAGAGATTTGGGACGTATTAGAAGATGTGATTAAAGAGCATCCGGTACTACTGAACCGTGCACCAACCCTTCACCGTCTTGGTATTCAAGCATTTGAACCAACGCTTGTTGAAGGTCGTGCAATCCGCCTGCACCCATTAGTATGTACAGCATATAACGCTGACTTTGATGGTGACCAAATGGCAGTTCACGTCCCGCTTTCACCAGAAGCTCAAGCTGAAGCTCGCATTTTAATGTTAGCGGCTCAAAATATCCTAAACCCTAAAGATGGTAAACCAGTTGTTACACCATCACAGGATATGGTTTTAGGTAACTATTATTTAACTCTTGAGCGTGAGAACGCACTTGGTGAAGGCTCAATTTATTCCTCGTATGAGGAAGCGATTTTAGCTTACGATAATGGCTATGTACACTTACACAGTCGTATTGGAATAAAAGCTAGTTCGCTAGGTAATCCTCATTTTACTGAGGAACAAAATGAGAAAATCCTTGTTACAACGATTGGTAAGTTAATCTTTAATGATATGCTACCGAATTCGTTCCCTTATATGAACGAACCAACATCATTCAACTTAGAAGAGCATACACCTGATGTGCACTTTGTTGATGTGACAACTAACCTTAAAGAGGAAGTGCCTAATCGAGAGTTAATCAAGCCATTTAAGAAAGGAATTTTAGGAGATATTATCGCAGAAGTGTTTAAACACTATAAGATCTCTGAGACTTCTAAGATGCTTGATAAGATGAAAGACTTAGGTTTTAAATATTCTACTAAAGCTGGTATTACAATCGGTGTATCTGACATTGTTGTTCTATCTGAAAAGCAACAATTCTTAGATTCTGCTCAAGCTAAAATAGATAAAGTTATGAAGCAATTCCGTCGTGGTTTAATTACCGAAGAAGAACGTTACGATCGTGTTATTGCTATTTGGACAGAAGCTAAGGATCGAATTCAAGAGAAACTAATGGTTTCATTAGACGCATTAAACCCAATCTTCATGATGAGTGACTCAGGAGCTCGTGGTAACGCATCTAACTTCACACAGTTAGCTGGTATGCGTGGTCTAATGGCAAACCCATCAGGTAAAATCATTGAGTTACCGATCAAGTCAAGCTTCCGTGAAGGTTTAACGGTATTAGAATACTTTATTTCAACACACGGTGCTCGTAAAGGTCTTGCGGATACAGCGCTTAAGACTGCAGACTCAGGTTACTTAACTCGTCGTCTAGTTGATGTAGCGCAAGATGTCATTATACGTGAGCATGATTGTGGTACGGACCGCGGAATGACAGTTAGTGCATTAACTGAAGGTAATGAAACGATTGTTCCTCTATACGATCGTTTAGTAGGACGTACGGCGTTTAGAAAAGTACGCCATCCTGAAACTGGTGATGTCATTATTGATCGCAACGAATTAATTACTGAGGACACTGCAAAAGCGATTGAAGATGCAGGCGTTGAATCAGTTGTTATTCGTTCCGTCTTTACTTGTAACACTCATCACGGTGCTTGTGTTAAATGTTATGGACGTAATATGGCAACGGGTGACCGCGTTGAATCAGGCGAAGCTGTTGGTATCATTGCTGCGCAGTCAATCGGTGAGCCAGGCACCCAGTTAACCATGCGTACATTCCACACTGGTGGTGTTGCTGGAGACGATATTACACAAGGTTTACCGCGTATCCAAGAGATCTTCGAAGCGCGTAACCCTAAAGGTCAGGCAGTTATCAGTGAAATAGATGGTACTGTTCTAGAAATTAATGATGTAAAAGACAAGAAAGAAGTTGTCGTTCAAGGTGAAGTTGAAAACCGTAACTATACAACACCATACAATGCACGCATGAAAGTTGAAGTTGGAGATGAAGTTATTGCAGGTCAGGCGCTAACTGAAGGTTCGATTGACCCGAAAGAACTCATCAAAGCTCAAGGCTTACAAGGTGTAGAAGAGTACTTATTAAAAGAAGTACAAAAAGTTTACCGCATGCAAGGTGTTGAAATCAGTGATAAACACATCGAAGTTATGGTTCGTCAGATGTTAAATAAAGTACGTGTCATTGAATCAGGTGACACAGACGTTATCCCTGGATCATTACTCGATGTTAACCAGTTTAGAGAAGCTAACCGCCAAGTTCTAAAAGAAGGTAAGCAACCAGCTATTGCGAAGCCTATTATTCTTGGTATTACGAAAGCTTCACTTGAAACAGATTCATTCTTATCTGCTGCATCATTCCAGGAGACCACAAGAGTCTTAACAGATGCTGCAATTAAAGGTAAGTATGATGATCTACTAGGACTTAAAGAGAACGTTATCATCGGTAAACTTGTCCCTGCAGGTACTGGTTTGGCGAAATATCGTAATCTAGAAGCCGATAAAGATGAAGTTGAAGTAGTAGAAGAAGTGGAAGAAATGACAACAGAAGCATAAAAGGTTGAAGCACCTTGAATTGATTTATAATTTTTATTGACAATAAATTAGGTCAATGATAATATATTCAAGGTGCTTCATATAACCTGTTTACTTTGGAGGATGTAGAATGTCTTATGAAAAAGTAGCACAGGCTAAATCTAGTTTAATTATTGGAGCTAAACAAGTGCTAAAATCCATGAAGCATGGAAAGGTACTTGAAGTCGTTGTGGCTGAAAATGCCGAACGACGTATAACGGATAAAGTATTGAAAGCAGCCAATGATTACGATGTTCCAATAACGTTTGTTGCGTCGATGAGAAAATTGGGCGAAGCGAGCGGGATCGATGTCGGTGCAGCTGCTGTGGCAATTAAAAAATAAACTTTCTACACACAGGTGTATGAAGTTTGTTTTTTTGCCCAATTATGAACCACCTGGATGTGTGGGATTAGAAATGCTTATTAAAGAAGGGAGGATATAACATGCCAACTATTAACCAATTAGTTCGTAAAGGCCGTAAAACAAGATCTAAAAAGTCTGACTCACCAGCACTTAACAAAGGATTTAACTCTTATAAGAAGAAGTTTACTGATAATCCGGCTCCTCAAAAACGTGGAGTGTGCACGCGTGTAGCGACTATGACACCGAAAAAACCGAACTCAGCATTACGTAAATATGCACGTGTTCGTTTATCGAACCAAATTGAGGTTACAGCATACATTCCTGGTATCGGCCACAACCTACAAGAGCACAGTGTTGTTCTAATTCGTGGTGGACGTGTAAAAGACTTACCAGGTGTTCGTTACCACATCGTTCGTGGTGCGTTAGATACTGCTGGTGTTGAAGGCCGTATGCAAAGTCGTTCTAAATACGGTGCTAAAAAGCCTAAAAAATAATCGGTTTTTAAGATATAGATCATCAAGGAAAGGAGGAACTCTACATGCCACGTAAAGGATCAGTTCCTAAAAGAGACGTATTACCAGATCCAATTTATAACTCTAAACTAGTAACACGTTTAATCAACCAAATCATGGTTGACGGTAAAAAAGGTGTTGCACAAAAAATCCTATACAATGCGTTTGATTTAGTACAAGAACGTAGTGGTCAAAACGCTATGGATGTTTTTGAAGAAGCAATGAAAAATGTTATGCCTGTATTGGAAGTACGCGCTAGACGTGTTGGTGGTTCAAACTACCAAGTACCAGTTGAGGTACGTCCAGAACGTCGTCAAGCACTAGGTTTACGCTTCATTGTTAACTACGCAAGATTACGCGGAGAGAAAACAATGGAAGAGCGTTTAGCTAATGAAATTTTAGATGCATCAAATAATACAGGTGCTGCGGTAAAACGCCGTGAAGAAATGCACAAAATGGCAGAAGCGAACAAAGCGTTTGCTCACTATCGTTGGTAATATTATATTTATAATACAATCTAGCTCTAATACAGGAAGGAGAAATGAATATGCCTAGAGAGTTCTCCTTAGACAGGTATCGTAATATCGGGATCATGGCTCACATTGATGCCGGTAAAACAACAGCTACTGAACGTATTCTTTTCTATACAGGACGCATTCATAAGCTGGGAGAAACTCACGAAGGGGCTTCCCAAATGGACTGGATGGAGCAGGAGCAGGAGCGTGGAATCACGATTACCTCTGCTGCTACAACAGCCCAGTGGAAGGACCATCGTATTAACATCATCGATACACCTGGACACGTAGACTTCACAGTTGAAGTTGAACGTTCACTTCGTGTACTTGATGGTTCAGTTGCGTTATTAGACGCACAATCAGGTGTTGAGCCACAAACGGAAACGGTTTGGCGCCAAGCTACAACATACGGTGTACCACGTGTTGTATTCATCAACAAAATGGATAAAGTCGGTGCAGATTTCTTATACTCTGTAAGTACTTTAGAAGATCGCTTAGGTGCGAATGCGCATCCTATCCAGTTACCAATTGGTGCTGAGGATCAGTTCGAAGGAATCATTGATTTAGTAGAAATGAAAGCTTATTTCTATGAAGATGACCTTGGAACTCGCGCTAAAGCGACAGATATTCCTGATGAGTACAAAGATCAAGCAGAAGAATACCGCGGACGTCTAGTCGAAGCGATTGCTGAGCTTGATGAAGATTTAATGATGAAATATCTTGAAGGTGAAGAATTCTCTGTTGATGAATTAAAAGCAGCAATTCGTAAAGCGACTTGTGATGTAGAATTCTACCCTGTAATGTGTGGTTCTGCCTTCAAAAACAAAGGTGTTCAGTTATTACTAGATGCAGTAATTGACTATCTTCCATCACCATTAGACGTACCTCCAATTGAAGGTATCGTACCTGGTACAGATGAAGAAGTTGTTCGTAAGTCTGATGACAACGAACCATTCTCTGCATTAGCATTCAAAGTTATGACAGACCCTTATGTTGGTAAATTAACATTCTTCCGTGTTTACTCGGGTACTTTAAGCAGTGGTTCTTATGTTAAGAACGCTTCTAAAGATAAGCGTGAGCGTGTAGGTCGTATCCTACAAATGCACGCAAACCACCGTGAAGAAGTAGACATGGTTTACGCTGGCGATATTGCTGGTGGTGTTGGTTTGAAAGATACTGCAACAGGTGACACTCTATGTGAGGAAAAGAATTTAGTTATTCTTGAATCTATGGAATTTCCTGATCCAGTTATTGCGGTTGCTATTGAACCAAGATCTAAATCAGACCAAGATAAAATGGGTATCGCTTTAGGTAAACTAGCTGAGGAAGACCCTACTTTCCGTACTGAAACAAACGAAGAGACAGGCCAAACAATTATTCATGGTATGGGTGAACTTCACCTAGACATCATTGTTGACCGTCTAAAACGTGAGTTTAAAGTTGACGCAAATGTAGGTGCTCCGCAGGTTGCTTACCGTGAAACTTTCCGTGGTTCTGCGGAAGTTGAAGGTAAATTCGTACGTCAGTCTGGTGGTCGTGGACAATACGGTCACGTTTGGGTTAAATTTGAACCAAACGAAGAAGGTGCTGGCTTCGAATTCGTAAACAAAATCGTTGGTGGTGTTGTACCGAAAGAATATATCCCATCAGTTCAAGCTGGTATTGAGGATTCAATGGAAAATGGGGTACTTGCAGGTTATCCACTAATCGATGTTAAAGCTACTTTATATGATGGTTCATACCACGATGTAGACTCGAACGAGACTGCGTTTAAAGTAGCTGCATCTATGGCTCTTAAAGAAGCTAAAAACAAATGTAACCCTGTTTTACTAGAACCAATGATGAAAGTAGAAATCGTTGTTCCTGAAGAATACATGGGTGACATTATGGGTGACGTAACTTCTCGCCGTGGACGTGTAGAAGGTATGGGTTCACGCGGTAATGCATCAGTTGTTAATGCATTCGTGCCACTTTCTGAAATGTTCGGTTATGCAACTGCATTACGTTCGAACACTCAAGGTCGTGGAACTTATACTATGCACTTCAGCCATTACGAGGAAGTTCCTAAGAGCATCTCAGAAGAAATCATCAAGAAAAATAGTGGTCAATAAATCACTATTTTAAAAAACACAATAAGAATTATTGTAAACAGTAATCTCCTAATGCTATATTAGGAGATGACTGAAACATATAAAACTTAATTCAATTTTAAGGAGGAAATATAAATGTCAAAAGAAAAATTTGACCGTTCCAAATCACACGTTAACATTGGTACTATCGGACACGTTGACCATGGTAAAACAACTTTAACTGCAGCAATCACAACTGTATTACACCAAAAATCAGGTAAAGGTACTGCAATGGCTTATGACCAAATCGACGGTGCTCCTGAAGAAAAAGAGCGTGGAATCACAATTTCTACAGCTCACGTTGAGTATGAAACTGAAAACCGTCACTATGCTCACGTTGACTGCCCAGGACACGCTGACTATGTTAAAAACATGATCACTGGTGCAGCACAAATGGACGGCGCGATCTTAGTTGTATCTGCAGCTGATGGTCCAATGCCACAAACTCGTGAGCACATCCTACTTTCTCGTCAGGTTGGTGTACCTGCCATCGTTGTATTCTTAAACAAATGTGACATGGTAGACGACGAAGAGCTACTAGAACTAGTTGAAATGGAAGTACGTGACTTACTATCTGAATACGACTTCCCTGGTGACGATGTACCAGTAGTTAAAGGTTCTGCTCTAATGGCTCTTGAAGGCGAAGAGCAATACGTTAACGCGATCTATGAATTAATGGATGCTGTTGACGAGTATATCCCAACTCCAGACCGTGACACTGATAAACCATTCATGATGCCAGTTGAGGACGTATTCTCAATCACTGGCCGTGGTACAGTTGCTACTGGCCGTGTTGAACGTGGTCAAGTATCAGTTGGTGACGAAGTTGAAATCGTTGGTCTTGCTGAAGACGCAAGCAAAACTACTGTAACTGGTGTTGAAATGTTCCGTAAGCTTCTTGACTATGCTGAAGCTGGTGACAACATTGGTGCACTATTACGTGGTGTTTCTCGTGAAGAAATCAAACGTGGTCAAGTACTAGCTAAGCCTGGTTCGATCACTCCACACACTAAATTTAAAGCAGAAGTTTATGTTCTATCTAAAGAAGAAGGTGGACGTCATACTCCATTCTTCACAAACTATCGTCCGCAGTTCTACTTCCGTACAACTGACGTAACTGGTGTAATCCAGCTACCAGAAGGAGTAGAAATGGTAATGCCTGGCGATAACGTTGAAATGGACGTTGAGCTAATCACAACAGTTGCGATTGAAGAAGGTACTAAATTCTCAATCCGTGAAGGTGGCCGTACAGTAGGCGCTGGCGTTGTTTCAACTATCACTGAATAATAACAGTTAATTCAAAAGACTACCGATCTATTCGGTAGTCTTTTTTGTTTTTAATTAAACTAAAAAAGAGTAAATTTACTAGGCTATTATCATAATTTTTCTGAATATTACCCTATTGGTTGAAAGAGGCGCTAAACCTTAGTATAATAACTAAGGTGATTGCAAAGAAACTTATTGAAATTCCTTGCTAATAGCGGGTTTATTCTGTATAATGTTTAATGTTGCAGTCATATCAAAGGCGATGAAGTGGAAGGTTGCTGACACACCCGGCCCCTTTGCCATGGCGAGTGTGGAGGAAATTTTCACGGAGTATGTCTGTTGAAAAGATAGACGAAAAGGAGGGAAAGTAATGGCAAAAGAGAAAATCCGTATCCGCTTAAAAGCTTATGATCACCGTGTGCTTGATCAATCAGCGGAGAAAATCGTAGAAACGGCAAAACGTTCTGGAGCAGAGGTTTCTGGTCCGATCCCATTGCCAACTGAGCGCTCTGTTTACACAATCTTACGTGCAGTTCACAAGTATAAAGATGCTCGTGAACAATTTGAAATGCGCACACACAAACGTTTGATTGACATTCTGAGCCCAACGCCTCAAACAGTTGACTCATTAATGAGATTAGACTTACCATCTGGCGTTGATATTGAAATTAAACTATAAAACAATTTTTTAGGAGGTGTAACGGATGGCGAAAGGAATCTTAGGACGCAAAATCGGAATGACTCAACTTTTCTCTGAAAACGGCGAACTAGTACCTGTAACAGTAATTCAAGCTGAAGGTAACGTAGTTCTTCAGAAGAAATCAGTTGAAAACGATGGCTATGAAGCTATTCAAGTAGGTTTTGCGGATCAAAAAGAATCGAATGCGAATAAACCGGCAAAAGGTCATGCAGAGAAGGCCAATACTAAGCCTAAGCGCTTCATTCGCGAAATCCGTAACGTAAATCTTGACGAATATGAAGTAGGTCAAGAGTTAAGTGTGGATGTTTTTGAAGCAGGAGAAAAAATCGACGTAACCGGAACTTCTAAAGGTAAAGGGTTCCAAGGTGCGATTAAACGACATAATCAACAACGTGGACCTATGACTCACGGTTCGCATTATCACCGTGCTCCAGGTGCGATGGGTGTTATTGACCCTATGCGCGTATTCAAAGGTAAAAAATTACCTGGGCAAATGGGTGGTCAAACTGTAACTATTCAAAACTTAGAAGTTGTAAAAGTAGATACAGAGAACAACTTGATTCTTGTAAAAGGTAATGTACCTGGTGCGAAGAAATCATATGTTGAAATTTCAAGTGCGGTTAAGGCTAACTAAATATTAAACGAAGGGAGGATATGTCATGCCTAAAGTAGCACTATACAATCAAGCTGGCTCTCAGGTAGGCGATCTTGAGCTTACTGATGGAGTTTTTGGTATTGAACCAAATGAAACGGTTTTAAAAGAAGCAGTTGTGATGCAACAAGCATCTCTACGTCAAGGTACTCACAAAGTGAAAGGTCGCTCTGAAGTATCTGGTGGTGGCCGTAAACCATGGCGCCAAAAAGGTACGGGTCGCGCTCGTCAAGGGTCTATCCGTTCTCCACAATGGGTTGGTGGTGGAACTGTATTTGGTCCAACACCGCGTAGCTACAGCTACAAAATGCCTAAAAAAGTACGTCGTTTAGCGCTTCGTTCTGCTTTATCTTCTAAAGTACAAAACGATGAAATTGTAGTTTTAGAAGACTTAAGCATTGAAGCACCTAAAACTAAAGAAGTTGTTCAATTACTAAACAGCTTTGATGTAAACGAAAAAGCTTTAATTGTTACTGCAGATAAAGATGAAAACATCGAGCGTTCTGCTAACAATCTACAAGGCGTGCATGTTCTAACAGTAGAACAAGTTAATGTATTAGATTTACTGAAGTATGACAAGCTGTTCATGACAAAAGAAGCAGCTGAAAAAGCAGGGGAGGTGCTTGCATAATGACAGAACCAAGAGATATCATTAAGCGCCCAATTATCACAGAACACTCTGCAGATTTAATGGCTGAAAATAAATATACGTTTGAAGTGGCTAACAAAGCTAATAAAACGGAAATTAAACATGCCGTTGAAACTATTTTCGGAGTTAAAGTTGATAAAGTTAACACAATCAACTTAAAAGGTAAGAAAAGACGTATGGGTCGTTACGAAGGTTATCGCCCAGATCGTAAAAAAGCTATTGTAACTCTAACGCCTGATAGTAAAGAACTAGATTTCTTTGAAGGTGTTTAAGTCGGATAAATCAACTATTTATTAAAGGAGGGAAAACAGATGGCGATTAAAAAGTATAAACCAACTAGTAACGGGCGTCGTAACATGTCAACTTTAACAAACGAAGAAATTACGACTAATAGCCCGGAAAAATCCCTACTTGCACCTGTCAAAAAACGTGCAGGACGTAATAACCAAGGGAAACTAACGGTTCGTCATCAAGGTGGAGGACACAAGCGCCAATACCGTATCATTGATTTCAAACGTGATAAAGATGGTATACCAGGACGCGTTGCTACGATCGAATATGATCCAAACCGTTCGGCTAACATTGCGTTAATCAACTATGCAGACGGTGAAAAACGCTATATCCTAGCACCTAAAGGCCTAAAAGTAGGTCAAGAAATTTTATCTGGTGAAGGTGCAGACATTAAAGCAGGTAACGCACTACCACTTAATAAAATGCCTGTAGGTACAACTGTTCACAATATCGAGTTAAAACCAGGACGCGGAGGACAGTTAGTTCGTTCAGCAGGTGCACAAGCACAAATCCTAGGTAAAGAAGAAAAATACGTATTAGTCCGATTAGCTTCTGGCGAAACACGTATGATTCTAGGTACTTGCCGTGCAACAATCGGTCAAGTTGGAAACATTGAACATGAACTTGTAAGAGTAGGTAAAGCAGGACGTACTCGTTGGAAAGGTGTTCGTCCAACAGTTCGTGGTTCTGTAATGAACCCAAGCGATCACCCACACGGTGGTGGTGAAGGTCGTGCTCCAATCGGTCTTCCATCTCCTATGTCACCATGGGGTAAACCTACGCTTGGACTTAAAACTCGTAAGCGTAATAAACAATCAGATAAGTTTATTGTACGTCGTCGTAAGAAGAAATAATTTTGATTCAGCTCAATCGTTAATGCGATTGGCGAAAAGACGGAAGGAGGTTTATTCATGGGTCGTAGTTTAAAAAAGGGACCTTTCGTGGATGATCACTTAATGAAAAAAGTTGAAACAATGAACGATGAAAAGAAGAAGTCCGTCATTAAAACATGGTCACGCCGTTCTACAATCTTCCCTAACTTTGTTGGAAACACGATTGCTGTATATGACGGCCGTAAACATGTACCCGTTTATATTACGGAAGACATGGTTGGACATAAATTAGGTGAGTTTGCTCCAACTCGTACGTTTAAAGGTCATTCCGGTGACGATAAGAAAACAAATCGCTAATTGAGAGGAGGTTAGCATGATGCAACAAGCTAAAGCAGTAGCTAAAACAGTTCGTATTGCTCCTCGTAAAGCTCGTTTAGTCATGGATTTAATTCGAGGAAAAGAAGTTGGCGAGGCTTTCGCAATTCTAGCTCACACAAACCGTGCGGCTTCACCAATCATTGAGAAGGTTTTAAAGTCAGCCGTTGCGAATGCTGAGCACAATTATGAACTAGATACGGATAATCTATATATCTCTGAAGCTTATGTAAATGAAGGCGTAACACTTAAACGTTTCCGCCCACGTGCACAAGGTCGCGCAAGCGCGATTAACAAACGTACTAGCCACATTACAGTTGTGGTATCAGAAAAGAAGGAGGGATAATCAGTGGGTCAAAAAATTAACCCTAAAGGTCTTCGTATTGGCGTAATTCGTGACTGGGAATCTAAATGGTACGCAGAAAAAGATTATGCTGATTTATTACACGAAGACATTCAGGTTCGTGAATATATTGAAGAACGTTTAAAAGATTCAGCAGTATCTTCTATTGAAATTGAACGTGCTGCAAATCGTATTAACATTTCTATCCACACAGCGAAACCAGGAATGGTAATTGGTAAAGGTGGATCTGAAGTAGAAGCACTACGTACAAAACTAAGTAACTTAACTGGTAAACGTGTTCATATCAACATCGTTGAGGTGAAAAAGCCAGAATTAGACTCAACTCTAGTAGCTGAAAACATTGCTCGACAACTTGAAAATCGCGTTTCTTTCCGTCGTGTACAGAAGCAAGCGATCCAACGTGCAATGCGTGCTGGAGCAAAAGGTATTAAAACGCAAGTATCTGGTCGTCTAGGCGGTGCAGATATTGCGCGTGCGGAACAATATAACGAAGG
Organism: Piscibacillus salipiscarius; assembly: GCF_042685285.1. Lineage (NCBI taxonomy): Bacteria > Bacillati > Bacillota > Bacilli > Caryophanales > Bacillaceae > Piscibacillus > Piscibacillus salipiscarius. The sequence continues at coordinate 53,565 of NZ_JBHUMZ010000051.1, read as the reverse complement.
AACTGTACCACTTCACACATTACGTGCTGATATCGATTATGGTACGGCAGAAGCCGATACTACTTACGGTAAACTAGGTGTTAAAGTGTGGATTTATCGTGGAGAGGTCCTTCCAACTAAATCTGACAATAAATAAGGAAGGGGGATTCGCAGTATGCTAATGCCTAAACGTGTAAAATTTCGTAGACAACACCGCGCTAGCTTAAAAGGTCGCGCAAAAGGTGGCACACAAGTATCACATGGTGAATTTGGTCTTCAAGCACTTGAAGGAGCTTGGATTACAAGCCGTCAAATCGAGGCTGCTCGTATTGCAATGACTCGTTACATGAAACGTGGCGGTAAAGTTTGGATTAAAATCTTTCCAGACAAACCTAAAACTGCTAAACCTCTAGAAGTTCGTATGGGTTCCGGTAAAGGTTCTCCAGAAGGTTGGGTAGCAGTAGTAAAACCAGGAAAAATCTTATTCGAAGTAGCTGGAGTAAACGAAGAGGTGGCTCGTGAAGCATTACGCTTAGCGTCACACAAACTTCCAGTTAAAACGAAGTTCGTAAAACGTGAAGAAATTGGTGGTGATAGCAATGAAAGCTAACGAAATCAGAGAACTTACCACTGCCGAAATCGAACAAAAAATCAAATCTTTAAAAGAAGAACTGTTTAACTTACGCTTTCAACTAGCAACTGGTCAACTTGAAAACACGGTACGTATCCGTGAAGTTAGAAAATCAATTGCTCGTATGAAAACAGTTATTCGTGAAAGAGAAGTCGGCATTAATAATCGATAATTGAGAGGAGGTCTACCTCAATGAGTGAACGTAAAGATCGCAAAGTTTATACTGGACGCGTGATTTCTGACAAAATGGATAAAACCATTACGGTTCTAGTAGAAACTTATAAATTCCACCCGCTTTATGGTAAGCGTGTTAAGTACTCTAAAAAATTCAAAGCGCATGACGAAAACAATCAAGCTAAAAAAGGCGATATCGTTAGCATCATGGAAACTCGTCCATTATCAGCTACGAAACGCTTTCGTTTAGTTGAAATTGTTGAAGAAGCAGTTATTATATAATCGCTCGGTATTGATTCCGAAGGGAGGTAACAAATCCTATGATCCAACAAGAATCTCGTCTAAAAGTTGCTGATAACTCAGGTGCTCGTGAAGTTTCAACTATTAAAGTTCTAGGCGGTTCTGGACGTAAGACAGCTAACATTGGTGATGTAATTGTTTGCTCGGTTAAACAAGCAACACCAGGCGGCGTTGTCAAAAAAGGTGAAGTTGTTAGAGCTGTTATTGTACGTTCTAAGAGCGGTGTTCGCCGTAAAGACGGTTCTTATATCCGTTTTGACGAAAACGCAGCGGTTATTATCCGTGATGATAAAAGCCCGCGTGGAACTCGTATCTTCGGCCCTGTTGCACGTGAACTACGTGAAAGACAGTTTATGAAGATCGTTTCCTTAGCTCCAGAAGTACTATAATTAGTCGCTTATATAGATGTAATTAAGCAAACCATGCCTTGCAAGGAGGTGCACGATTCATGCATGTAAAGAAAGGCGATAAAGTCAAAGTTATTACTGGTAAAGATAAAGGTAAAGAAGGCACAATCTTAGAAGCCTATCCAAAGAAAGAACGCGTTTTGGTTGAAGGTGTTAATTACGTTAAGAAACACGCTAAGCCTTCACAAGAAAATCCACAGGGTGGAATCTTGAACCAAGAAGCGCCAATTCATGTTTCTAATGTTATGCCTATCGATCCTAAATCAGGTGAGCCTACTCGTGTCGGTTATGAAGAGCGCGACGGAAAGAAAGTCCGTATCGCTAAAAATTCAGGTGAACCTTTAGATAAATAGTAGTTGCGTGAAAGGAGGTCTATAAGATGAACGAACTAAAGAAAAAGTACAATGAAGAGATTGTTCCTAGCTTAGTTGAGAAATTTAACTATAGCTCTGTAATGCAAGCGCCAAAAGTTGAAAAAATCGTGGTCAACATGGGTGTTGGTGACGCTGTTCAAAACGCAAAAGCGCTTGAAAATGCTGTTGAAGAATTAACTCTAATTTCCGGTCAAAAACCAACTGTTACAAAGGCTAAAAAATCAATCGCTGGTTTCCGTCTACGTGAAGGTATGCCAATCGGAGCGAAAGTTACACTACGTGGTGAGCGTATGTACGATTTCCTACAAAAGTTAATCGCCGTTTCACTACCTCGTGTACGTGACTTCCGTGGTATCTCTTCTAGAGCGTTCGACGGTCGCGGTAACTATACTTTAGGTGTTAAAGAACAATTGATTTTCCCGGAAATTGATTACGATAAAGTGAGTAAAGTGCGCGGTATGGATATTGTTATTGTAACGACTGCAGATACTGATGAAGAGGCTCGTGAATTATTAGGTCAGTTCGGTATGCCTTTTAAACAGTAACTTACTGAATAAGGAGGGAAAATTGTGGCTAAAAAATCAATGATCGCAAAACAAAAGCGCCCACAAAAATTTAAAGTGCGCGAATACACTCGTTGTGAACGTTGCGGTCGTCCGCATTCCGTAATTCGCAAATTTAAATTATGCCGTATTTGTTTCCGTGAATTAGCTTACGAAGGACAAATTCCTGGCGTTAAAAAAGCAAGCTGGTAAACCCGATAAATGGGAAGGAGGTAATGTACAAATGATGTCAGATCCAATTGCAGATATGCTAACAAGAATTCGCAATGCGAACATGGTTCGTCATGATCAATTAGAAGTCCCAGCTTCTAAACTTAAAAAAGATATCGTGGATATTTTGAAGCGTGAAGGTTATATTCGCGATTATGAATATATTGAAGACGACAAGCAAGGTGTTTTACGTCTTTTCCTAAAATACGGTGCTAACAATGAGCGCGTTATTAGTGGAATTAAACGTATTAGTAAGCCTGGACGTCGTGTGTATGCAAAATCAGATGAGATCCCTAAAGTTTTAAACGGCTTAGGAATCGCTGTTGTATCCACTTCTAAAGGTGTTTTAACGGATAAAGAAGCTCGCAGCCAGGCTGTAGGCGGCGAAGTAGTAGCTTACGTTTGGTAATACTTGAAAGTCAGGAGGTGTAAGGTATGTCACGTGTAGGTTTAAAAACACTTGAAATCCCAAATGATGTTGAATTTAAATTTGATGGAAATACAGTGACTGTAAAAGGTCCTAAAGGTGAATTAACTCGTACGTTCCACGAAGATATGACAATCAAAGTAGAAGATAATGTGTTAACAGTGGAACGCCCAAGTGAAAATAAAGAACACCGCTCTCTTCACGGTACAACAAGAAGTCTAATCGGTAACATGGTTGAAGGAGTTACAAAAGGCTTCGAAAAATCACTTGAAATTCAAGGTGTTGGTTACCGTGCTCAGATGCAAGGTAAGAAATTGGTTGTAAATGCTGGTTATTCACACCCAGTAGAAATTGACCCAATCGAAGGAATTGACATTGAGACTCCTTCTAACACAAAAGTTGTTGTTAAAGGAATCGATAAAGAAATAGTTGGAGCAGTTGCTGCGAACATTCGCGCTATTCGTCCACCTGAACCTTACAAAGGTAAAGGTATTCGTTACGAAGGCGAGTATGTACGTCGTAAGGAAGGTAAAACTGCTAAATAATATCCGTTAAAAGACAGAAAGGAGTGACCTGAATGATTACGAAAGCAGATAAAAATGTAGTTCGTAAAAAACGCCATTCACGTATGCGTCGTACGTTAGCTGGTACAGCTGAACGTCCACGTTTAAACGTTTATCGCTCAAACAAACACATTTATGCACAATTAATCGACGATCAAAACGGTCAAACAGTCGCTAGCGCTTCAACCGTTGACCCTGAATTCAAAGGCGATTCTACTGGTAATGTAGAAGCTGCTAAACAAGTTGGGGAACTTATTGGTAAGCGTGCAGTTGACAAAGGATATAAATCAGTAATCTTCGATCGTGGAGGTTACCTTTACCATGGTCGCGTGAAAGCATTAGCAGATGCAGCACGTGAGACAGGATTAGAATTTTAATTGACTGATAAAGGAGGGAAACACATGCGCACAGCAATCGATGCGAGCAAGTTAGATATTGAAGAACGCGTAGTTACAGTTAACCGTGTAGCTAAGGTTGTAAAAGGTGGTCGTCGTTTCCGTTTTACAGCTTTAGTTGTTGTAGGTGACAGAAACGGACACGTTGGTTTTGGTACTGGTAAAGCACAAGAAGTACCAGAAGCAATCCGTAAAGCAGTTGAAGATGGTAAGAAAAACTTAATCCGTGTACCAATCGTTGGCACAACAATCCCACACCAAATTAACGGTGAATTTGGAGCTGGAAACATTCTTTTAAAACCAGCTGCAGAAGGTACTGGAATCATCGCAGGTGGACCAGTTCGTGCGGTATTAGAACTAGCTGGTGTAGGTGACATTTTATCTAAATCACTAGGATCAAATACTCCAATTAACATGGTTCGTGCAACAATCTCAGGATTAGCTAATCTTAAAACAGCAGAAGAAGTTGCTAAACTTCGCGGTAAGTCTGTTGAAGAACTGTTAGGATAAGGAGGGAAAACAGATGGCTAATAAATTAGAAATTACCCTCACTCGTAGTCTTATTGGTCGTAAACAAGACCAACGCGACACAGTCAAAGCATTAGGATTAAATAAAATTCGTCAAACGGTGGTACTAGAAGATACTCCAGCTGTTCGAGGTATGGTTAACAAAGTGTCACATCTCGTTTCAGTAAAAGAAGCTTAGTTTTAACACATGTTAAAGAGGAGGTGCTCACATGAAACTTCACGAACTTAAAGGCTCTCGTAAAGATCGTAACCGCGTAGGTCGTGGTATGGCATCTGGTAACGGAAAAACTTCTGGTCGTGGTCACAAAGGTCAGAAAGCTCGTTCTGGCGGTGGTACGCGCCCAGGTTTTGAAGGTGGCCAAATGCCATTATTCCAACGTTTACCGAAACGTGGATTTACAAACATCAACCGAAAAGAGTATACTATTGTTAATCTAGAAACTTTAAATCGTTTCGAAGACGGTACTGAGGTAACTCCTGAATTACTACAAGAAGCCGGTGTAATCAGCAAAGTGAAATCAGGCGTTAAAGTACTAGGTAACGGTTCTCTAGAGAAGAAGTTAACAGTAAAAGCGCAAAAGTTCTCTGCTTCAGCAAAAGAAGCAATTGAAGCGGCGGGCGGTCAAACTGAGGTGATCTAATGTTTAGTACTTTTGCAAACATGTTCCGTGTTGCTGACATTAGACGTAAAATTCTATTTACCCTTGCAATTCTTGTAGTATTCCGTATTGGTTCATTCATTCCAGTTCCATTTACTAATGGTGATGCAATTGAAGTTATGAATGAGATGAACGCATTTGGGTTCATTGATACATTTGGCGGAGGCGCGTTAAGCCAATATTCAGTCTTCGCTATGGGTATCTTCCCATACATTACAGCTTCCATCATTATGCAGCTGTTGCAAATGGATGTTGTGCCTAAATTTACGGAATGGAGAAAACAAGGGGAAGTAGGACGTCGAAAGTTAGCACAAGTTACACGTTACGGAACAGTAGTCTTAGCATTCATTCAAGCAATTGGTATGTCTATCGGTTTTAACTACATGACTAACGGAACACTTATTCAAGACCCTAACGTCTTTAAATTCCTAGTTATTGCTACAGTTTTAACTGGTGGTACGACATTCTTAATGTGGCTTGGTGAGCAGATTACAGAATACGGGGTTGGAAACGGAATTTCCATCCTAATTTTCGCAGGTATCGTAGCAGCGATTCCTAATGGTGTTAACCAGCTATATGAAACTTATATCGCTGGTGCAGGAGATCAACTATTTTTAAACTTAGTGATCTTGGGAATAATTATGCTGGTCGTAATTGCAGTCATTGTGGGTGTTATTTTCATCCAACAGGCAATTCGTAAAATTCCAATCCAGTATGCAAAACGAACGGTTAATCGTTCACCAGTTGGAGGCCAATCGACACATTTACCTCTAAAAGTAAATGCTGCCGGGGTTATTCCAATTATCTTTGCTATTTCATTTATTATCGCACCTCAGACGATTTCAAACTTCTTTGAAGGGCAAGTAGCATCAACCATCGCTTATATATTCGATTATACTAAGCCGGTTGGTATGACATTATACGTAGCGCTGATTATTGCATTCACGTATTTCTACACATTTGTTCAGGTTAATCCAGAGCAAATGGCGGAAAACTTACAGAAACAAGGCGGTTATGTGCCAGGAATTCGCCCTGGTAAGAACACTGAGACTTATTTAACTCGAGTGATCTACCGTTTAACATTTGTGGGTGCATTATTCTTAGCAGTAGTATCGATTTTCCCTATCATTTTAGGAAGCATTGCAAGCTTGCCAACAGCCGTACAAATTGGTGGAACTAGTCTACTAATCGTTGTTGGTGTTGCATTAAATACAATGAAACAACTAGAAAGTCAATTAGTAAAACGTCATTACAGAGGTTTTATTAAGTAAGACTTTTGAGAGTTATATCGAGAGCGAGGGGACATTATGAATCTGATTTTAATGGGGCTACCAGGTGCTGGTAAAGGTACCCAAGCAGAAAAGATCGTAGAAAAATATGAAATCCCTCATATCTCAACAGGAGATATGTTCCGTTCTGCGATTAAAGAAGGAACAGAACTAGGCAAGAAAGCAAAGTCTTATATGGATGAAGGAGCCCTTGTGCCAGATGAGGTTACAATTGGAATTGTAAAAGAACGTTTAAGCAAGCCAGATTGTGAAAAAGGTTTCTTACTCGACGGATTCCCTCGTACTGTTGCACAGGCTGATGCTCTTGAATCTCTATTAGATGATTTAAATACAAAATTAGATTATGTCCTTCATGTTAACGTACCTGAAGAGAAATTAGTGGAACGTCTAACAGGTCGTCGTATTTGCCCAGAGTGCGGTGCGACATACCATGTTGAGTTTAACCCACCAAAAGAAGAGGGTATTTGTGACCATGATGGGGCAAAACTAATACAACGTGAAGATGATCAACCTGAAACAGTGAAAAATAGATTAAGTGTGAATTCTAAGCAGATGAAACCTCTATTAGATTTCTATAGAGATAAAGGTTATCTAGTAGAAGTGGATGGCGATCAAGACATTAATGTCGTTTTTGAGCAGATCGATGAAAAAATCGGAGGCCTAGCTTAATGATTATTAATAAAACTCCACGAGAAATTGAAATAATGCGACAGGCGGGTAAAATCGTAGCATTAACTCATCAGGAGCTTAAGAAGCATATTCGCCCTGGTGTAACTACGAAAGAACTGGATGACATTGCGGAGAAATTCATTCGCAGTCATGACGCGACACCTTCTTTTAAAGGTTATAACGGCTTTAAAGGTAGTATTTGTGTCTCTGTAAATGAAGAACTTGTACATGGGATTCCAAGTAGCCGTGCATTAGAAGATGGAGATATCATTAGCATCGATATCGGTGCGAATTACCAGGGTTATCATGGTGATTCAGCTTGGACTTATGCTGTAGGAGACATTGATGAAAAAACACAAGAGTTATTAACAGTAACAGAAGCGTCGCTGTTTGAAGGTTTAAAACAAGTTAAACCAGGTAACCGATTGTCTGATATATCTCATGCAATTCAAAAGTATGTAGAGCCATTTGGTTTTACGATTGTTAGGGAATATGGTGGACACGGAATTGGGCAAAACCTTCATGAAGATCCTCACATTTCAAACTTTGGACCTCCTAATAAAGGTCCTAGAATGAAAAAAGGAATGGTTTTAGCCATTGAACCTATGGTTAATATAGGGGAGCGTTATGTTCGGACATTAAGTGACAATTGGACTGTCGTTACTGAAGATAGTAGCAATTGTGCACACTTTGAACACACCGTTGTTGTAACGGATGATGGATACGAAATCTTAACTAAAGTTTAAGTGAAGGTGATGATGATTGGTCGATGGTGAATCTGGAAGTCCCAGAATTGGTCAATTAGTGAGAATCAATCGTGGTCGTGAGGCCGATCAATATGCAATTATCATTGAAGTGCTAGATGAAACATTTGTTTTGTTAGCCGATGGTGATAAACGAAAGTTTGATCGACCGAAACGTAAGAACATTCATCATGTTGATTTATTAGATTATATTTCTCCAGAAGTTGAGAAATCAATGATAGAAACTGGTCGTGTAACCAACGGTAAACTTCGCTTCGCAATATCAAAATTTGTTAACGAAGAGTTAGCAGATTGGAAGAAGGGAGATTCTCTCTATGGCGAAAGATGATGTTATTGAAATGGAAGGTACGGTCCTTGAGACTTTACCGAACGCTATGTTCAAAGTAGAGTTAGAAAATGGCCATGAGATCTTAGCTCATGTGTCGGGTAAAATACGTATGCACTTCATCCGTATTCTACCTGGTGACAAAGTAACCGTTGAAATGTCACCGTATGATTTATCAAGAGGTCGTATCACGTATCGTTATAAATAAAACTCCGATCTAAAAGGAGGTAAGAACAATGAAAGTAAGACCTTCAGTAAAACCGATTTGTGAAAAATGTAAAGTTATTCGTCGTAAAGGCCGCGTAATGGTAATTTGCGAGAATCCTAAACACAAACAGAAACAAGGATAATCTAAAGGAGGTGCAGTGCACACATGGCACGTATTGCAGGTATTGATGTTCCTCGCGATAAACGCGTAGTTATCTCATTAACGTATATCTACGGTATCGGGAAATCAACAGCTCAAGAAATCTTAAAAAATGCTGGTGTCTCAGAAGATACACGTGTTCGTGATCTAACTGAAGATGAATTAGCAAGCATCCGTAAAGCAGTTGAGAATTTCACAGTTGAAGGTGACCTTCGTCGTGAAACATCTCTTAACATTAAACGTCTAATTGAAATCGGTAGTTACAGAGGTATTCGTCATCGTCGCGGACTACCTACGCGTGGACAGAAAACAAAAAACAACTCTCGTACACGTAAAGGCCCACGCCGTACAGTAGCGAATAAGAGAAAATAAGCATTAAAGGAGGTTGGCTAAATCATGGCTCGTAAAGGTAAACAAACCACTACACGCAGAAAGCGTCGTGTGAAAAAGAATATAGAATCCGGTGTTGCTCACATTCGTTCTACTTTTAACAACACAATTGTAACCATTACTGACGATAACGGTAACGCCGTTGCTTGGAGCAGTGCTGGTTCACTTGGTTTTAGAGGTTCACGTAAATCAACACCTTTCGCAGCGCAGATGGCAGCAGAAGTTGCGGCGAAATCAGCACAAGAAAGCGGCATGAAAACTATTGAAGTGGCTGTAAAAGGTCCAGGGGCTGGCCGTGAAGCAGCGATTCGTTCATTACAAGCTGCAGGTCTAGAAATTACTTCAATTATTGATGTAACACCTGTACCACACAATGGTTGCCGCCCACCAAAACGTCGTCGTGTTTAATACAGGTATATAATTTGTAACCCTGTCTATAATGGGATATGATAGGAAAATAAGGTTTTACACGGTATACGCAGGATTCCATCCCATGTCCTGCATGGGTTCCTGCCTTGAGGAATGTTCGGGGATACGGCTCGGTATCGTCGATGTTTCGACGTTTTGAAGGAGGGTTTTGTGAATGATTGAAATTGAAAAACCGAAAGTGGAAACAGTTGAAATTAATGAGGATACTACGTTAGGTAAGTTTGTCATCGAACCGTTAGAGCGCGGTTATGGAACTACAGTAGGTAACTCCTTACGTCGTATCTTATTATCCTCACTTCCTGGAGCTGCGGTCACATCTGTACAAATTGAAGGTGCCCTACATGAGTTTTCAACGTTAGACTATGTCGTTGAGGACGTCACAACGATCGTTCTAAACTTGAAACAACTCGCACTTAAAATTTATTCAGATGATCAAAAGACTCTTGAAATTAATGCTCAAGGAGAAGGAGAAGTATTTGCAAGAGACATTCAACACGATAGCGATGTTGAAATTTTAAACCCTGACTTGAAGATTGCGACAATCTCAGGTAATGGTAAATTAAGTATGAAAATCTTTGCTGAAAGAGGGCGCGGTTACCGTCCAGCAGAAGCAAACAAACATGATGATCAGCCAATAGGTGTTATCCCTATAGATTCAATCTTCACACCGGTTAAACGTGTAACTTATCAAGTTGAGAACACACGTATTGGTCAAGTTACGAATTTTGATAAATTGACTTTAGATGTGTGGACAGATGGAAGTATTCGTCCTGAAGAGGCGATCTCATTAGGCGCTAAAATTTTCACAGAGCACTTGAATGTATTCGTAAGCCTGACGGATGAAGCGCAACAAGCGGAGATTATGGTTGAAAAAGAAGAAGACCAGAAAGAAAAAGTGTTAGAGATGACAATTGAAGAATTAGATCTATCTGTTCGTTCTTACAACTGTCTAAAACGTGCTGGTATTAATACCGTGCATGAACTAACACAAAAATCAGAAGAAGACATGATGAAGGTTCGTAACTTAGGTCGTAAATCACTAGACGAAGTTAAGAATAAACTTAATGATTTAAATTTAGGCCTTCGTAAAGACGACTAATCATCTTACATCGATAGAATTTTCCTATAAAGGAGGTTTTGGGAATGCCAAAGACAAAGTTAGGTCGTACTTCGGAACAACGTAAAGCGTTGTTACGTAACCTTGCTACGGACTTAGTTGTTCATGAGCGCATTGAAACAACTGAAGCGAAAGCTAAAAACCTACGTCCGGTTGTAGAAAAGTTAATCACGCTAGGTAAGCGTGGTGATCTTCACGCTCGTCGCCAAGCAGCTTCTTACTTAAGAGATGCTGAGACGGAAGAAGGTCAAAATGCACTTCAAAAATTATTCTCTGATATTGGTCCGCGCTTTGAAGAACGCCAAGGCGGATATACTCGCATTTTAAAAGTGGGAGAACGTAAAGGTGACGGAGCAAAAACGGTGATTATTGAATTAGTTGACTAATTGAATGACTCATTCAAAAAAAGGAAGGGGGTTCAGGTTCCGGTACATGGAAACTGTTCCCTTTTTTATGGCAGACTGTCCTACATAAATTGTAGGGCAGTTTTTTATAATAATGTAGATTAGTGTTTTTTGTCCAAGTTGATTGTCAACCACCTATTAAATCCAATTAAACAATATCGACAAATTATGATAAAATAAAGCAAGATTCATTTCCTCGGAAATATAAAGGAGTCATTAAGTTGATAGAATTCAAGAATGTTTTGTTCCATTACTCTAATCAAGGTCCACCTGTTATTAATAATTTCAATTTAACCATCAATAAAGGCGAATGGGTTGCGTTAATTGGTCATAATGGTTCAGGGAAGTCGACTTTGGCTAAGCACATTAATGGTTTATTAATGCCTCAACAGGGGGAGGTGTTGGTGGACAACGAGGTGGTGACAGATGAAGGTATCTGGGAAATTAGGCAAAAGGTTGGCATGGTATTTCAAAATCCTGAGAATCAATTTGTAGGGACTACAGTATTGGATGATGTAGTGTTTGGACTTGAAAATATGCGTTTATCAAGACAGGAGATGGAACGTAGGGTTGATGAAAGTCTAACGTTAGTCGGTTTATCTGATTATAAATGGAAAGAACCATTTAATCTATCAGGTGGGCAAAAGCAGCGGTTAGCTATTGCTGGGATATTAGCCATGTTACCAAGTGTCTTAATACTTGATGAAGCTACAACGATGCTTGATCCAGTAAGTAGAGATGAACTTATTAATACTATTTCGAGACTTCATGAACAAAAGGGACTGACTACAGTTTCAATCACACATGATATGAAAGAAGTATTAAAGGCAAATCGTGTAGTCGTATTAAAAGACGGGGAAATATATTTTGACGGAGAACCACTGCAGTTACTAAAAAATGAAACAAAGCTTAGGGAAGTAGGTCTTATGGCACCATACGTAACCAAATTAACAAAAGCTTTTAAAGAGCAAGGGTTTCGTTTTGACCATGAGCCACTTCACATACAAGATTTGGTGAAACAGTTATGAACTTAGACTTTAAGGATGTTAGTTATACATATCAACCTAATACACCACTTGAAAATCGAGCGCTGGAAGATATAAATCTTTCTATACGAAAAGGTTCTTTTACTTGTGTAGCTGGCCGGACAGGTTCTGGTAAGTCGACTATGGTGCAATTAATCAATGGTTTGTTGAGACCAACGCAAGGCGAGATTGTCGCAGGTGATTTTTCTTTAACTCAAGGAAAAAATAAATCAATCAAAGAACTAAGAAAACAAGTGGCTATGGTTTTTCAATATCCTGAACATCAACTTTTTGAAGAAACGGTTAAAAAAGAATTAATATTTGGTCCCAAGAATTTTGGAATAAAAGTAACAGATTCTCAAATTGAGCAAGTAGTTAAGGCAGTAGGTTTATCATCAGAGCTATTAGATCGGTCGCCGTTTGAATTAAGCGGCGGACAGAAACGCCGTGTCGCAATTGCGAGTGCATTAATATTAGACCCATCAGTATTAATTCTAGATGAACCAACAGCAGGATTAGACCCGACTGGACAGAGGCAACTAATGGATTTATTTCAAATATTACAAAGCCAGGGCAAAACAATCATTATGATCACGCACCATATGGAGCATGTTCTTCGCGCTGCTGATCAGTTAATCATTTTTGATCAAGGAAGAATAGCTGTTCAGGGTAAACCAATAGAGGTGTTTTCTGATCAAGAAGTATTAAGAAAATCTGGGTTACAACCTCCAGATGAGTTTTTATTTCTAGATGAATTAAAAAAGCAATTCGATATTGATATTCCATATAAAGGCCAGACATTAGATGAACTGGTAAGTGAAGTCGTAAAGGCTATAAAATTGAGGGATTTATCATGAGCTCATTTATTATCGGTCAATATATGCCTAAGGACTCAATAATTCACCGACTGGATCCAAGAACCAAAATGCTCATCGTATTTTTCTTCGTCATAACGATCTTTATAGCTGACGGTGTGTGGAGTTACTTAATTCTATTAATATTTGCTATATTGACAACGACATTGACAACTATTCCTGTTAAATATATTGCGAAAGGTTTAAAACCTGTTTGGTGGATTATCATTATAACGTTGGTACTTCATCTTATTATTACAAAAGAAGGGCCAACTTTATTTAATGTGATGGGATGGGACATCCATCAGGGTGCCTTCATTAAAGGAGCAAAAATTTCATTAAGGTTCTTCCTACTCATTCTAATGACCACGGTCTTAACATTAACAACACCACCCATTGCAATAACAGATGCCGTCGAGTCTTTGTTAAAGCCCTTAAAGAAAATAAATGTTCCAGTTCATGAATTAGCTCTCATGATGTCAATTTCATTAAGATTTATTCCGACCTTAATGCAAGAGATGGATAAGATTTCTAAAGCACAGGCATCTCGGGGGTTAGATATGAGTACTGGAAAATTAAAGGACCGAGCTCAGGCTATTTTACCATTATTCATTCCCCTTTTTATTAATGCTTTTAGGCGTGCAGAAGACCTCGCAATTGCTATGGAGGCAAGGGGGTACCGAGGCGGTGAATACCGCACTAAGTTTCGCGAGTTAAGGTTCAAAAGACAAGATGTTGTCGTAAGTATCATGTTTTTACTTATGATATTCTTATTTTGTTTAATAGAGTTTTAAGGAGTATGCTTATGAAGCGAATCATGTTACGAGTTGAATATGACGGCACTAACTTCGAAGGGTATCAAGTTCAGCTTGAAAAACGCACCGTTCAGCTAACAATTGAAAAGGCACTTAAGAAAATGCATCACGAGCAGGTTCGAATTCATTCATCTGGCAGGACTGATTCTAAAGTTCATGCCTTGGATCAAGTCATCCATTTCGACACCACCTTAGATTTAGACGAAGCTACCTGGAAGCACGCGTTAACCACCTTACTACCTTTGGATATAAAGGTAAAAGCAGCCCAAGTAGTTGATGGATATTTTCATGCAAGGAAAGATGCTAAACGCAAAACTTATCGCTATATTGTACTCAACAGAAAAGACCATGATTTATTTAGAAGAAACTTTGAGTGGCATGTACCTCAGACATTATCTCTAGAGAAGATAAAGGAAGCGGCTAAAAATATTATTGGAACACATGACTTTACAGCGTTTGCAGCATCAAAGTCTAATGTCAAAGGTGGTAAAGTTAGGACTATCTATGATTTCAAGGTGATGAGTGATGGTGAGCGTATTTATTTTGAGATTACAGGAAATGGTTTTTTAACGCATATGGTTCGGATTATTGTCGGTACACTGATTGAAATAGGCCTTGGCAAAAGAGAAATTTCTTGTATACAAAAAGCCTTTGAAACGTTAGACAGGCGAGTATTAGGTTTGACAGCGCCAGGTCATGGATTGTATTTAAAACAAGTCAGTTATGAGTAAAATCCGAACATTTAATTATAAAATTAAATTTAATTTCGGATTTTTAGATTAGATGGTTGAATATCATCTCCATCATGTTATAATGGTTTTGTAATTACGAACAGTTAAATAAATTAACCCTCATATAACGTTGGGAATATGGCCCAAAAGTCTCTACCCAGTCGCCGTAAACGACTGGACTATGAGGGAAGTATTCTGCATGCGATAAGTTTAGGGTGACGTGTATCCAGACTGCTTTCCTCATATTGGGAAAGCAGTCTGTTTTATTTTTCTTAGATATTAAGGAGGACTAACATGCAAGCTCAAGTTGGAGTGATTATGGGAAGCACATCAGATTGGGAAACGATGAAGCATGCTTGTGATGTATTAGAAGAGTTAGGTGTGAGTTATGAGAAGGAAGTGGTATCAGCTCACCGAACTCCTGATAAAATGTTCCACTACGCAGAGACGGCTAAAGACAGAGGTATTAAAGTCATCATTGCTGGAGCTGGAGGAGCAGCACATCTACCGGGGATGGTCGCTTCGAAAACATTAATTCCAGTTATTGGAGTGCCGGTTCAGTCGAAAGCGTTAAATGGTCTAGATTCGTTATTGTCCATCGTTCAGATGCCGGGTGGTGTGCCAGTTGCAACTGTGGCAATTGGTAAAGCGGGAGCTATAAATGCTGGTTTATTAGCTGCTCAGCAACTGGCCGTTTACGATGATGAATTAGCTAGTCGATTACATAATAGAAGAGAAGCATTAAAGGAAAAAGTCGAACATTCAAACGAGGAGCTGCAAACATGGTAAAGCAAATCAAACCAGGCCAAACAATTGGAATATTAGGTGGCGGTCAATTAGGTAGAATGATGGCAATCGCTGCAAAACAAATGGGGTTTCGAATTGCAATTATGGACCCAACTCCAAATTCGCCTACTGGTCAGATTGCTGATGTTGAAATAACAGCATCGTATGATGATCAACTGGCTGCACAAAAACTGCTTGATCAGTCCGACGTCATCACTTACGAATTTGAGAGTATTGATTTAGAAGTTTGTCAGTATCTAGTTCAAAATGGTTACGTCCCTCAAGGCAGTCATTTAATTAAGGTGTCTCAAGACCGAGCATTTGAAAAAGAAGCGATCACTAATAGCGGAGCAAAGGTTGTTCCTTATAAACTAGTCAGTGATCAATCAGACTTATTAAAAGCAATTGATGAAATTGGTTATCCTTGTGTGTTAAAGACAAGAAGAGGTGGCTATGATGGAAAAGGTCAGCAAATACTGAAGAGCTCAGATGATCTTGCTGAAGCAGAGCCTCAATTAAAATCAGGATTATGTATTCTTGAGCAGTTTTTGCCATTTGAAAAAGAAATATCAGTCATGGTTAGTCGCGGTGTGAATGGCGAGGTTAAAACTTTTCCTGCATCAGAAAATATTCATGTTGAGCATATTTTGTTAAAGTCCATTGTTCCTGCGAGAATTACACAAGATGTAGAGGAACAAGCGAAAGAGGCTGCAGTAGAACTTGCTGAATCCATTGGAATGGTCGGAACGTTCGGAGTTGAGATGTTTCTAACTCAAGAAGGTGAAATTTATATTAATGAAGTCGCGCCTAGGCCACACAATTCAGGGCATTATACGTTAGATGCTTGCCGTACATCACAATTTGAACAACACATTAGGGCGATTACAGGAATGAGCTTAGCTGAAACAACATTAAACCACCCAGTTGTCATGATGAATGTGCTAGGTGAACATATACCTGATGTAGTTAAGCGAATCCCTGTGGTCAAAAACGCCAAACTACATTTATATGGTAAAGCTGAAGTTAAACCGAAACGAAAAATGGGTCATGTTAATTTTATTGGAGACCACACAAAAGGGCTCTTGCAACAAATAAAAGATTTAGATATATGGAGGCAATAAACGATGATTGAACGTTATACAAGGGAAGAAATGGGTCAGATTTGGACGGAAGAGAACAAATATCAAGCGTGGCTTGAGGTTGAGATTCTTGCTTGTGAGGCTTGGGCAGAACTAGGTGTGATTCCAAAAGAAGATGTTAAGAAACTAAGAGAAAATGCATCATTTGATGTGAACCGAATTAAAGAAATTGAGGCAGAAACGCGCCATGATGTGGTCGCATTCACACGCGCAGTATCAGAGACATTGGGTGATGAAAAGAAGTGGGTGCACTACGGATTAACCTCAACAGATGTAGTGGATACAGCTTTAGGATACGTCATTAAACAAGCGAATGATATTATACGAAAAGATCTTGTGCGTTTTGTTGAAATTTTAAAAACTAAAGCTTTAGAACACAAATATACAGTTATGATGGGACGCACACACGGTGTGCATGCTGAGCCGACGACATTTGGGTTAAAACTTGGTTTATGGTACGAAGAGATGAAACGTAACTTAGAAAGGTTTGACGCAGCAGCTGACACGATTGGTTATGGCAAAATGTCAGGAGCAGTTGGCACCTATGCCAATATCGATCCATTCGTTGAACAATATGTATGTGAAAAGCTAGGGCTTAAAGCAGCGCCGATATCGACTCAAACGCTTCAGCGTGACCGTCATGCGCATTATATGTCGACGTTAGCGCTAATTGCCACATCAATTGAAAAAATGGCCGTTGAAATTAGAGGTCTTCAAAAAAGTGAAACAAGAGAAGTTGAGGAGTTTTTCGCCAAAGGCCAAAAGGGATCATCAGCCATGCCGCATAAACGAAACCCAATTGGTTCCGAAAATATGGCTGGTATGGCAAGAGTCGTTCGCGGATACATGATGACAGCTTATGAGAATGTTCCGTTATGGCACGAACGAGATATTTCACATTCATCCGCAGAGCGCGTCATATTGCCTGATGCAACGATTGCCTTAAATTACATGCTCAATCGATTTGGGGGCATTGTTGAAAAACTTACCGTCTATGAAGAAAACATGAAGCGTAATATGGATCGTACGTTTGGATTGATTTTCTCACAAAGAGTTCTTCTTTCGTTAATCGATAAAGGCTTATCGCGTGAAAAAGCTTATGATCTTGTTCAACCACTAACTATGCAGGCTTGGGAGGAACAAACATCTTTCCAAGAGCTCGTAAGAAATCATCCAGATATTAAAGAACAAATGACAGAAGCGGAATTGGACGATTGTTTTGATGCTACTTATCACTTGAAAAATGTCGATGTCATTTTTGAAAGAGTCGGTTTAAATTAAGGGGGTCACACTTTGGAAAGTAAACAATTGGTGTATGAAGGTAAGGCGAAAAAGCTATACAAAACAGATGATGCTGATCTGTTACTCGTTCAATATAAAAATGATTTAACAGCGTTTAATGGGCAGAAGAAGGCTACAGAACATGGGAAAGGGGCCTTAAACAATCAAATATCATCGTTGATATTTAACGTTTTACAAACTAAAGGCATTCCGAATCACTGGGTCAAACAACTATCAGAGGATAAGCAACTTGTTAAACATACAAACATTATTCCAATTGAAGTCGTCGTTCGTAATGTTTCTGCAGGTAGTTTAGCCAAACGACTCGGTTTAAGTGAAGGGGATCTTTTAAGCCAGCCAATTGTTGAATTTTATTACAAAGATGATGAGCTAGGTGACCCTCTTATTAATGAAGATCATATTAGATTGCTAGATCTTGTCGAATCTAGTGTTTTACTGAACATGAAAGAGCTAGCTCATCAAGTGAATCTCGTATTAATCGATTATTTTAAACAATGTGATTTAAGGTTAGTAGATTTTAAGCTAGAATTCGGGTTTGATTCAAATGGTGAGTTAATGTTATCGGATGAAATTTCACCTGACACATGTAGGCTTTGGGACATTCATACCAATCAGAAGCTTGATAAAGATGTGTTTCGTCAAGGGATTGGAAGTGTAGATGAGGCATACAACGTCGTATTAGAACGCTTAAAGGGGGCTGTTTCGCATGGTTAAAGTAAAAGTACATGTAACGCTAAAAGAAGGGGTGTTAGACCCTCAAGGAAAAGCAGTTGAAAAGGCGCTTCAGGCTAAGGACTTCCACGGCGTCAGTGATATGCGAATTGGAAAATATATGGAGTTTACCCTCGAATCAAGTCAGGTTGAGCGCCAAGTAGAAGAGATGTGCGAGCAGCTTCTTGCTAATCCAGTGATTGAAGATTATCGCTATGAGTTAGAGGAGGTTGTAACGTCGTGAGATTTGCGGTCGTGGTATTCCCTGGCTCTAATTGTGATACGGATATGTTCTACGCTATTAAAGAGGCACTTGGTGAAGACGCCCATTATGTTTCATATCGTGAAAGCAATCTATCAAATTATGATGCAATCTTACTACCTGGAGGCTTTTCTTACGGGGATTATTTACGCTCAGGGTCAATTGCTAGTTTCGCGCCGGTCATGGAAGCTGTTAGAGAGTATGCAGAATTAGGTAAACCTGTCTTAGGTGTCTGCAATGGCTTTCAGATATTACTAGAAACAGGACTTCTTCCAGGTGCTATGAAACGTAATGATCACTTGAAATTCATTTGTGAAACGACTCCGATCATCGTAACGAACAATCAAACGATGTTCTCAAGTGAATACAGACAAGATGAGCGTATCTCGCTACCTATTGCCCACGCAGAAGGCAATTATGAGTGTGATGATCAGACGTTCGATGAGCTTAAGCGTCACAATCAAATCGTTTTTCAATATGCTGATAATCCGAATGGTTCTAAAGGCGATATTGCCGGGATCTGTAATAAGCAAGGAAATGTTCTTGGGATGATGCCTCACCCAGAACGTGCTACTGTCGATTTGTTAGGTTGTGACGACGGGTTAAGACTATTTGAATCGATTCTAGTTAATTGGAGGGAACACCATGCCGTTACTTCTTGAACCAACTGCCCATGAGATCAAAGAGGAAAAGTTATATGCAGAGATGGGTCTAACAGATGAGGAATTTAACAAGATTGAACGTTTACTAGGGCGCACTCCTAACTACACGGAAACTGGAATTTTTTCTGTTATGTGGAGTGAACATTGTAGCTATAAAAAATCCAAGCCTCTATTAAGCAAATTCCCAACTAACGGTAAGCGTGTTCTTCAAGGTCCTGGTGAAGGTGCTGGAATAATAGATATTGGTGATGGCCTTGCGGTTGCGTTTAAAATTGAAAGTCATAATCACCCATCCGCGATTGAGCCGTATCAAGGTGCTGCAACGGGTGTTGGCGGGATTTTACGTGATGTGTTTTCGATGGGAGCTCGACCAATCGCCTTGCTGAATTCGTTAAGGTTCGGTGAGTTAGATCATCCGAGAACAAAATACCTCTTAGAAGAAGTTGTTGCTGGAATTGCGGGATACGGTAATTGTGTAGGTGTTCCAACGGTAGGCGGAGAGATTCAGTTTGATGATTGTTATAAAGGCAACCCTCTCGTTAATGCCATGTGTGTAGGCCTTATTAAACATGAGGATATTCAAGTTGGGAAGGCGAAAGGTATTGGAAACACCGTCATGTACATTGGTTCAGCGACAGGACGGGATGGGATTCACGGTGCAACATTTGCATCAGAAGAATTAACTGATGAGTCGGCAGAAGACCGCCCGGCAGTTCAAGTTGGAGATCCTTTCATGGAAAAGCTGCTGATAGAAGCTTGTTTAGAAGTCGTGAAATGTGATGCATTAGTAGGCATTCAGGACATGGGCGCAGCAGGTCTCACATCTTCAGCAAGTGAAATGGCAAGTAAGGCAGGGACCGGAATTGAATTAAACTTAGACTTAGTTCCGCAGCGTGAGCAAGGGATGACGCCATATGAAATGATGCTGTCGGAGTCTCAGGAACGAATGCTTATTGTCGTTGAAAAGGGTAGGGAGCAAGAGATTAAAGACATAGTCGCAAATTATGACCTTGAAGCGGTTGAAGTCGGGGAAGTTATTGAGGAACAGCAGTTCAGACTTCGTTTTAAAGATGAGATTGTAACAGATGTTCCGGTAGATGCCTTAGCAGAGGATGCACCTGTTTATCACTTGCCATCTGCTCAGCCGAAACAATCGGATCAAAAGCCTGCTTCACTTACCATCGACGACCCGAATCAAATTTTAGAAAATCTACTTAAGCAGCCGACTATTGCGAGTAAAGAGTGGGTTTATAGCCAGTATGACTACCAAGTCCAAACGAATACTGTCGTCCAGCCAGGCTCTGATGCTGCGGTGTTAAGAATTCGCGGGACGAATAAAGCGATTGCGATGACGACAGATTGTAATTCACGCTACTTGCATCTTAACCCTAAGGGAGGCGGTCAGATAGCGGTAGCTGAAGCGGCAAGGAATATCGTTTGCTCTGGTGCTGAGCCTGTTGCTATTACGGACTGTTTAAATTTTGGTAATCCGGATAAGCCTGAGGTTTACTGGATGATGCAGCAGGCAACAGAAGGTATGGCAGAAGCGTGTGAGACATTAAGCACACCAGTTATTAGCGGGAACGTGTCACTCTATAATGAAACGAACGGAACGAGTGTCTATCCAACTCCGGTCATTGGGATGGTCGGCTTAATCCATGATCTTAATCATGTGACAACTCAAGAGGCCAAACAAGTGGGAGATTACGTCTATCTCATTGGTGAATCGACTAACGAAGTATCTGGTAGTGAGCTTCAAAAAATGCTATTAGGCTATTATGATGGTGAAGCGCCACAGCTAGACTTAGAGGTTGAAAAGGCGAGGCAAAAAGAGATTTTGAAAGCAATTCAATCAGGACTTGTACAATCTGCTCATGATGTAGCTGAAGGTGGATTAACAGTTGCCTTAGCTGAAAAAGTCATGACGACGCAATTTGGTCTTCATATTGAATTAGAAGGTCAGGAATTAGCTGAGCTTTTCAGTGAAACGCAATCAAGATTCGTTTTAACGGTAAAACAGGTAAATGCTGATCGTTTTGAAGCGCAAGTTAATGCAACACGAATTGGAACAGTCACGAATGATGGTAAGTTGTCAGTATCGTTTAATGGTGAAAACGTGATTCGTCAATCAGTCGATTACCTAACCGACCATTGGAAAGGGGCTTTACCATGTTTGGTGAAATCAAAGGCTTAAATGAGGAATGCGGAATATTTGGTGTGTTTGGTCACCCTCAAGCAGCACACATGACGTATTACGGCTTACATGCTCTGCAGCACCGAGGTCAAGAAGGAGCAGGTGTCGTTGTATCAGATGGGGTTGATTTAAAACAGTCTAAAGGGGAAGGTCTAGTGACGGACGTTTTAGATGAAGATGAGTTAATCAGTCTATCAGGTTATGCTGCGATTGGGCATGTTAGGTACTCTACATCAGGCGGTAAGACGGCAGAAAACATACAGCCTCTTCATTTTCGTTCGAGTACCGGTTCGCTTGCTTTGGCTCATAACGGAAACCTAGTTAATGCCACTAAACTTCGCGAGGAATTAGAAGAAACGGGCAGTATTTTTCAAACAACCTCTGATACGGAAGTGATTGCGCACTTGATTAAACGTGCAGGTAGAGGTCCCATTATGGATCGCATTAAGCAAGCGTTAAACGAACTGGAAGGTGCTTACGCGATCGCCATGCTCGATGAAAAACGTTTAATTGCAGCATTAGATCCTCGCGGGATGAGACCATTATCACTTGGTAAAGTTGGCGCTGGATACGTGATCGCTTCAGAAACATGCGCATTTGATGTCGTCGGGGCTGAATATGTGCGTGAAATCGTCCCGGGTGAACTGGTCGTTATTGATGACGAAGGCATTCACTTTGATACCTTTTCAGAGGCTAAAAACAGATCCATTTGCTCGATGGAATATATTTATTTCTCAAGACCAGATAGTAATGTAGATGGCCAAAATATTCATAGCGTACGTAAACGCTTAGGTAAAAAGCTAGCCGAGGTGTCACCAGTTGAAGCAGACGTTGTAACGGGTGTACCTGATTCGAGTATATCAGCTGCGATCGGTTTCGCAGAACAATCTGGAACACCATATGAATTAGGGTTAATAAAAAATCGTTATGTTGGGCGTACGTTTATTCAGCCTTCTCAAGCGCTTCGCGAGCGAGGCGTGCAGATGAAGTTATCTGCGGTTAAAAAGATTGTTGAAGGCAAACGGGTCGTGATGGTGGATGATTCCATTGTACGAGGTACCACCTCAAAACGAATCGTCAAAATGTTGAAAGAAGCGGGAGCATCAGAGGTTCATGTTCGTATTAGTTCCCCGCCTATTACGCATCCATGCTTTTACGGCATAGATACGTCTAACTCTGGGGAGTTAATTGCAGCTAATAACTCAGTTGAGGAAATTCAAAAGATCATCGGCGCTGACACTCTATCATTCTTACCAATTGAACATATGGTTAATGCCGTTGACCGTCAAGATGCCAGTCCTAATTGTGGCCATTGCTTGGCATGTTTTACGGGCAAATATCCAACCGATTTATACGAAGATTCCTTGCCGCCCCATGAAAAAGAGAAGCTGATTGGAGTGAGATCTTAATGTCAGATGCCTATAAACAAGCTGGCGTTAATATAGAAGCAGGTTATAAAGCTGTTGACCGAATGAAAGAGCATGTTAAACGAACCAATCGCTTAGGCGTAATGGGAGCTTTAGGAAGCTTTGGCGGCATGTTTGATTTATCACAGTTAAATTATCAAGAACCGGTTTTAATTTCTGGTACGGATGGCGTCGGTACAAAGCTAAAATTAGCTTATGAACTGAATCGCCACGACACCATTGGAATCGATGCAGTTGCGATGTGTGTGAATGATATCGCTGTTCAAGGCGCTGAACCATTATACTTTTTAGACTATATTGGCTTAGGAAAAGCTGACATTGATGTTATCGAACAGATTGTAAAAGGAATCGCAGATGGATGCGAGGAAGCGGGTTGTGCGCTAATTGGCGGTGAAACAGCAGAAATGCCAGGTGTTTACGGTGAGGATGAGTATGATGTGGCAGGGTTTGCTGTCGGAGCTTGTGAGAAACGTGATGTCATTTCTAATGAACAGGTTAAAGCAGGGGATGTGTTAATCGGCCTTCCATCGACAGGCGTCCATAGCAATGGTTTTTCACTTGTCAGAAAGGTTATCGCTGATGCTCACCTTAATATTAATGAAGTTTATGATCTATTTGATCGACCCTTGGGTGACATTTTATTAACGCCAACAAAAATTTATGTCAATGATCTATTAAAGGTAAAGCAAGCGGACCTTCTTAAATCCGCAGCTCATATTACAGGCGGCGGGTTTTACGAAAATATACCAAGAATGCTGCCTAAGGGGCTTGGAGCCAATATTAATTTGTCGGCATTTCCTAGACCGTCAATATTTGATTTCCTTAAAGAACACGGTCATCTTCTTGATGACGATCTGTATCGTGTATTTAATATGGGAATTGGAATGGTGATGGCAGTTGATGGAGCATCCGTTCCAGAGGTGCTGGATTTACTAGATGACGCTTACGTCATTGGCTATGTTAACAATCAAGAAGGCATTGAGTTAGTAGAGGAGGGGACTTCGTGAAACGAGTGGCTGTGTTTGCATCAGGAAATGGATCCAATTTTAATTCGATTGTTGAAGGAGAAGATGAATCCTATCAGGTAGCACTCTTGTTCTCAGATCAGCCTCAGTCATATGCATTAACAAGAGCAATTGACATAGGTGTCAAAAGTGAAAGTCTATCACCTAAAGACTACCCAGATAAACTAGCTTATGAAGCTGATTTATTAGCTTTATTAATCAGAAACCACATAGATTTTATTGTGCTGGCAGGCTATATGAGGTTAATTGGTCCCACTATTTTAAAGTATTATAAAGACAAAATCGTTAATATTCATCCTTCTCTATTACCTGAATTTCCTGGATTAAATGCGATCGGTCAGGCATTAGATGCTGGAGTGAGGGAAACAGGCGTTACGATTCATTATGTGGATGAAGGAATGGATACAGGACCTATCATAAAACAAGAGAAAGTTTTAATAGAGAAAGCAGATACATACGAAAGTTTACAAAAGAAAGTACAGAAAGTCGAACACCGTCTTTACCCAGAGACATTGAAAGAGTTACTTAGAAAGGATGAGGTTGTTGCCGAAGCGAGCGTTAATTAGTGTATCAGACAAAACAGGTATTGTTGAATTTGCGAGGCATTTAGATGAGCAAGGCATTGAGATTATTTCTACAGGTGGAACGAAAAAGGTGCTAGAAGAAGCGGGTGTAAATGTAACTGGTATATCAGATGTGACGGATTTTCCTGAGATTCTAAATGGCAGGGTTAAAACGCTTCACCCAAACGTTCATGCTGGCTTACTCGCCAAACGCTCTGAGCAAGCACATATTAACCAACTAGAAGAACACCGAATTGAACCGATTGATTTTGTGATCGTTAACCTTTATCCCTTCAAAGAAACAATCTCTAATCCAGATGTTTCATATGATGAGGCAATTGAAAACATTGATATTGGCGGTCCGACCATGCTTAGGTCAGCGGCTAAAAATCATGAGGACGTGACCGTTATTGTCGACCCGAAAGATTACGTGCGTGTGTTAGAGGATATGAAAAATGAAGAAGTCTCTAAAGAGTTAAAACGAGAGTTAGCGGCTAAGGTTTTTAGACATACGGCACATTACGATGCTTTAATTGCAGAGTATTTAACGGGGAAAACAGAGGCAAACTTCCCTGAGACTAAAACGGTTACCTATGAACTGAAACAAACATTACGTTACGGAGAAAACCCTCACCAAAAAGCTGCGTTTTATGCTGCCCCTTTTGCAGAAGAATCAACGTTAGTAAAAGCGAAGCAGTTACACGGTAAAGAACTATCTTACAACAATATTCAAGATGCTGATTCAGCCCTTCAGATCGCAAAAGAGTTCGAGCAACCAGCAGCTGTCGCTGTCAAGCATATGAACCCGTGCGGCGTTGGGATCGGCGAAACAATCTATGAGGCTTACCAGCACGCATATGAAGCAGATTCCACATCAATTTTCGGTGGCATTGTTGCACTTAATCGAGCAGTAGACGCTAAAACGGCAGAAGAAATGAGTCAAATTTTCTTAGAAATCATTTTAGCACCGGAGTTTACAGATGAAGCTTTAGACATCTTAACGAAGAAGAAAAATATTCGCTTAATTGAGGTGAGCACTGAACAAAGTCAGGTTGAAAGGCAAGTCAAATCAGTAGGCGGCGGGGTGCTTATTCAAGATGAGGATCGCTTTGAGCTTAGTGAAGTAGATTATCACGTTGTTACCGAAACAGAGCCAACAGAAGATGAGTGGAAGGGTTTGAAGTTTGCATGGAACGTCGTCAAACACGTCAAATCGAACGCTATTTTACTCGCCAAAGATTCGCAAACGATTGGTATTGGAGCTGGTCAAATGAACCGAGTAGGAGCAGCGAACATTGCCATCCAGCAAGCGGGTGTGAAAGCGAAAGGGGCTGTTATGGCATCGGATGCCTTTTTCCCAATGGACGATACAGTAGAGGCTGCTTACCAGGCAGGCGTGACCGCTATTATTCAACCTGGTGGCTCTAAACGGGATCAAGATTCGATTGATAAGTGTAATGCATATGGAATCGCGATGGTCTTTACAGGTGTACGTCACTTTAAGCATTAATAAGAGGAGGTCCTTATGAAGAAGGTACTCGTTGTTGGCCGTGGTGGCAGAGAACATGTTCTAGCATGGAAGCTCAAGCAAAGTGTAAGTGTTGAAGGGGTTTATGTAGCTCCTGGTAATGATGGCATGGCTGATGTTGCAACACAAGTAGACATTTCAGAGACGGATGTTCAAGGGCTAATTGAATTTGCAAAAAACCGATCCATCGACCTCACGATTGTTGGCCCAGAAGCCCCATTAACGGAAGGCATCGTTAATCGGTTTAAAGAAGAAGGTTTAAAAATCTTTGGGCCGACTAAGGAAGCGGCGCTAATTGAAGGTAGTAAACAATTTGCAAAACAAATGATGCAAGCTTACAACATTCCAACCGCAGCCTATAAGACGTTTTCAAATGAACAAGATGCTAAAGCATATGTTGATAAAACAGGTGTTCCAATCGTGATTAAAGCTGATGGACTCGCTGCTGGAAAAGGAGTAGTCGTCGCCTCGACGGCGCAAGAAGCAAATGCGGCAATTGAAGATTTTTTATGTAACCAAAAGTTCGGAGAAGCAAGTCGAACGATTGTCATTGAAGAATTTCTAGAAGGCGAAGAGTTTTCATTAATGGCTTTTGTAAATGGAGATGCGGTTTATCCAATGGACATTTCTCAGGATCATAAGCGAGCTTTTGACGGGGATGAAGGCCCGAATACTGGAGGAATGGGAGCTTATTCACCAGTTTCGCAAATTAGTGATTCAGTTCAGAAGCGAGCGGTTTATGAGATTTTGAAACCCGCAGCAGAAGCACTCGTTAAGGAAGGTAGGCCGTATCAAGGAATTTTATATGTAGGCTTGATTAATACGGATGACGGACCTAAAGTGATAGAGTTTAACGCACGCTTTGGCGACCCTGAGGCTCAGGTGGTATTACCTAGACTGGAAAATGATTTATTACAGGTCATGGAAGATGTCATGAATCAAAAGCCTGTGAAATTGAGCTGGAAGGACGAAGCTTGTGTAGGCGTGGTGTTAGCTTCTAGCGGTTATCCTGACACTTATGACAAGGGCCAAGAGCTACCGAATTTAGATCGAATTCACTCGAATGCACACGTATTCCACGCAGGAACAAAACTCAAGCAAGGTAAATGGACGACAAATGGTGGAAGATTGTTATTAGTTGCAGCTGAGAATTCAAGTTTAGAAAAGGCACGAGAACAAGTATATGAAGAGATGAAAAAGTTAAATTCTGATCACACTTTCTACAGAAAAGATATTGCACAGAAAGCGTTTACTGTAAGACAATAAGTTAGCATGCAGTGACTGACGACAAAATGGAATGAACCATATGGGAGCTGCGTGTTTATTAAGTCGGTCGTCTGGGCGGGAGAGTATTCTCTCTTAATCAACAGGAGGGTATAAATTGAATCCATTGATACTAGACGGAAGAAAAGTAGCACAGTCGGTGAAAGATGAGCTTATGGCTCAAATTTGTGAACTTAAAGGAAAAGGTGTAACTCCTAAGCTTGCAACAATCTTAGTAGGAAATGATGAAGCCTCAAAAACATATGTTCAAATGAAAGCTAATACATGTCACAAACTAGGTATGGAATCTGAACGTGTCTTTTTACCTGAAGAGACGACAACTGATGAGTTATTAGATGTCATTCAACGCTTAAATAGTGACCATCAAGTGCATGGGATTTTACTTCAGCACCCAGTACCAAGCCATATAGATGAACGAAAAGCATTTGATGAAATTGCATTAGAAAAGGATGTAGATGGCGTCACCTCTCACGGATTCGGAGCAACGACATTCCAGTTAGGCGCCTATCCTTGCTGCACTCCAGCAGCTATTCTACAAGTGATTGATTATTATAACTTGGAACTAGAAGGTAAACACGCAGTTATTATTGGTCGTAGCCCTATTTTAGGGAAACCGGTATCGATGATGCTTTTAAATCGCAACGCAACAGTGACGATTTGTCACTCAAGAACGGAAAACTTAGATCAAATCGTGAAGCAGGCTGATGTCGTTGTGGCAGCAGTTGGTCGCCCTAAATTTGTTAAAGGTGAATGGCTTAAAGAAGGGTCAATCGTACTTGATGCAGGTTATAACCCAGGCAATATAGGTGACGCAGACTACGAATCGTGTTATCCTAAATCATCAGCGATTACGCCCGTCCCTGGTGGAATAGGGCCTGTAACGATTTCAATGCTATTAAAGCATACAGTTGAAGCGGCGCAAAGACAGCTGAATACAACAAAAACACATTCAAACGTCTCATAGGGTAAAATTAACAGTATAAAATCATAAATATAAACGAATTTTGCTTGACATCTATGCCATAGATATTATAATATATTCTATGGCATTTTATCATAACCACGACTAGCCCCGGAACTATTCGTGTTGAAGATAAAAAAATGTTCGAGTAATTCGATTGAATTAGGAGGGAAAACAATGCGCACAACTTTCATGGCTAATGAAAACAACGTTGAGCGTAAATGGTATGTAGTTGATGCGGAAGGACAAACGTTAGGTCGTTTGGCTACAGAAGTAGCAACAATCCTACGCGGTAAAAACAAACCAACTTACACACCACACGTTGATACTGGTGATCACGTTATTATCGTGAATGCAGATAAAGTTCATTTAACTGGTAAAAAATTAAACGATAAAATTTACTACCGCCATTCAAACTATCCTGGTGGTTTAAAACAACGTACAGCAAACGAAATGCGTACAAAATACCCTGAGCAAATGCTTGAGATTGCTATTAAAGGTATGCTACCAAAGAACAAACTTGGTCGTAAAATGGCTAAAAAGCTTCACGTTTACCGTGGACCTGAACACAAACAT
Organism: Piscibacillus salipiscarius; assembly: GCF_042685285.1. NCBI lineage: Bacteria > Bacillati > Bacillota > Bacilli > Caryophanales > Bacillaceae > Piscibacillus > Piscibacillus salipiscarius. The sequence goes on along the minus strand of NZ_JBHUMZ010000051.1, from coordinate 24,756 downwards.
CAAGCACAAAATCCAGAAGTTTACGAACTTCGCGGGTAAGTAAAAGGAGGTAAAGAACTTTGGCACAAGTACAATACTACGGAACAGGTCGTCGTAAAAGCTCTGTTGCTCGTGTACGTCTAGTTCCTGGAAGCGGAAAAGTTATTGTTAATGATGTAGATGCAAAAGATTACTTCCCACACGAAACGTTACGCTTAGTCATCAACCAACCTTTAGAAGCAACTGAAAACGTTGGTAACTATGATGTACTAGTGAACGTTAACGGTGGTGGATATACTGGTCAAGCAGGAGCAATTCGTTTAGGCGTTGCTCGTGCACTACTAGAAGCAGATCCTGATTATCGCCCAACATTAAAGCGCGCAGGATTCCTAACTCGTGACGCACGTGAGAAAGAACGTAAGAAATACGGTCTTAAAGGCGCTCGTCGTGCACCACAGTTCTCAAAACGTTAATTTTTCAAGTATACAATACTCTCATTCCTTCGGGTTTGAGAGTTTTTTGTTGAAAAAAGTTAAAAACATAAAAAACACGAGGCCTTTAATACCTCGTGTTTAATGCTTATTGGTTAACATGAACATCCATTTGTGGATATGGAATTGAGATTTTCTCTTGATCGAAGCGAGTTTTCACTTGTTCTAAGATATCGAAGTGAACATCCCAGAAATCCTCTGCATTAACCCATACACGAACGGTATATTCAACTGCGCTATCACCGTGTGCCGATAAACGAACGAACGGTTCTGGGTCATCTAAAGTAGATGGATGGTTTTCGACGATTTGATGTAGCGTACGAAGGACGTGTTGTGTGTCAGTTTCGTAGCCAACGCCAAATTTGAAATCCACACGTCGTTGGTCTTTGGCTGAATAGTTAACAATTCCAGAGTTAGATAAGTTACCATTTGGAACGAAAATGACTTTATTATCAGGCGTTACAAGTTCTGTGTAAAGAATTTGAATTGCCTCAACTGTGCCTGAATACCCATTACCTTCAATGTAATCACCGACTCTAAATGGACGAAGTGAGAGTAGTAAGATCCCTCCAGCAAAATTAGACAGTGACCCTTGAAAGGCTAGTCCAACTGCGAAACTTGCTGCAGCTAATACAGCAACAAATGACGTCATATCTGCACCTAGTATACTTACAACTGATAACACTAATAATATTTTCAATATCGCACTTGTTAAAGATTTTAAAAATGGCTTCAAACTATTATCAAGCTTGGATCTTTCAATTTGTTTACCAACAAATTTTGTAATCATTTTTATTACGGCTAGTCCGACTACTAATGTAATTATTGCTAGTGCAATGTTTACAAGGTAGGGCCAAATTACACTTAAATCCATTATTTTCATCCTTTCTGTGTTGAGAAGTAGATTATTTTGTTTCATTTTATCGAAACTGCTAAGGTTATTCAATGGAAATCTCAACATAAAAAAAAGAAAGGCGAGTTTATATTACCTGCCTTTCAGATTTAACCTAATATTTTTCTAACGTATTGTTGCGTCTCTTCAAAAGGCGGAATGCCTTGGTACTGATCAACATTGCCTGGACCTGCATTATAGGCTGCTAGTGCTAAACTCAAATTCCCACCGTAGCGATCGACCATTTGTTTTAAATACTTAGCCCCACCCTCAACGTTTTGCGCAGGGTCAAATACATTGTTAACACCCAATGCTTGTGCAGTTGCTGGCATGAGCTGCATTAAACCAGCTGCTCCAGCTCCGCTCACCGCATTAGGGTCATAATTCGATTCTGTTTCAATCACTTTATGTAAAAGATTTGAATCTAAACCATATTTCTCAGCTGTTTGATTAATTAATTGATCTAATCCGCTAGCTTCTTGAGTAGAGCTTAATTGTTTAAGTGCAACAGGTGACACCGTGCTGTGTGTATAAGGTAACTGATTTGATCCAGACATCGTTTGCGATTCATTCAATTGTGGATTTAATGCTGACTGGCTCTGTTGTCCACTTAAATATGAACTGAATAGTTGAATAAATAAATTGCTCGTATTACTAGCTTGCGTGCCTTGGTTGAATAGACTAGATTGCATGACTTTGCGATAATTCATCATCGCTTCAAATAGACTAGGTTGGATCATCACGTTCACCTGCTTTTCGCTTCGTTAACTAAATTGTACCATAATCATCCAATAATCTGTTTAAGAATTAAGCATTTCTTTGATAGATTTCACACTATTAATTATGGCTGGCACACCAGGACAAATCTCGTTTTATATAGGCACCATCCCAGCAGGAATCGTGGTTGCTTTAATCGGTGCACCATATTTTATCTATCTACTAATTAAAAATCAATAATAAGCATGTTTAAAATCCTTAACTCATAATCTTATAGAGTTAAGGATTTTTTATTACTTCTGTAAACGAAATGTATTAATTTCGTAATATTCGAACTTCGAAAAAGCAGTTTGTTTAGGCTATTCGACCTTACTTTCGACTTTTTTCAACAAAAAAAGACAAAGTATCTGAAAATTAGTCAAATTTACAATATTGAAAAAATTACGAAAGTCTGTTTATATTAATGCATGGTTATAAATTTTACCTGAATTAATAATTATTTTGCACTATTTTTTAAGTAAGAACAAACAAAAATACATATGATCGGATTAAAAAATGGGGTGTTGCTAGGTGTCAAACGAACCAGTATTACAGGTGAAAGATTTGAAGACATATTTCTATTTGGATGATAACCAAGTAGCAAGAGCAGTGGATGATGTTGACCTAACAGTGAGAGCTGGTGAAACAGTTGCATTAGTTGGAGAGTCAGGAAGTGGTAAGAGTATTACGTCACTGTCCATTATGCAGTTAATTAACAAACCTGGAAAGATTGTAGATGGTGAGATTAGTCTATTAGGTCGCAACTTACTCGATCTTTCAGATAAGCAAATGACAAAAGTTCGAGGCAATGATGTAGCGATGATATTCCAAGAACCAATGACAGCTCTTAACCCTGTTTATACGGTCGGTAATCAAATTATAGAAGTTCTTAGAAAACATAAGAAGATGAGCAAAAAACAGGCGCGTCTAAGAGCCGTAGAATTATTGAAATTAGTTGGATTTCCTAGGGCTGAAGAGACAATAGATGAATACCCTCATCAATTATCTGGTGGAATGAGGCAAAGAGCGATGATTGCCATTGCCATTTCGTGTGACCCTAAGTTATTAATCGCTGATGAACCAACTACGGCACTTGATGTCACGATCCAAGCTCAAATATTAGATTTAATGTCAAAAATGAAAGAGCAACTTAATATGGGACTATTACTTATTACCCATGATTTAGGTGTAGTCGCTGAGTATGCTGATCGCGTTCTAGTTATGTATGGGGGACAAATAGTAGAAACATCACCGAAGTATGATTTATTCAAAGGTCCTAAACACCCTTATACGCAAGGTTTATTAGAAAGTCTACCAAGTGTTCATAAAGAATTGAATCGTTTAGGGACGATTAGAGGAACCGTTCCACCTGCGCATAAATTTCCCACAGGGTGCCGTTTCTCAAGCCGTTGCCCTCATGTGATGGAGCAATGTCTTGAGAAGAACCCAGATTTGATTGATATAGAGCCTGAACGATCGGTTCGTTGTTATTTATACACAGGAGATGAGGGGGCAAAGCATGGCGGCGATAGAAGAGAAACAAGTCATTCAAACTGATCAAGAATCAATAGTCAAAATTGAAGATTTGAAGAAGTACTTCCCAATTAAGGGCGGAATTCTTAAACGAACCGTCGGACATGTTAAAGCGGTTGATGGAGTCACATTTGATATAAGAAAGGGAGAAACCCTAGGCATTGTTGGTGAATCAGGATCAGGCAAATCGACTTTAGGCAGGATGATTTTAAGATTGCTTGAACCGACTGATGGCGAAATATTATTCCAAGATCATGACATCACACACTTGAGAAATAAGCATATGAGGCCTTTTCGGAAAGATATGCAAATCATATTTCAAGATCCATTTGCTTCTTTAAATACGAAAATGAGTGTCGAGCAATTAATTGAAGAGCCATTATTAGTTCAGACCAAGTTAAGTAAGAAGGAGCGAAAAGAAAAGGTTAAGGAGTTACTTGAAAAGGTAGGCCTTAGAGCGAGTGACCGTTTAAAATATCCGCATGAATTTTCAGGCGGTCAGCGTCAACGAATTAGTATTGCAAGAGCGTTAGCTATTAATCCGAAACTAGTCATCGCAGATGAGGCTGTCTCCGCATTGGACGTGTCAATCCAAGCTCAGGTGTTAAATCTAATGTCCGATTTGCAAGATGAATTCGGATTAACCTATTTGTTTATTTCACACGATTTAAGTGTGGTCAAACATATTAGTGATCGAGTCGGTGTTATGTATTTGGGGAGACTCGCTGAAATTGCACCGAAAAAGAATATTTATGAGGATCCATTACACCCATATACCCAAGCGTTATTATCATCGATTCCAGATACCGATGTCGATCGTGAAAGAGATTCAGTTCACTTAGATGGAGATTTGCCTAGTCCATCAAACCCACCTAGCGGGTGTGCGTTTAGAACTCGGTGTCCAATGGCGCATGAAAGGTGTGCTGAAGAAAGACCCGAACTTCAAGAAGTTAAAGATGGGCATTATGTAGCTTGTCATTTATATGATGAGTGATGCCTTTGTCTATATTTTAGGAGGTGATGAGCCTAGCTGCATAATCTTAGTTTCATTTTGTTTTCTCTAACTAAAACCAAAGGGGGATTACGTTTTGTTAAACAAAAAGTTTTGGTATGTGTTGTTGGTTTTAACGTTATTTGCTTTTCTATTAGCAGCTTGTAATAGTGAAAGTGGGGAAGATCCTGGTGCGGAAGAGGATCCGGGAACTGAGGAACAAGAAGAGAATAACGAGCAAGAAGAGGAAGAAGAGGAGACCGAGCAGGAAGGTCCTGTTGAGGGTGGTTCAATTGTAGGTGCGATGGACACTGCACCTGCTGGTGTGTTTAACCCTATTTTCTATTCAGAGGCTTATGAAGCTAATATTTTAGACTTTACTCATGAAGCATTAGTTAGTCAAAATAATAGTTTAGAGTTTATCCCTTCATTAGCACACGACTGGGAAATTAACGAAGATCAGACTGAAATCACGTTATTCTTAGAAGAAGGCGTTAAGTGGCATGATGGTGAAGACTTTACGGCTGATGATGTTGTCTTCACTTACAAATCAATTGCTTCTCCAGGCTATACTGAAGCAGGTGGTATTCGTACAGAGTATGTAACACCACTTAAAGGTTATGAAGCGTTTAATGCAGGTGAGACTGAAGAGTTTGAAGGTGTAACAGCTGTAGATGATTATACAGTTAAATTCACATTTGCTGAACCAAACGTTAACCCACTATATTATGTAGGATTCCCAATCATTCCTGAGCATGTGTTTGCTGATGTAGCAATCGCTGATATGCCAACACATGAAGCGACTTTAAATCCAGGTAAAGTTATTGGTACTGGTCCATTTGCGTTTACAGATATGGTTGAACGTGAGCAGTATGTGTTAACTCGTAACGAAGACTATTGGAAAGGTAAACCTTACCTTGAGCAAATCACGTGGAAGGTGGTTGACCAGTCGGTAATTACTAGTTTATTAGAAACTGGCGAAATTGATTTCGTTGCAGATCCAAACGGTGTTCCAGCTGCAGACTATGAAATGGTTGCAGGTTATGAGAATGTTGAGATGATTGAACAAACAGACTTTGGTTATCAGTTAATGGGGTTCAAGCTTAACTACCGTACAAAAGAAGATGTTGAATCAGGAGCTATTAACCCTGATAACTGGGAGGAAAATCCTGATGTAGCAGATCAAAAGGTACGTCAAGCTATTGCTTATGCAATTGATCGCCCAGGTTTAGTTGAAGGTCTATTATATGGACGCGGAAGTGTAATTAATGCTCCAATTGCACAGCAGTTCTGGGCTTATACAGAGGATGTACCTCAGTATGAACACAGCACTGAAGAGGCAGAAGCTTTATTAGATGAAGCTGGTTATGTGGATACGAATGATGATGGTTTCCGCGAGAACCCAGATGGCGAAGAGTGGGTACTTGAATTAGCTTACCCTACTGGAAACAAAATTCGTGAGCGTTCTGCACCAGTTATTCAAGAGAACTTAGAAGCTGTTGGTATTAAAGTTAACTTGCAACAGCCAAAAGAAATGTCAGCATATATCAATGATATTATGACGAAAGATACGAATAATGGAGTTGACCTTTATTTACTAGGTTGGTCATTAGGTAGTGGAGATCCAGATCCAAGTGGATTATGGAATATTGAAGCAGCTTACAATATTTCTCGCTGGAATAACCCTGAATCTGATGAGCTTATCTTTAAAGCGTTAGAAGCTCCGGATGCATTTGATCAAGAGTTCCGAAAGAAAACATATCAAGAGTGGCAAGAGCTATTTGCGACAGATTTACCAGCTGTCCTACTTTACGCTCAAAACAAGATTTACGCATTTAATAAACGTCTTAATGGTATTGAACCATTACCATATAGCATGATTAATGATCCGCACTTATGGTGGGTTGATGACGCTCAGTAATGGTTAATGGCTTTTGGGTATGTGAACACTATTATGTCACATACCCATCCCCTTTTTTGAACAGGGAGGAATAATATGTATAAGTATATCATTCGTAGAATATTAGTATTCATACCGATGTTATTTGCACTATCCATCATTGTGTTTGCACTAGCCAAAGCAGCCCCTGGAGATCCCTTTACAACTATGCTTGACCCTAATGTTGACAGGCAAGTATATGAGGATCGGAAAGAAGCGCTTGGGTTAAATGATCCAGTACCTGTTCAATATGCACGCTGGATTGGTAAGGCTGTGCAAGGGGATTTTGGAGAATCGATTGTCTATAATGGTAGGCCAGTGATGGATTTAATTAGTGCAAGGTTCTGGAATACAATTTATCTTGGATTAGTTGCTTTGTTCTTTACTATAATTGTCGCAATACCTATAGGGATTTATTCTGCTAGAAATCCCTATTCATTACTAGATTATGCAGCAACTGGATTTGGTTTTATTGGTTTAGCTATACCAAACTTCTTCTTTGGATTGTTAGCCATTTATTTTTTATCCATTCAATTTGGTTGGTTCCCCGCGCAAGGAACGGTTAGTGGGAATGAAGTGTCAGGTTTAAAAGAATTTTTGGATCGTTTGCATCACATGTTTTTACCTGGTATCACACTTGGGCTTGCTAGTACGGCTACATACATGCGCTATATGAGGTCAGAGGTCTTAGATGTTTTAGGAAGTGACTATATTCGAACAGCTAAGGCGAAAGGAATGGCCGACCGCAATGTATTATACAAGCATACTTTAAGAAATGCGTTAATCCCGATTATCACACTTATGGGATTTGAATTTGGTGTATTAGTTGGAGGGGCCGTTATCACTGAGAGAGTATTCAATTATCCTGGTCTCGGAACGTTATTTTTAGATGCCATTATTAACCGTGATTATCCGATTGTTATGGCACTGACCCTTATTTTTGGTGTATTCATATTAGTTGGAAATTTACTTGCGGATATATTCTATAGCATCGTCGATCCGAGAATTCGTTATGATTAGAGGTGAATGACATGGAAATGGAAACGCTGAAAACACCTAACTCAAACCCAGAATACTCTGAGCATGAAGAAACTAAAAGTAAAAGCCCTTATCAATTAGCTTTAAGACGTTTTATGAAAAACAAGCTAGCAGTTCTTGGTGTGCTTACGATGGTAATTATACTTGCGATGTCTTTCTCAGCACCATTATTAACGGATCACAATCCTACTGAAACAAATATGTTAATGGTTGAACAACCTCCGAGTGATGAACACATTCTAGGTACAGACGGATCCGGACGAGATAACTGGTCACGTTTACTGTATGGTTCAAGAGTATCATTAATTGTTGGTTTTAGTGCCATGTTCTTTACAGTATTAATTGGTGTTATATTAGGCTCTTTATCAGGATACTATGGTGGTTTAGTGGATGCGTTTATTATGAGGTTTACGGATCTCATTTTAGCACTCCCTTTCCTTGTATTAGCCTTAACTATTATGTCTTTAGTTGAAAATATTACCGTCACTCTGTTTGTGGCAATTATTGCTTTAGTGAGCTGGCCAACATTAACTAGGATTGTTAGAGGTTCGTTTTTATCATTACGTGAACAAGAATTTGTTTTAGGAGCGAAAGCAATCGGGTCATCTGATAGACGGATTGTGTTTAGACATATGATTCCAAATGCGATTGGGCCTATTGTAGTTAATGCGACACTTATGGTTGCGATTATGATTATAGCAGAAGCGGGATTGAGCTTTATCGGTATGGGGATTCCGCAGCCTCAACCAACCTGGGGTAATATGCTTAATGAAGCGTTAAGTGTTCGAATTCTAAGGCAGCACTGGTATACCTGGATTCCACCAGGATTGTGCATTTTAATTACGGTTTTAGCGATTAACTTTATAGGTGACGGGTTAAGAGATGCCTTTGATCCGAAAAGTAATCAACGATAATCCTGCTGAATTTTCAGTAGGATTTTTTATTTCCTTTAAAAAAGCCTCACTAACATACGTTAGGAGGCAAAAATAGAGTTATACTACGCTTTTAGCACTTTAAAACCAAATGCATCTAAATTCATAGTGTAGTCTATCTTTTTTTCTGTCCACAAATCTATAGCATGATGATAGTTTTTTGGTAACTCTATTTGTTGAGTTTGGCTACTATTATTGAGTGCAACAAGAATGGTTTCATTCTCATTTTTTCGTTCGTAAATGACATAGTTTTGTTCGTCATTCGCTTCTATGAAACTAAACTGACCTTCACCGCGTAAAAGAGGTTCCTGGTGTCTTAATTCAATCATCTTTTTAAAGAATAACAACATGTCTTGATCTTGTTTGTCTTCATCCCAAACCATACATTTACGGCAGCCAGGGTCTTCTCCACCTGTCATAGCAATTTCATCGCCGTAATAAATACATGGTGTTCCGATAAACGTTAATTGGAAGACGTACATGAGCTTAGCCAAATTCTTATCACCTTTAGTTTGCGTTAAAACACGAGGTGTGTCATGGCTACCTAGTAAGTTGAACGCGACTTCATTAACACTTTCAGGATAAGCTGCTAAGACTTGATTTATTTGATGTGAAAATTGTTTTGAATGAATCGTTCGACGGGCAAAAAAGTTAAGCGTAGCTTCTGTAAAGGGGTAATTCATGACGGCATCGAATTGATCCCCTTGAAGCCAAGGCATTGAATCATGCCAGATTTCACCCAGAATATAAACGTCATCTTTCACAGTCTTAACTTCCTGTCTAAACTCACGCCAAAAATGATGATCGATTTCATTTGCGACATCTAAACGCCAACCATCGATATCAAATTCCTCGATCCAATATTTTGCGACATCTAGTAGATATTGTTTAACTGCAGCATTCTCTGTATTTAGTTTTGGCATTTCAGGTACAAAGCCAAACGTATCATAATTAGGACGAGGTTCAAACTGTAACGGAAATTCTTTTATATGAAACCAATCTTTATATTTCGATTTTTCACCGTGTTTAAGTACGTCTTGAAAAGGTTCAAAATAGTAACCGCTATGATTAAATACGGCATCAAGCATGACACGTATACCCCGTTCATGACACTTTTGAATTAGTTCACGGAATGTTTCTTTATCCCCAAATTGCGGATCAATTTCAAAATAATCTATGGTGTCATATTTATGATTTGATGTGGCTTTAAATATGGGCGTGAAGTAGATACCAGTAATACCTAGTTCCTCTAAATAGTCAAGGTGATCGATCACCCCTTGGAAGTCTCCGCCAAAAAAATTGGATGGTGATGGGTCTTTGCTACCCCATTTTAGCGTTCCTTCTGGGTCATTCGAATGGTCACCATTAGCAAAGCGTTCGGGAAATATCTGATACCAAACCGTATCTTTAACCCACTTAGGTGCCTTGAAGACATCAATTGGATTTAAAAATGGCACTTTAAAAAAGCAAGGCGGACATTGCTTAGGTACTTCTTTAAAATAACCACGTTCACTATAAATAATAGAATCACTGTTTTCATCATCTTTTAATGAGAAAACATAATGTGTACGTCTATTAATCGTTTTAATAGAGGTAAACCAGTAATCGTAAAGTTCATCTTGATAAACCACTTGCATATTGGACTCATAGAGGATCGGTTCTTCGTTTGACCAGTCGAATGGGTCTCCGTATATGAGTGTGACACTATTAAGGTCATTCTTTTTGGAACGTAATTTTATATGTAAAGTCTCATCATCGTAAGGGTATGCGTAGTTATTTTTAGGCCGATGATCAATCGCTTCTTTAAACATATTTTGACTCCTTCCAACAATATTTGTGCAATCGTTTTCACTTGAACTCATCATGTCATAAATCAAACATGGCCGCAAGAAAATTTTTATTTTCTGAAATCTTTTTTATTCTTATAAAAACCTTTCAGGTTCAGGTACACAGCCCGTCTAATAGAAGTAAGGAAGAATATAATTTGGAAAATAGTCTTGCAATTTTGTAGATTAATTGATTATAATATACTTAAATTGTGCAAACGTTTTCATTACATAAACATACAATTGAAATCGCTTTCCTATCTTAGAGTAATGCAAACGATTGCGTAACTCATTTTTTATCAATATTAAGGGGGATTTATATTTATGAAGAAGAGTCTATTTTTGTTTATGGCTTTGCTCGCTTCACTTATGTTAGTGCTAGCAGCGTGCGGGCCAGACCGTGAATCTTCTGAAGGTCAGGAAGAAGGTCAGTCAGAAGAAACAGGTAGTGAAACCAATGAAGAAGCTTCTGAAGGTGAAGGAGAAGCGGATAAACCTGAACAGCTTAAAGTTTGGGCAGATGAGAAGAAGTCAGTAGGTATTGAAGATGCTGTAGCCGCTTTTGAAGAAGAGCACGGAATTGAAGTTGTTGTAGAGGAATTAGAGATGGCGACTAAGCAAAAAGAACAGCTACGCTTAGATGGTCCTGCAGGTACAGGCCCAGATGTTATCACAATTCCGCACGATCAAATCGGTCAGCTAGCTTCAGAGGGAAGTATTGCACCACTTGAAGTTGATCAGTCAGTTTTAGATATTTATACTGATTCTGCATTACAAGCGGTAACGTTTGAAGGTGAGGTTTACGGCTTACCAAAAGCAACTGAAACACCAATCTTCTTGTACAATAAAGAGCATTTAGATGAAGCTCCTGAAACGTTTGAAGAGCTATATGAATTCTCTAAAGAATTTAATGATGGAGAAAAATACGGATTTTTAGCACTTTGGGATAACTATTATTTCGCACATGGAATTCTAGCAACTTATGATGGATACGTATTCAAGGATAATGGAGGAACACTAGATTCGTCGGACATCGGCCTTAACAATGAAGGTGCTGTAGAAGGTGCAGAATACATTCAAAAATGGTATGAAGAAGGTCTATTCCCAGAAGGAATCATTGGGGAGAGTGGTGGCTCTACATTAACAGGTCTTTTTGAAGATGGTAGAGTCGCTTCTAAGATGGATGGTCCTTGGTCAGTTCAAGGCATGAAAGATGCTGGTATTGACTTTGGTGCAGCGCCAATGCCTAAGCTACCAAATGGCGAATATGCACAAACATTCGTTGGGGTAAAATCTTGGAACGTTAGTAACCACTCAGAAAACAAAGAGTGGGCAACTAAGTTAATCACATTCTTAGCTAATGAAGAAAACTCTAAGAAACGTTTTGAAGTTACAGCTGAAATTCCACCTGTAAAGTCACTTATTGAGGATCCAATTATTGCTGATGATGAGGTGGCAAAAGCAGTAGCTGTTCAGTCACAACGTGGTGTGCCGATGCCAAACATTCCTGAAATGGGTCAGGTTTGGGAACCAATGGCACAAGCGTTACAGTTAATTGCTATGGGTGAGCAAGAGCCTAAACCAGCGTTAGATGATGCGGTAAAAGCAATTAAAGAAAACATTGAAGCAAGTAAGAGTGAATAATAAAAAGAATGGGCGGTACAGTTGTGCTGCCCGTTCATTTATACATAACTTTTTAGCGAATTAAGTTTTGATTTTCCCTCTATGATGAGTTGGAAAGGGAGTATCTATTATGGACATATCAGAAGCTAGAACGAATCATAGAAAATTAGCCATGTACTTATCTGTTATACCGGGAGCCGGCCAATTTTATAATAAGCAGTATATTAGAGGATTCGCTTATCTGTTTTTAACAGTTATTTTTCTTTCTGCTTTTTGGGATTTAATTGATATCGGGTTGTGGGGAATTGTGACTTTAGGTGAGATTCCAATGGAAGACCACTCAATCTTCCTACTTGTACAAGGGATTATCGCTCTATTAGTCATTGCTATAGGTATCACCATTTACATTATGAATTTAGTTGATGCTTATAAAAACGGTAAGAGGCGTGATCTTGGTTTAGAAAGAAACTCGGTCCGAAAGCAATACCAGAATTTGATCGACACAGGTTTTCCTTATTTAATGCTATCACCAGGATTCTTTCTATTAATCTTTGTTGTTATTTTCCCGATCCTATTTGTTATATTGCTATCATTTACAAACTATAGCATTAATAACACGCCGCCTGCTAGCTTAGTTGATTGGGTTGGATTTCAAAACTATATTGAGATCTTCCAAATGGACACGTGGAGAAATACATTTTTTAATGTATTTAAATGGACGATTATTTGGACGTTTGCCGCAACAACTCTGCAGATTGCTGTAGGTATTTTCCTAGCTGTATTAGTTAATCAAAAGGATTTAAAGTTTAAGAAAATCATTCGTACCATTTTTATCTTACCTTGGGCAGTTCCTGCATTCGTGTCTATCTTGGTGTTTGCAGGTATGTTTAATAATACCTTTGGTACGATTAATAACGATATTCTAGCATTTTTGGGTATTGACCCAATTTCATGGATGACAGATGCATTCTGGACAAAATTCGCACTTATTATGATTCAGTCTTGGTTAGGTTTCCCGTTTATTTTCGTTATGGTGACTGGGGTCTTACAGTCTATTCCGAATGAATTGTACGAAGCTGCGACTGTTGATGGGGCATCGATGTGGCAGAAATTTAAGACGATCACATTTCCAATTGTCATGTACGCAACAGCACCTATTATGATCACTCAATATACATTTAACTTTAACAACTTTAACGTTATTTTCCTATTTAACGGGGGTGACCCAGCTGTAGCTGGACAAAATGGAGCTGGATCTACCGACATTCTAATCTCCTGGATATACAAATTGACGTTAGAAGTTGGCCAGTATGGGAAAGCTGCCGCTATCACCATGATGTTATCACTCGTTGTTATTACGGTAGCAATTTGGCAGTTTAGAAGAACGAAATCATTCCAAGAAGAGGATATGATGTAATATGAATATGAAAACTCAAAAGATGATTAGATTAACGTTAACCTACTTTGCTATTGGGATTACGACATTAATCATATTATACCCTGTTCTATGGATTTTTGGGTCATCATTAAATCCAGGAAATAGTTTATCAGGGTCGAGCATGATTCCTGAAGATGCGACGTTTAAACATTATAAAGAATTATTTAATACCGAGAAAAGCGATTACTTAATTTGGTACTGGAATACACTTAAAATTTGTTTATTAACGATGATTATAACGGTTGTGATGATTGCGTTCATGGCATACTCGTTCTCTAGATATCGTTTTATTGGACGTAAATATGGATTAATGACGTTTTTAATCCTTCAAATGATTCCGAACTTTGCAGCCTTAATTGCGATTTATGTGCTTGCTGTTATTACAGGACTTATTGATACACATATCGCACTTATTTTGATCTATGTTGGTGGTTTGCTACCAATGAATACTTGGTTAGCTAAGGGTTACTTCGAAACGATTCCTAAAGAACTTGATGAATCAGCGAAAATGGATGGAGCTGGTCATTTTAGGATCTTTTGGACAATTATCCTTCCATTAGTTAAGCCAATCCTAGCTGTTATTGCGTTATTTGCGTTTATTACACCATTTACGGACTTTATCTTAGCTCGAGTCATCCTAAGAAGTAAGGAAAATTACACTCTAGCTGTTGGGCTGTATGATTTAGTAGCGAATAACTTTGGGGCTGAATTTACTAAGTTCGCGGCGGGCGCGGTCTTAATTGCTATTCCAATTTCGATTTTATTCCTATCATTACAACGTTATCTCATTTCAGGATTAACATCTGGTGGTACAAAGGGATAATCGAATAGCTTTCCTAATCCCGGTTATATCCGGGATTGATCATTTTGAACAGAAGTAACATCGATATAGTATTTTCATAGAGTAGGTGAGGACATGCAGGATACAAGCTTTGCAATACATCCAGGCAAACAAAAAACATCAAACGATTCGACATTCCAAGACATTGGAAGTTTAGTTGAATTTAATCAAAGCAATTATTTTTATTCATTTAAAACTGAACGTGCTCATATAAGTGTGTTATTTTACCGAAATGACATTGTTCGAGTGGTCATGAACCCATACAACGAACCTGAACTTGGTGGGAGCTATACACTCGAATTAAAACCACAGGATGTGGATGTGAAGGTCGAAGAACATGATGAGGAAATCTTTCTATCAACTCAGAAAATGAAAGTGGAAGTGCAAAAAAGTCCATTACGCATTAATGTTTATGATGCTGAGGGTCAGTCAATTGTTTCTGAAGGTAAGCAAGGGATGGCTTTCAATCGTGAAGGGCATGTCATTTGTTATAAGGAAGCATTTGCGAATGACCATTATTATGGATTTGGGGAAAAGACAGGTTTTCTAGATAAACGAGGAGAAAAATATACGATGTGGAATACGGATGTCTATGCTCCTCACAACCCTGAAACTGATCCACTTTACGAATCCATTCCTTTTTTTATGACATTAAGAGATGGCCAAACATCTGGTATTTTCTTTGATAATACGTTTAAATCAACTTTTGATATGAGAGTTGACCAAACAGATTATTATAGCTTTAAAGCTGAAGGTGGTCAGCTAGATTACTATATTTGCGCTGGTCCGTCACCTAAACACGTGATGGAGCAGTATACGTCCTTGACTGGAAGAATGCCTTTACCACCTAAGTGGGGATTAGGCTACCATCAGTCTCGTTATAGTTATGAAACAGAAGAAGAAGTAAGAGAACTTATTAAAACGTTTAGTGAAAAAGACATTCCAGTCGATGCGATTCACCTTGATATTCATTATATGAATGGATATCGTGTGTTCACGTTTGACGGTAGTCGTTTCCCTAATCCAGAAAAATTAATTTCTGACATGAAGGAGAAAGGAATTCGAATTGTTCCTATTGTCGACCCAGGTGTCAAAGTGGATGCAGAATATCCTATATACCAAGAGGGTGTGACGAACGATTTATTCTGTAAGTATATAGAAGGAAACATTTTCTTTGGGGACGTCTGGCCTGGTAAGAGTGCTTTTCCTGACTTCACAAAAGAACAGGCTCGCAAATGGTGGGGGAAAAAGCACGAATTCTATACAGATAAAGGCATTGAAGGAATCTGGAATGACATGAATGAACCTGCCGTCTTTAATGAAACAAAAACAATGGATGTTGAGGTTATGCATGATAACGACGGAGATCCTAAAACGCACCGTGAGCTACATAATGTCTACGGGTATTTAATGGGAGAAGCAACCTATGAAGGAATGAAAGATTTATTAAATGGAAAGCGTCCGTTCTTACTAACTCGTGCGGGTTATGCCGGTGTTCAGAAGTACGCTGCTGTGTGGACGGGGGATAACCGTAGCTTCTGGGAGCATTTAGAGATGGCTATTCCGATGTGTTTAAATCTAGGGCTCTCAGGCGTTGCTTATTCAGGGCCTGATGTCGGAGGGTTTGCGCACGATTCAAACGGAGAATTATTAGCGCGCTGGACGCAATTCGGTGCTTTTACCCCATTTTTCCGAAACCATAGTGCCATTGAATTCGTCTATCAAGAACCATGGCAATTTGGTGAGAAGTATGAAGAGGTAATTAAAAAATATATTCAGCTACGTTATAAGTGGCTACCGCACTTGTACAAATTATTTAAAGATGCATCTGAGACAGGGGTTCCGGTCATGCGCCCTCTCTTCATGGAATATCCGAATGATGAAGAGACTTACCAGTTATTTGATCAATTCTTAATTGGCTCAAATGTCATGATTGCTCCGGTCTTAAGACCAGGTGTAAACGATCGGATGGTCTATTTACCAGAAGGTGTTTGGTACGATTACTGGACAGGCGACAAGCTAGAAGGCGGCAAGAGAATCATTGCTCATGCAGAATTAGATCATTTACCGATCTATGTGAAAAGCGGCACGATCTTACCTGAGGCAAATGTGAAACCATCGACAGCCCACGAGGTCGACCATATGACGATTCATATTTATCCAGATGAAGCTTCGACATCTTATGATCTTTATGATGATGATGGTGAAACATTTAATTATGAGCAGGACGATTATTTTTCGTTAAATATAACAGTTAATCATGAGGATGGTAACGTGAGTGTTGACACTACTGTAAACAATCAACAGTACCAACCAAAGTGGAAAGATATTACGTATGTGGTCCATGGTATTTCTTCAGATGTTCAGTTAGTATATAATGGGCAAAAAGTTGATTTTGAAGAACGTAATGGAACATTATCTTTTAATAAATCATGGTAGATAAGAGCATAGAGGGGAGAAAGAGTCATGACACCAACGATTAAAGATGTGGCTAAACTAGCTAACGTGTCACCATCAACCGTGTCACGTGTCATTGCGAATAATCCTAAAATTACACCGCGTACAAAGGAAATAGTGCGTGAAGCGATGGATCAATTAGGTTATCACCCGAATTACACAGCTAGAAGTTTAGTTAGTAAAAGTACACAAACCATTGGACTTGTGATGCCGAGTTCAGGTGACAAAGTCTTTCAAAACCCTTTCTTCCCTGAAGTCATTCGAGGCATAAGCACGATCTCCCATGATAAAAACTATGGTATTTACATGACAACGGGCAACTCTGAGGAAGAAATAGCCCAAGGTGTTTGTGATATCGTCCAGGGCCGGAGAGTTGATGGATTAATTTTGCTAGCATCAAAAGTGAATGATCCGATGCATGATTATTTATTAGAACGTAATTTTCCGTTTACGATTATCGGTAAACCAGATCAACATGAAACGAACATTTCTTTTGTAGATAATGACAATATAAAAGCTGCATATGAAGCCACCATGCACTTGATTCGCCTTGGGCATAAGCGAATCGCATTTGTCGGTGGTGGAATGGAACTAGTAGTGACTGTTGATCGAATGAATGGGTATTTTAAAGCTTTAAAAGATGCGGGTATAGAACAGAAAGATGAATATATCGTCCACCACGAATTTTTAAGAGAAGGTGGACGTGATGCCGTTAACGAATTAATGCTTCTTGATGAACCACCTACAGGACTTGTGGTTACTGATGATGTGATGGCATTCGGAATCGTTAATACACTTGAACAGATGGGCCAAAAGGTTAAAAAGGATATTTCGATTGTAAGCTTTAATAACGTCATTTTTTCTCAACTAGCGAACCCTTCATTAACGTCCGTTGATATTAATATATTTAAATTAGGCTATGAAGCGGGCCAGTGTCTATTTGATCAAATTGAACAGCCTGACTTATTGCCGAGGAGAATTACGATTCCTCATCAGTTAGTGGTTAGAGATTCATGCGGTGAAGTTTAAAAAGTTTTAAGCAAATGTTGGGATGATCGAACATTTACTTCTAATTTAGTTGGTTAACCCAAGTATCTTTATCAAATTATTAGAAAATAACCTACACCACAACAAATATTGCAGAGCCGAAATATAAAAGCCGAGCCTTAGGAAAAACGACCTTAAGCTCGGCTTTAAACTTTAATTATTTGTTTTGATCTTCATCATTATTTTCTAACTCTTGTGCTTCGTAACGTTCTCTCATGCGTTTATATCGTTTCATGTCTCGATTGGTAATCGGCACAATATCTGTCCGCACCAGCTTAACGATCGCAAATACCATCGTTAGCATCAGGATAGTAAATGGTAAGGCTGCAACAAGTGACGCAGTCTGCAGCGCCTCAAGGCCTCCAGCAAATAGTAGAACCCCTGCAATAGCAGAAATTAATACACCCCATACCATTTTAGCTGTCATGCTAGGATCTAAGCTTCCGCGAGAAGTCATACTACCAAGAATATAAGCTGCTGAATCGGCTGATGTAATCAAGAACGTTGCAATTAATAAAATAGCAAGTAGTGACATGATCGTTGATAACGGTAAGATGTTAAACAACTCAAATAGTGCAACGGTAACATCGGCATCAACTGCTTCTGCGATTGCTGTTCCATTGTTTAAGTCACTGTATAGTGCTGTTCCGCCAAATGAAGCAAACCATAAACAAGAAATTAATGGTGGTACAATCATAACACCAAATACGAACTCACGGATTGAACGTCCTCTTGATATTCGAGCTACGAAGGCACCAACAAATGGTGACCAAGCAATTACCCAGGCCCAATAGAAAATCGTCCAATCAATAGCCCATGTACCTCCCTCATAAGGAGTCAACCTTAGACTATAAGATACGAAGTTGGCTAAATAATCTCCAAGCCCTACTGTAAAAGTATTTAAGATAAATAAAGTTGGTCCTGCGAAAAACACAAATATTAATAGCAGTAAGACAAGCGTCATGTTTACATTACTTAAATACTTGATTCCTTTGTGCAAGCCTGTCGTGGAAGAAATCATGTAAGCAACGAATACACCTGCAATAATGAGTAATTGCATCCAACCGGCATTAGGTACACCAAACACGGCGTTTAACCCGCCGTTCATCTGCATAACACCGAGTCCAATAGATGTCGCAATTCCCATCACTGTTGCAATCACTGAAAGTGAATCAATCGTGTTTTTTATAGTTGTATTTTTACCTGTAATTGGTTCAAGCGCAGTAGATACAAGGCCATCTTGTTTTTTACGGTACTGCAAGTAAGCAATCACTAAACCAACGATGGCGAAGATCGACCACTGACTAGCGCCCCAGTGGAAAAAGGCGTAACTCATCGCAACACGTGCGGATTCTTCCGTTTTGTCGGGGATATCAGTAAACGGTGAGTTGAAATAGTGACTTAATGGTTCTGCAACCCCCCAGAATACTAACCCTACACCTAAACCTGCTGAGAACAGCATACCGATCCAAGTGTAAAAAGGAAATTCGGGTTTCTCTTTATCTCCACCTAAACGAATACGACCGTATTTCGTAAAGGCTAGAACCAGCAAGAATATTGTAAAAATAAAGACTGCAATTAAGTATAGCCAACCAAAATTATATGTCGTGAACTCATACAAAACGCCTGCTACGTTGCTAAAACCTTTTGGATTAATGGCACCTAATATAACTAAAATTCCAACCACAAATGCTGAAATTGAAAATACAGGATTTTTCAATAAATCTCTCGTTTTCATTTATAGATCTCCTCACTCGTAAATAGTATTTTTATTTATAGAATTTAATTTATACATCACAAATAATCTTTGTAGAGGAGAATAATATTAGAGTCATCGTCCACTTACTCAAAACCCCCTATTGTATTTTTGTACATAAATTACTTTATTATTAATTTTTTAAAAATTCAAATATGATTTATACATTTGAACGGATAAAAATGAGAGCTATTTCGAGGATGTTCATTCTAAGTTAACAAAATTAAAAAAGATTTAATGATTCATACCCTTTTTATGAGAATTTGAAACACTAAATCATATTTTGAGTTCCTTGTCCATATAGTTAGACGAGGAGGTTTGAAGATGAAAAAAATCATATACATATTACTTTGGGTATTAGCATTTATTCTATTATACAATTTATTAAAGTTGCCCCTTCCGGATCCAGATTCTAATCCGAGTGACGTTACGATGCCTTTAGCCGGACAAGTCATCGTGTTAGATCCAGGGCACGGTGGTGTTGATGGCGGGACAGATTATGGTGATGTGAAAGAAAAATCGATTGTTCTAAATACAACGTTATATTTAAAGGATTATTTATTAGCTGCAGGAGCAGAGGTTCATTTAACTAGGGATAAAGATTATGATTTAGCTCCTAAAGATATGAAAGGTTATTCCAAACGGAAAGCATATGATATAAGAAGAAGGGTTAATTTTATTCAAGACAAAAATGCTGACATCTTTATTAGTTTACACCTTAATTCCATGACAAATGAAAAATGGAAAGGTGGGCAGTCTTTTTATTATCCAGGTGAAGATAACGAGGTTTTAGCAAAGTCAATCCAAGAACGTATAAGAGAAACGACGAATACAAATAGGAGTGCTTTTTCAACTTCTAATATTTATATATTGAAACGGGCAGAAACAACTGGAGCGTTAGTTGAACTAGGTTTCTTATCAAACGCATCTGAACGCGAGAGGTTGTTAACAGAAGATTACCAAAGAGAGCTTGCTTTTTCAGTGTATCAAGGAATTATTGAGTACGTACAAGGGGGACAAGAAGCAGGGAATCAAGTTAACTGAGAGTTTAGTTATTTTATGTTATACTAGGCAATGGAAGTTAGGAAACTCGTCTTATGGACGAGTTTTATTTAGCATAAAATTTTGCAAACTCAAAGGAAGGTGTCGTTGTTGATTACAGAAGAGCGTGTTAGAGAGTTGCTCCAACCTGTAAAGGACCCTCATATACATAAAACATTTGAGGAAACCGGAGCAATTGAGAATATAAAAGTTAAAGAAGATAAGAACCATGTAAGTGTGAAAATTGCACTAGCTGAGCCTAACTCTGCTGAGCAAATGCAGCTTCAACAAGAAATCGTTGGAATGCTTAAAAAGGAAGGTGTTGCAACAGTAGGTCTTCGCTTTACTGAACTTCCTGAAGAGAAACGTGAAGAGTACGTGAGTGCAGCTAATGAAGAAAAAGAAGCAAATCTCATTGGACAAACAGGAACTAAATTTATTTCTATTGCGAGTGGTAAAGGTGGCGTTGGTAAATCTACTGTTACGGTTAACCTTGCTGTAGCGTTAGCCCGTTTAGGTAAAAAAGTTGGTATTGTCGATGCTGATATTTATGGATTCAGTGTTCCGGATATGATGGGAATTGAAAATCGCCCGCAAGTTCGCGGTGAGAAAATTATTCCCGTAGAACGCTTTGGTGTACAAGTCATCTCAATGGGCTTCTTTGTTGAAGACAACTCACCAATTATATGGAGAGGTCCTATGCTTGGAAAAATGTTAACGAGTTTCTTTAAAGAAGTTGAATGGGGTGATCTAGACTATCTATTATTAGATCTGCCACCAGGGACTGGTGATATCGCTTTAGATGTACAAGAACTGCTACCTTCATCTAAACAAGTAATCGTCACAACGCCTCACCCAACGGCAGCGTTTGTTGCAGCGCGTGCCGGCCAGATGGCGCTAAAGGCTGATCATGATATTATTGGTATTGTTGAAAACATGTCTTATTTTGAAAGTGCCATCACAGGTCAGCGTGAGTATGTCTTTGGTGAAGGTGGAGGCGACAAACTTGCTGAAGTGTTAGATACTGAAGTATTAGGTAGGCTTCCATTACAACAACCTTATGATGATGAAGATGTATTTGCACCTGGGGTTTATCAAGAGGATCATCCAACAGGGAAAATCTTCTTAAGTGTTGCAAACAAATTAATTAAGCGCAGTAAATAATGAAAGTCTGTCCGACCTGAGTTCGGACAGACTTTTTTTGATACATAAAATACTAACTGCTTGAGCCGCCACTACTTTGGCCTTCTTGTTGGCCGCCGCCACCACTGTCGCCGCCCCCGCCGCTTTGTTGCTGTTGGCCTTGATCTTGGCTTTGTCCCTCTTGTGATTTCTTAGCTTCTTCTGCAGCTTTTAATAATACTTCTTGCATTTGAGCTTTAAATAAAGGACTGCTTAAAGTTTCTTGAATCGTATCTTCTAAATAAGACTTGAATTGTTGACTTTTTAAGGCGGACTGAATCATTTTCTGCATCTCTTCATTTTGAAATAGCTGAATCATTTGTGCTTGATACGTTGAATCATTCATCAAGCCTTTCATTAATTTTTGGTCAGCTTCTTTTGTTGCTTCAACATAGGCTTTAACGAAAGAAGGGTCTTCAAATAATTTTTTGAAAAACTCTTTACCTTTTTTACTTGTGACACTTTGTTCAACGCTCTGTTTAACTAGGTCTGAATTGAGAACAAGCTGCTGCTTCATCTCTTCTTCAGACAAGATTTCTTTGACGGCCTTCTTTCCGTCATCTGTCTTTAATATATCAACAACCATCTTTTTAGTGGCCTCATACTCAGGGCTTTGCTGTGAATTGCCTTGTCCTTGACTGCACCCGACTAATAATATGGTGAACACTAATATAAAGTGAAAAAATTTCATCATAATGACTCCTTTTAAAAGAGTTACTTACTTGTTAATATTAGATGGATGTGAAAAAATATACACAATTGAAGCAAGCAATAAAAGGCAATTAGTGATAAAATACGTTATGGTAAGGATAAGATTTAGGGGGAAAGATTGTGACAATACGTAAGTGGTTAAAATTCTTTTTAGTATCACTTGTTATAGGGGCTGTCACAACAGTTATAACAAGTTTTTTTGTACAAACACATGCCTATACACCTTATTTAGAGCAAATAGATCTCTGGAATTTACTTGGCGCGATCTTATGGTTTATCGGATGGGGTTTAGTATATAGTGTTATTAGTCAAATGGGCTTCTTTGCTTATTTAACCGTCCATCAATTTGGACGTGGCTTTTTTGGTTACTTTTGGAATCATGTACAGGTAGTTCTTATTTTATTCGTACTATTTGATCTTGTTTATTTTAGGTATACAAGGGCAGAAGACCCAGGCAGTTTATTTCCATATATAGTAGTGCCAGCGATGTTACTCATTTATTCATATGCGGTTGCGAAGGTTAAAGCTAAGGAAACACACCCTAGAGCATTTTTGCCAGCCTTGTTTTTTATGATTGTAGTGACAACGGTTGAGTGGATTCCGGCTTTAAGAATAGATGAACGTGAATGGATTATGCTAATGATTGTACCATTATTAGCTGTCAATACTTATCAGCTTTTAACCCTTCATAAGATAGTAGGATTTAATGAAGGACCGTCTGAACATCAATCTAAGCAAATAAAAAAAGGGTAGCTTTTGCTGCCCTTTAATTGATTGGATTGAGTTTAATTTTTGCAGGTGATAACAATTCCGTGACCGTGACAAATTTAAAATCCTCACCTTTTTTTGCCTTAATAATGTTCTTTATAACTTTAGGTGTTGCCGTTAAATGATCCTGCGCACTAAATAAGACAATATCACCTTTCGATAATTCACCCGATATGCTTTTTGCTTTTTGGTTTGCATCTGTACTTTGCTGAATATGAGCATAAACACTCCAAAAAACAGTTCTGTACCCTAAATTGTTAATGTGCTTTACAACATCCTTGTTGTATTGGTTTTCTGGAGGTCGAACTAATGTAAGTGGCTCATAATCCAACCGTTTTAATGTTGATTCTCCATTTTTTATATCCTCAGTAATCTTCTCTTGAGGTAAGTTTCTGTAAGGTTCATCATAAAAACCTAACAAACCAACCTCGTGATTTTCTTCAATAATTAATTTTGCTACTTCTTCATTTCTTAACGCCCATTCACCATTTATGAAAAAAGTTGCTTTAACCTTTTCTTCTCTTAATACATCTAAAATATCTATGATGACATCATCACCCCA
Organism: Piscibacillus salipiscarius; assembly: GCF_042685285.1. Lineage (NCBI taxonomy): Bacteria > Bacillati > Bacillota > Bacilli > Caryophanales > Bacillaceae > Piscibacillus > Piscibacillus salipiscarius. Next base: position 953 of record NZ_JBHUMZ010000051.1, on the reverse strand, counting down.
TGAAACGTTTACAGTCAGAGCGACTTCCTTTTCATCTTTTACAGCTTTACTTATTCCTCCTGCATACTGAACTTGTGATTGTGGCTCTAACACGTATATTGATGAAAGCTGGTAAGAGAAATAAACAATGCCTATTAGTAACCCAATGAATACCCACTTTTTCCAACTTGTCCAATTTAATGCAAAAAACATATTTCACCCAACCTTTGCTTCATATTTTCTAGTGAAATGTATATGAAACTGAGTAACTGCTTATATTGATAAATACGCAGCAATAAAAGAGCTCAATTAATGTTATGCAATAACTATCTATTTTAGAAGGACAAGTTACAAATAAGTTGTTAAAAATCGTAGTGTTAGGGTGTGAATGAGTTGTTAGGATTAATGATTAAAGAACAAGAACAAAAAGAGTTAGAGTATTTGTTGAAAAGAGAAATGGATGAACTGATCTTTGACTTTAATTATGAAAACATGGATGGTCAGGTTAAAGAAGCCATAAAGGAAAGATACACTTTACTTTTTAATATATTTAAAAGACTGGCTAGTCATTCAACCTGTGTTCGTTACATACCAAGAAAAAACTTCCCAAATGTTAAGTGATCTAACTGCTTAATAATTATAAGAAAATTTTCAATTAATAAAATCAAAAATTACATATTGTCATGCACATACCTCTGTGATAATATAACTTTTGTCGTCAAAAACGACACATCAAAAAACAAATCAAAATCAATTTAAAAAGTTGCTCAAAACTTATTGACAATGGTTTGTTGCTGTGATAAATTTAATTTCGTCGTCAAAACACGACACACATTTTGAACCTTGAAAACTAAACAAAATAGCCTGTGGTCAATTCACGTTTTTTACTCGGATTGGCGAGTCAAAAACGATTTAACTATTTAAGCCAATCAAACTACTTTTATGGAGAGTTTGATCCTGGCTCAGGACGAACG